>DKOX01000064.1 GCA_002470925.1 Opitutia bacterium UBA7350 | reverse complement strand
ACAAAATCAAAGTGCAGGTATTTGCGGAAGCGATTCAGCTCATCGATACGCCCTTCAAAAGCGCTGCGGTAGTATTGCCAACCCTCCAATCCAGAGCGAAGACTCGGCTTGAGGATCGGGTATTCAAATTCCAATTTCAATTGGGCGCGGTGCGCCCGCAGTTCCTTTTTGTAGGACAGCAAAATCTCCTGCAGTAAGTCCGGAGTAAAAATACGTTCCTCAAACTCGTAAAAAACGCGCATAATACGCGACATATTGATCCCCTTCTGGTTAGCCTCCAGCGAGACGGTGCCGGTCACGGAGGTTTCCAAATTGATGGTATCGGAGTTCGGGCGAATGTAGCGCAGGGGCAAGCGGAAATTGGAAATCCCCACTTTCAGAATCGGGACGTTCGCTCCATAGATTTCACGGGCGTCCGCATTTTGCATATCCGGCATGCTCTCGCGGTAAGCATCGGTCAGGACAAAATCCTTATCGTAGCTCTTTTCGGGCGCACCCGCCGCCGGGAGTAAATCCTCCTGCGCTGGCTTGTTTTTCTCGGTCTTCATCGTAAAAAATCGTTTACCCCGCGGAACGCTTACAAAACCCTCCTGCCTTTAATGCAGCAATTGGAGCAAGGAAGTGACCTGATGGGATAAACTACTATTCATAGGCGCTCCTTTTTCAGAGGCAAGCGCGTAAAAATACTTTGCGGAAGTCCAAATCTTAATTAACAAAGTAGTACATGCATCGCGATTTTCAGATTCTTGGCTCCAGTAGTTTGGGTAACTGCGCCCTCCTTCGCACCCCCGAAAGCAAGATTCTAATCGATGCCGGTTTCAGCGCAAAACGAATTGCAGCGAAACTTGAATCCCTCGGCGAATCCATCGATCAAATTCAGGCGGTTTTCCTCACCCACGAACACAGCGACCATGCGCAGGGGATTCGGGGGCTCTCCCGTCGCCCGGATCTCCCGATCTTTGCAAACCGTGATACCGCCGATGCGGTGCAGGCCAAACTCAGCAAACGCCCGAATTGGCAGGTTTTTGAAACTGGCACAACCTTCCACTTCCGGGATCTTGAGGTGCGTTCCTTCGCCTTGCCCCATGACGCCTATGACCCGGTAGGCTATGTCTTTCGCTGGGGGGACGGGGCATCCACCCCGCCACAAAGCCTCGCATGGATTACGGATCTCGGCTACGTGCCCGCCCATGTATTTGAGCAGATGCGTTCGGTACAAACCCTGGTGATCGAGGCCAACTATGACGAGGCGCTCCTCGAGAAGGACACCAAGCGGCCCTGGTCCACCAAGCAACGCATCCGTGGCCGACACGGCCACCTCTCCAACAACGCCGCCTTTGAGGCGCTCCTTGAAATGAACGGCAGTTCGCAGCTACAAAATGTTTACCTCGCCCACCTAAGCAAAGATTGCAATAGTCTGGAATGCGTTAATGATCGCTTTGCCAGCCTTAACCTTAACAAAGACTTCGCCATCCACGTTGTTGACCCCGCAGCCCTATAGCGGATCCTATAAAAACTCTTATGAGAACCACTCACCGGAAAACAAAACTTATCTTCACCGTCGGCCCGGCTACTCAGGAAGCTGAAACATTGGAAGCCCTCATTCGCGAGGGCGTTGACATCTGCCGTATCAATATGGCGCACGCCGACCACGAATGGACCCGTGAAATCATTCACAAAGTACGCGCGGCGGGCGAGCGCATCGGGCGACACATCGCGATCCTTATGGATGTGAAGGGGCCCGAGATTCGCACCCGCGATGTCCCGGAAACCTTTGAACTCGAACGCGGCGAAATCTTTGACTTCACCTACGGCGAGGGCCTGGGCGGAATTGGCGAAAGCGGCGTTCGCCGGGTTGACGTCAATTACGAGGGCTTTGCCAACGATATAAAGGTCGGCGACACCGTGTTGGTGGACAGCGGCCTTATCCGGCTCGAGGTGAAAGAAATGAACGGCACGCGGGTGCGCTGCGAGGTCTGCATTCCGGGCTCCCTCGGCAATCGCCGCCACATCAACCTGCCGGGCGTGCGGGTGAACCTGCCCTCCCTCACTGAAAAAGACCAAGCCGACATCGATGTCGGGATTGCTGAGAAGATCGACTTTTTTGCGCTCTCCTTCGTGCGGGAACCGGCGGATCTCGATGTATTTCATGAATACCTTCGCCAACGCAACAGCCCGGCAAAAGTGATTGCCAAGATTGAAGACCAACAGGCCATTTCCAATCTGGATGAAATCATCCTGGCGGCTGACGGCCTAATGATTGCGCGGGGCGACCTTGGAGTGGAATGCCCGTTTGAGGATTTGCCCGTCATTCAAAGCCGCGCCATCAACACCTGCATTCGCCAACTCAAGCCGGTCATTGTTGCCACGCATATGCTGGAATCGATGATCGATTCCCCCATTCCAACCCGGGCAGAGGTCACCGACATTGCCAATGCGATCCGGGAACAGGCTGACTGCGTCATGCTTTCCGGCGAAACCACGGTCGGGAAATATCCGGTGGAATGCGTGGAAACCGTGAACCGCATCGCCACCCGAATCGAACAGGAACAAACTGAAAATTTACGCAAGGACATTGTTTTAAATCTACCCAAGAGTAAAATGCTTCGCTCCGCAGCATACCTTGCCACTGAAATGGACGCACCCATTCTCGTCTTTACCCGGCGTGGTATCTTCACTCAAAAACTGTCCTCGCTGCGTCCGAATGTCCCGGTTTACGCCTTTACCGACAACCCCATCCTTTTCAAGCAGCTCCTTCTGTTACACGGGATCGAACCCTTCTTCATGGAATTTGTGCACGAACTGGAAGACAATATCCAAGCCGCCTTTACCCGCCTGCGCGAAGGGGGCTGGTGCGAAGCCGGCAAACCCCTTGTTGTTGTGACCAAAATGTATGCTGGCGAAACTTTGATCGACAGCACCCAAATTCGGGAAGTAAGTAGCGGGAAGCCCTAAATCCGCGCCCGAATTCAACCGCCCGCCCTTTCCTTATAACTATCAGTCCTATACAGCATGAATAAGATCTCCAATACCTTACTGCTTGGTGCACTTATGTGTGGAACCTTCGCCACTTTTTTTGCGGGGGCATCGTATGAAAACAAAAGTCAGCAAACCCTGGCAATTGCACAACAATTGGACCATGCGATTGCATTGGCGACGGAGTCCTATGTAACCCTAAGCCCGCAGCAGCGCGTCGCCAACGATCGCCAGGTGGACCAATTAATTATCATGGCTTCGGAACAGCGCCGGGATTGGTGGCTCAAGCCCTGCTCGCGTAAAACCCTGAACCTTTCATTGCTGAAAGCCTTTCAATATCGCGGAGTCGAACCAGCACTCGCTTACCTGAATAAAGAAATAAAAGCGAACGAACCCAACCCCTCCCACGTCGCCCGGTGTAAAACTTTTATTGAGTCAACCGAAGGCGCCTACGCCAAACTTACGCAGGATCCAGCCTACGACCCCCTCATTCGCGATCTGATCTGCAATAAACATCTGCAGGCCAAATCGAAACCTGCACCGGAGCCAATGGTATTGGAACTCCCGCCCCTGCCGGAAAATTTCATTGCCCCCGGCAATTAGGCGACCGCTCCCTTGTCGATGCCTTTTCGCCGCAAGCGAGAGGCCCAGACCAGCCAGCAAGCCGCCCCCGCGAGTAGGCTTACAGCAAGCAAGCCATTCAATACGATGCGCAAGGAGGGCTCGGCCTGACCCTCCTGCTGGCTGAGTCGATTCAACCAGATCAAAAAGCCGGCATTCAGGCTAAAGATGAGGCCCATTGCAAAATATCCATGCGGTGCAGGGACCGCCCTGAATCGACTGCGGCGGTAGGCTTTGGCCCGATATCCATAGCCCGCAAGCCGTGTGATGAAATCCGCCATGTTGAAGCCTGCATCCTTTTTCCACCACATATCCAGGTAGCCGCCCGTCAAAGAAACCGCACCGCGATTTGCACCGGTTTCCCGGTTAAAGAGGCATTCGATCAACCAGGCACATCCCGCGCAGGTCATGCCCTCCACCTCAATCCGCAGATGCCCCCCTGCCGCAGTTCCAGAACCCGCCTCGGCCTCCGCCTGCGCAGCCATTGCCCAGGATACATTGACCTGCGGCAATTCCCCAACCGGTTGACTGGGGGCATCGCGCCGACGATAAAACTCTTCCAGACCCTCACGCGCCAGTAAGCCCGCCACCGCTTCGCAACCCCCGCAACAAAAGCGTTCACCCGGTACCTTTGGCGAAAAAATCACCCCACAATGCTCGCATGCCTGTTTCATTCTTTAAAACAAATGAGCGTCAAAACCGCCCGCTGGCAACTCAGACCAAGTCAAAACGCTCGATCCCCTTGCGCACCTTTGAAAGGAAGGCGGCGGCACCCACACCATTGATCCAGCGATGGTCAAAGGTCAGGACCAAGGAAACGGCCTCCATCAAGGCACCCGTTTCGGACTTCGGATCCGGCAGGCTTTGAGGCGCCCCCACAAAGAGCGTCGCCACCGCGGGCGGCACCACTACCGGAATAGCAGAACGCACCGAGTAGGTCCCCAGACTGGAAATAATCAGTGAAACGCGATTCTTTGAAACTGATTCCCCTTGGCGCGCTTTTTTCAAGGCCCGATTCACCGCCTCCGGGAAGGATTCCCATGTCAGTTTGTTGGCAGACGGTACCACTGCGGTCTCCAAAACATCCCCGGGCAAGGCAACCGCAATTCCCAGATCGAAATCAGCTTCGTCCTCCCGCAGCTTGCCGCCGCATACATAAGCGGCAAAACGCTCGTGTGACTTCATCGACTGCACCGCCACCCATGCCGCCATCGTCACCGGAGAAAGGGTTCCGCCGCCCAATGCTTTACTCCGCAAGCGAGCGGCACGCACCGCCTCCCAGCGACAAGTCATGTCAATGGTTGCGGGGATGATTCCCTGTATTTGCTGAATCGCCTCCGGAGAGAGCCCTGTATTTACCGGGGTAGGATCGACCACCGCTGCCGGAGCATCCGTTGCGACAGCCTCTCCCGCAATTTGAAGCTTCAATAATTCCTGCCCTACCTTGACCTCATCATCCAGGCCTGCGTTCCACTCGAGCAAGCGCCCCTCCACCTCGCATTCGATCGGGAAAACCGCCTTGTCGGTCTCGACTTCACAGAGCGCTTCATCCGCTGCGACGAGATCGCCCACCGCTTTATGCACCGCCACGATGCGCGCCACTCGAATCCCCTCCCCCAGAATGGGCACCGTGATCGTTTTAATTGGATTGTCGGCATTCATGGTTGGTTTTGCTTCTCCGGCGGGTGTGTGGGTTGGCGCGGCAGGCGCATCCGATTGCTCGCTCGATTCTGCTGCCTCCAGCGAGGACTTCAAGGCGGTTCCCAGAATACGTTCAATCGCATTCACAACCCGCTCATGATCCGGCAGGGCGGCGTATTCATAAATCGGATTAAAGCCTATGTGGACGTCGCCTTTCGAAACAATTGCCGGGGGACTTTTCAAGGCCTCCAAAACCCGGCGCTCACTGCACAGCTCCGCCACCAACATCTGCCCGATACTCGCGGTGATATTGTCCTCCTGAACCACGAGCAATCGTCCCGTTTTACAGACCGATTCCATGAGGCACTCCCGGTCCCAGGGGGCGATCGAACGCAGGTCGATCCATTCGATCGCGAGCTCAGCCTCCATTTTTTCGAGGCTTTCCTCCACCAATTCCACGCAATTTCCCCAGGTCACCAAGGTCAGGACATCCCCTTCACGCAAGACCCGGGCTTTGCCGAGTGAGACAGGCGGCACGGGTGCCGGGGCGGCCTGCGCCGCCCACATCAAATGCTTCGGCAGTAGAATGATGGTGGGGTCACTCCCGCGCAAGGCCGCCCAAAAAAGCCCCGCCGCATCGTTCGGCGTCGAGGGCACCACCACCCGCAGACCGGGAATCCGCGCAAAATTCGCCTCACCGGATTGACTGTGCCAAAGCGCCCCGCCGGGCAGATACCCCCCGCAGGGTGCATAAATCACCAAGGGGCATTCCCATTGCCCGAAGCTCCGCCAGCGCAAGGTCGCCATGTTGCTGACCAACTGGTTCCAGCCGGGATAAATGAAGTCCACAAATTGAATTTCAAAACAGGGACGCTTGCCGTAGGACGCCAGACCGACCGCGACTCCCATAATGGTGGATTCCGCGAGGGGTGAATTCACTGCCCGCCCGGGGTCCTTGGTTGAAAGCCCCTTCGTCAGATTAAAGACCCCGCCCTTCGGATCCGCAATATCCTCACCAAAGAAGACTACCTCCGGCAATTGATCCAAGGCGGCGTGAAAGGTGCGATTGACCGCGTCCAGAATCCGGCACTCCGAGTCCAACTCCACCGGAACAGGCTCCGGTTCATAAACCGGCCCATAGAGGTGCGTGCCCTGTTCCTTTGCGAGGGGATCCTCCGCGGATTCGGCGGCCTTATACGCGGCGCGAACCTCCGCCTTTATTTCTGTTTCCTGCGCCTCGGCCTCTGCTTCGGTCAAGATACCCGACTCGATCAACTGCACCCGGTAAAGCGCCACCGGATCGCGGGCCTGCAGGGCTTCCAGTTCATCGGAAGCCCGATACATGCGCTGGTCATCCGCGCTCGAATGATTTGAGAAACGCTCCACATCACACCATACAAAAGCGGGACCTTTGCCCGAACGCGCAAATTCAATGGCATCCTCCATCACCGCTGAAACCGCATCCACCTCGACCCCGTCAACCCGTCGCCATTCTTCCGCCGCCAAGATTCCCAGCGCGAGGGGATTGGTCCGCTCTGTGTCGGTGCTGATCGCAATGCGGTTGTCCTCCACTACAAAAACAATCGGCAACTGCCGTTCCTTCGCAAAACAGACCGCTTCGTAGAAATCGCCCTGCCGCGCCGCCGCCTCGCCGAGCGAAGCATACACCACCTGTCCCGAGCCATCCATTTGAATACCCCAAGCCGCCCCGCAGGCCGGCAAGAGGTGCGCGCCAACCGGCGAGGGGTGGCTCCAGATGTTCAAAGCGCGGTCACTGAAATGCCCGGTCAACTGACGCCCACCACTGGAGGAATCACGCTTGGCATAAAACGCCAGCGCGAGTGCGGCATCACTCAGCCCCCGCTGCACACAAAAAGCCCGGTCACGATAATATGGGAAAGCGTAATCACCCGCCTCAAGATGCAATGCGGCGGTCGCAAGGGCCTCATGCCCCATTCCCGAGATATGGAACCAGCCTTTCCCCTGACGAATGAGGCTTTGTTCCCGCAGGTCGCCCAAGCGACTCCGCCACATGGCACGCATCAAAGCGAGGCGTTGGTCTGCCTCTTGAGCGGGGATCTCACTTTTCAAATTCTGCGGCATTTTAAACCATTAATGGGCGACAGTAGCTCCTAGTTTTTCAAAGCGTATTGAATCAATCCGCCCAAGCGCAGGCAAGGCTTAACCCTTGTAGTTTATCCCCTAGAAAAAGAGGGCCTCCGCCAAGGCTTGCTCCGGCGCCAGCGGCTTGAGTTGCGTCATGAAGGATTTTGCCCCGGCGCCGAACTTGAAATCAAAACGCGCGCGCTCCCCCTCGCAATAAAGCTCCCATTTGAGATAACGATCGTCCGCATAATCCCAAAGCATGTTTAATTGCAGGGGCTCCGCCTGAGGCGATGCTGCCTCAAAAAGCCCGGTCTGAATTTTGAACTTCCCTCCAAGGCAGGACTCCAGCCACTCCGCAAGGCGGATCGCCTCACCCTTCCGCTCCGGCGCATGCCCCAGCCTTATGCCCGTGAGTCCGTCCATTAAGCCCTCCATCGGGAACCCGCTCAGGAATTGTCCCAGCGATTGGCGAATCGGCAAAAGCCGCGCCTGCGCCAAATCGCGCACCC
>DKOX01000144.1:3299-9398 GCA_002470925.1 Opitutia bacterium UBA7350 | reverse complement strand
CCCTTGGTCAAAAAAATCTTTGGCTTTGAGAACTTCAGGCATGGAGTTATATAAAAAAGCTACGCGCGGTATTGTTAAAGTAATAACAAAAAAATAGCAGCTATTGCAACAGGCAAGCTGCAAGTAAGACCCGTGCCGAGTCTTGAACCTTCGTTTCCTGCGCATCGGTAGCAAAACAAATATGCAATGACTCGCATCATCGCTGCAGCCATAAAATTTGTCCACTTGCGCCCATATAAAAACCGCCAACAAGTGGCGGTTGTTTTATGGTCGGGGTGACAGGATTTGAACCTGCGACCTCGTCGTCCCGAACGACGCGCGCTACCAGGCTGCGCCACACCCCGATACTTCGTCAAACTAATATTAACATTCAAATGGACACCGATTGTCAACGTTTGGATGCCTCATTTGCGCAAGCTAGCCTAGGATTGTAATAAACTTTGTCCGGTCATGGCGGCGGGTTGCTCCAATGCCATCAGTTCCAGAATGGTGGGTGCGATATCACCCAAGGCACCTCCACTCGCCAGTTGAGCGTCTTTGTGCTCGGCAGCGTAAACCACCACCTCTACGGGATTTAAGGTGTGGGCGGTGTGTGGGCCATTGGTCGCGCTGTTCCAAAGTTGGTCGGAGTTTCCATGATCGGCAGTGATGAGCGCCGCGCCGCCCGCCGCGTCCACCGCCGCGAGCAAGTCGCCGACGCAGCTATCCACCACTTCGCAGGCTTCGATGCAGGCTTCCAATACTCCGGTGTGACCGACCATATCGGGATTGGCGAAATTAACGACAATGAGGCCGTATTTCCCGGATTGAATCGCGGCGACGGTCGCATCGCGGATGCCGTAGGCCGACATCTCCGGCTTTTCGTCATAGGTCGCACAATCCTTGCGGCTCGGGATCAATTCGCGGTCTTCCCCCGGAAAGGGTTCTTCCCGGTAATCGTTAAAGAAAAAGGTGACATGCGGGAATTTCTCGGTCTCGGCGCAACGGAATTGCGCGATCCCCTGCGCGGCGAGGTGAGCTCCAAGAATGCCATCCATCTTAGGCGGCTTTTGAAAAATAACATTGGGACACAAGCCCACCTGATATTCGCTCAGGGTTGCAAAGTAGAGGTCCAGTTGTGCGCCGCGGTCGAAGCCCTCGAAGTCCTCCTGAATGAATGCGCGCGTCAATTCCCGCGGACGGTCACCACGAAAATTGAAAAAGATGACGGAATCACCGTTCTGAATGGTGCCGACGGGTTTACCTTCTGCGTCAATGATGACCGAAGGCGGGCAAAACTCATCGCCTTTAGTCCCTTCAGTCTCCGGCATGTCGTATTGGGCTTGAATTGCCTCTGCTGCAGAGGGGAAGCTTCGTTCAACCTTATTGCCTGTCAACGCATCGTAGGCGCGTTGGACGCGATCCCAGCGGTTGTCGCGATCCATTGCCCAATAGCGGCCCGAAACGGAGGCGATCTGCCCGATGTCGAGCTCTGCCATTTTCGCTTCTGCCGCCTCGATAAAACCCTTCCCGGTAAAGGGACCGGTGTCGCGACCATCCGTAAAGGCGTGAAGATAAACCTTACTGACCCCCGCATCTTTCGCGACTGCCAAAAGACCATACAGATGATCCAGCATCGCGTGTACCCCGGCGTCCGAGACCAATCCCATGAAATGCAGGGCCCTGCCCTTGGCTTGGGCGTTTTTAAACGCCGCCTGCAGGGCTTCGCTCTCCTTCACCGATCCGGTGGCAATTCCCTTGTTGATACGAACGATCTCCTGATCCACCACCCGGCCCGCGCCAATGTTTTGGTGGCCGACCTCGGAATTCCCCATGATCCCCTCCGGTAAACCGACCGCAAGACCACAGGCTTTAATCTCGGTGCGAGGCCATTCCGCGGTCAAACGATCCGCCACCGGCGTTTTTGCCAATTTGACGGCGTTGTGGGCGTCCTGCGACGCGTCATGATTTTCTCCCCAGCCATCACGGATGATGAGCACGACCGGTTTAATTTTCTCTGTCATGTTTTAAATTTTGGAAACGAATTAAATGAAATCGGTATATTGCTTAACGGTCGCAAGCAGAATAAAAGTGAGATAGAGCATCAGAAGATAGGCTCCCTCGCGTCGGCTTACGGTGTGACCGCTCCGCACAATCCAGAGCAGGAAGATGGTAAGTAGCAATGCCGCAAAATACTCAAGGCCGATCTCCGCGAAATCAATGGGCAAACTTTTGATCGCGGACGCACCGCCCCCGATGAGGAGGAGGTTAAATAAATTTGAACCAACGATATTACCGGCGCAAAGGTCACCCTGCCCTGCCCGTACTGCTGCGATACAGGCCGCCAATTCGGGCAAACTCGTTCCAATCGCCACGACCGTGAGCCCGATGAAGATATCGTTCACGCCCATGCGCTTGGCGACTTCCACGCTGGATTGCACCAATAAATCCGCCCCGATCGCCAGGAGGGCTGCACCCAGCATTACCACCATAAGCGCGAGCACGGTAGGAAGCTGTATTTGGGGTAAGGTGCCTTCCGGCGACCAGCGTTCCTCCCTCGCCTTGCGCACTATGTAAACTAAATAAGCAAGTGTCACCGCCAAGAGGCAACACCCTTCCCATCGCTCTAAACCATTGGTAAAGATAAAGATACCGAACAGTGCCGTTATGATTATCAAAAACGGCACCTCGCGTTCAATCAAACGCAATTTAACCTGCAGGGGCACGAGGAGCGCCGCCAAACCGAGGATCAGTCCGGTATTGGCAATATTACTGCCCAAGATGTTGCCCAGCGCCAATCCCGGATGCGATTCCGCGGCGGTTAAAGTAGTGGTGAACTCGGGCATTGATGTCGCCAGCGAGACGACCGTCAGCCCCACGATGAGCGGTTCGATGCGTAAATTTATGGAAATCGCCACCGCGCCACGGGTCAGCAACTCGCCCCCCCCACCCAAGGCAACCAGTCCAAGCAACAAGAGTAAAATCAGAACCACTGGGTTCATTGCTTCGACGGAGAGCTGGATTAAGGCGAGCATCATGGTTCAGGAAAAACGAGCAAAAGATATAGCAAGACCTATCCGCCGCATTGGGCGAGTCTATTTTTGGAAGATTATCACAAATTGAGCGATTTACGCCGCTGCTAGCTTGACAGCACTCTACAAAGAAACAGACTGCCGCGATTTCCCAATAAAGTCTGGTTTTAACCGGAATATCAAAAATGGTCCAAGACCTCAAAGAGACACTCAACTTGCCACAAACAGGCTTCCCGATGCGCGGAAACCTGGCGCAGCGCGAACCGGCACGCATGCAGCAATGGCATGACTGCGATGTATACAATAAAATACTGGGCAAGAATGCCGCTGGGCCGGATTTCATATTACACGATGGCCCGCCCTTTACCAATGGCGACCTCCACCTCGGTCACGCCCTCAATAAAACCCTCAAAGACACCATTCTGCGTTTTAAATGGATGCAGGGTTACAATGCCCCCTACATTCCGGGATGGGACAGTCACGGCCTCCCGATTGAGCACAAGGTCTCGCGCGAACTCCAGGATGCCGGACGCACTGACTACACCCCTTTGGAAGTCCGGGAAGCCTGCGCGGCCTTTGCGGACAAATACCGACTGCTCCAAACCGAGCAATTCCAGCGTTTGGGCGTCCTTGCCGACTGGGAAAACGAATATTGGACCATCCAGCCCGAATACGAGGCCGCTGAATTTGAGACCTTGGCCCGTTTTGTCGAGCAGGACCTTGTGTATCGCTCGAAAAAACCCGTTTATTGGTCGATCCCTTGCGCTACCGCCCTCGCGGAGGCAGAAATCGAATATCGTCCGCACAAGAGCATTTCCATCTACGTCAAACTTCCGCTCAGCCCCGAAGCCCGGGAGGCGCTGGCCCTTGATACTGCCGACGCCTCGATCCTGATCTGGACCACCACCCCCTGGACCTTGCCCGCCAACCTCGCAGTGGCAGTCCATCCCAACATCGAATACAGCGCGGTGCGCAGCGACAAGGGCACGCTGATTGTCGCGACCCCGCTGCTCGAAGCGGTCACGGGGGCATGCGAACTGAAGGATGTCCAAACGCTCGCGACTTACACCGGTTCTCAACTCGAAAACCTTGAGGCGCGTCATCCCTTTATTGACCGCCCTTCCCCGATTCTGAACGCCGAATACGTGACGACCGAAAGCGGAACGGGGTGCGTTCACACTGCCCCGGGGCACGGCCTGGACGATTACATCACAGGGATGAAGTATGGACTGGATATTTACTGCCCCTTGGATGATTCCGGTTGCTACCTTGAGGATGGGCAAGTCCCCGCCGAATTGGTCGGCGCCTCAGTTTTGGAAAGCGACGACGGCAAACCCTCGCCCGCCAACCTCGGGGTTTTGCGCATCATCGCCGAGAACGGCAGCTTGATCGCAAAAAAGAAAATCGAACACAGCTACCCGCATTGCTGGCGTTCCAAGACCCCCGTGGTCTTCCGCGCCATGGACCAATGGTTCATTGCCCTCGATAAATCCGGCGATCGCCAGCGCGCCTTGGACGCGCTGGATCAGGTAAATTTCATTCCATCCTGGGGCAAAAACCGCATCCGGGCCGCCGTCGAGAATCGTCCCGACTGGTGCATCAGTCGTCAGCGTACCTGGGGCGTTCCCATTCCCGCATTTTATGACGCCGAGGGACAGGCCTATCTCGACGCAGATGTGATTCGTGCCCTCGCCCCAAAAATCGCGCAACACGGCACCGATCTTTGGTTCAAGGCGTCCCCCGCCGAGCTCCTCGCGGGGATTGAACTCCCCGAATCCTGGCCCGCCCCGGGCGAACTCAAATGCGGTACCGATACCCTCGATGTTTGGATCGATTCCGGCAGCTCGCACCGCGCCGTGCTCCAAAAACGCGATACGCTCAAATGGCCTGCAGATCTTTACCTGGAAGGTTCCGACCAACACCGGGGTTGGTTCCAGAGCTCGCTTTGGACCGCCGTAATCGCCGACCGTGCCGCACCCTATAAAAATCTCCTCACTCACGGCTTTATCGTAAAGGAAGACGGCACGAAGCTCTCCAAGAGCGATGGCGCCGCCCGTCCATTGAGCGAATGGATCTCACAATACGGAGCCGACATCATACGCCTGTGGATTTGCTCGCAAGACTACCGTGGCGATGTCCCCGTTTCTGATAATATCGTTAAAAACGTCGCGAACAATTACCGCAATATACGCAACACCCTGCGTTACCAAATCGGAAACTTGCACGACTTTGACCCCGCCAAAGATGCGGTCCCTCTTGCGGAATTAAACGCCATCGACAAATGGGCGCTGCATCAACTTGCGCAATTGGTCGCACAGGTGACCGAAGCCTATGAGGCCTACGAATTCCACCGCGCCTTTAAAGACTTCCTCGATCCATTCTGCGCCAACACCCTCTCGGCAACCTATCACGATATCCTAAAGGACCGCCTCTACACCGCTGCACCAAACGACCCTCTGCGCCGTTCTTCCCAGACCGCAATTGCAATTATCTTTGATGTATTCACACGCCTCTTGGCGCCGATCCTCCCTTTCACCGCAGATGAAGCCTGGAACTACGCCCGCAGTGACAGCGAGGCATCGCATGAACCCGCCGCCCTCCTCGAATGGCCCCGCATCGATGCGGGCTGGAAAAACCCGGATGTCGCTGCCGACGTCATCGCCCTGCGCGAATGCCTCGTTGGTATGTTAAACGAACCACTGGAGGTTTTGCGCCAACAAAAGACGATCGGTCAAAGCCTCGATGCCAAGGCCGTCTTCACTGCACCCCCATCGGATCCCACATTCCAACTGCTTCAAAAATATGAAGCGGATCTTCCTGAACTTTTTATTCTTTCTCAGGTCAATCTCATCGCCGATGCCGCTGCGGAAAAACTGACTGCCGAAGTCAGTCATGCCGATGGTGTACGCTGCCCACGCAGTTGGCGCTGGGTCCCTGAGCTTGTCGCAACCGAGGAATGGGGTCCCGTTTCACCCCGCTGCGCGCAAGCACTTAAAGCCAATTTATAATTATAAACTTAAACTTACCTAATTCTGCCATGGCAAAAAAAACCACCAAGAAAGTTACTAAAAAAACTGCGGTGAAAAAG
>DKOX01000144.1:0-3156 GCA_002470925.1 Opitutia bacterium UBA7350 | reverse complement strand
CAAGAAAGCCGCGGCAACAAAAGCGGTGAAAAAAAAGGTTCCAGCCAAGAAGGCCGTTAAAAAAGTAGCCAAAAAAGTACCGGCAAAAAAGAAAGCGGTCGCCAAGTCTCCCGCCAAGAAAATCGTCAAGAAAGCGGCCGCCAAAAAAAGTCCGGCTAAAAAAACGACCGGTAAAACCGGCGCTGCCGCCCGCAAAAAACTAGCGCTCAAGAAAGCCTCGGTGGAACGCAGTGAGGCGGTGAGCGATGTCACCAAAGCAGCGCCCACAAGTTTTTCGCTCGATGAAGTAGAAGCAGTCATCGCCGCACGGAAATCTCAGAAAACCGAAGAAAATAATCCAAAAACAAAGGCAAAGGCTCCTCCGGCAAAGAAGGTTGTCGCTAACAAGAAAATCGTTGATCAGAACGCCGCGCCAGTCGAAAAGCGTGTACACGAGGCGGCCTCCCTCGCCGATATTCTCGGTTTCAACCCATCGCAAAAGAAAAAAATCGTTTCGGAACAGGCCGCTGCGATTCCACGTAAATGGAAAAAATACTACAAGCTGTTGGTCAATTTGCGCCAGCACCTTCAGGATGAACTGGACTTGCATACCTCAGACACCCTCATGCATTCCACACGGGAGGATGCCGGTGACCTCTCCAATTATGGCAACCATCAGGCCGATGCAGGAACCGATGCCTTTGACCGCGATTTTGCCCTGAGCCTTTTATCAAGCGAACAGGATGCCCTCTATGAAATCGAGCAAGCCATACAGCGTATGCTCGATGGCTCCTATGGTGTTTGCGAGCAAACCGCTGAGCCGATCAAAAAGGAACGCCTCGAAGCGGTCCCCTTCGCCCGTTTCTCACTTGAGGGTCAGCAGGAATTTGAGAAAAACAATCGCCGTAAAAACGATCGAGTCGTGGAAGAACTCTTCAGCGACAGCTCGGACGCACCAAAAATAATATCAGACGACGACTGATGTCGGTTGAAATCCATGTTCCCGAGCGGAAGACTTACGGACGACTGCTGTGGACCGCAGCGCTTGTTTTTATTCTGGATCAGGCCAGCAAATTCTGGATCAGTCAGCGTTTGCCCTTCGGGACTTATCGACCCGAAGAAGCGATCACTCTCATTCCAGATTTTTTCTATTTGGTACACCTTGGCAACCGCGGTGCGGCTTGGGGGATTCTTGAAGGTCAAGGTGTGCTGTTATCGATTGCCGCGCTCGCTGCATTAGCCGCCATTTATTGCTTCCGCAACAGCCTGCAACTCCATCGACACTCCCAACAATGGATCTTCGGCCTGCTCATTGGCGGCATTCTCGGCAATCTACTGGACCGCCTCCTGCATGGGCATGTGATTGATTTCTTTGATCTCCATTTTCCCTTCAGTATTCCCTTCATCTTGGAGGGCGGGCGCTACCCCGCATTCAATATCGCCGACTCGGGAATCGTGATTGGGGTCGGCGCTTACCTGGTGCTGAGTTTCTTTGAAAAAGAGCCCGACGAACTGCAGCGGTAATCAGCCCTCGTTTCCCGTCCTCATTTCGAGATCGGCAATTACGGGGCGGTGATCACTGACGTATGCGCGCAGGACCTTGCCGCTCTTGATTTTGAAAGATGGCGGCACAAAGATAAAATCGAGCCCGTGGGTTGGCATCAGCGCGGGAAAGGTTTTTCCTCCATTCGGCAGGATTTGATAGGCACAGTGACCGCTCAGATATCGAACCAGATGGCGCACGGCGTCGCGTTGCTTAGTGGCTCGACTGTTGAAATCACCGCATACAATCGGCGAGAGGAATCCCTCCCCTCCGCTTTTTACATGACGTGCCTCTAAAAATTCAATCAAGCGTTCAATTTGTTTAACACGTCGTTTGCGTGATCGAAAATCCAGATGCAAATTAACCACCGGTAAAACGTTTCCGTGAATTAGAATTTCAGTATAAAGAAATCCTTTTTCGCCCAGGGCGGCATTCCCAAATGGCTGGTTTTCCGCATAGCTGATGGCATAACGAGACAGGATCGCATTTCCATAAATCAAGGGCTTGCGACCCTCGCGAAGATTATTGATACCGTGGTAGCTGTAGCGATACCCCGACGCGGACTGGAGGTATTCCAGTAGGTTGATCCTCTTGTTCCAATGCGAATGCGCATCCACCTCCTGCAGCGCGATAATATCGGGAGCTTCCCTTTTAAAAAGATGCGATATCCGCAGAAGATTGCGTTCGATACCCTTAACGCCGTGAAATCCCTGATACGACGACAAACCTCGTCCATGCGCGATGTTTAAGGTCAGAAAACGGATGGGGCGCTGCGAACGCATTTTGCAGCGCCTATCTAATGATTTTCCTGTATCGACTGCGTATAATTCGCAGTTGATTTAAAGAGACTGTCAGCAAAAGCTGAAACCGTGACCAGAATAAGTTGGAGTTCCTTATTATTGAAAGTGATGTAATCTCCCTCACGGAAAACTTTCAAATATTCAGTCAACTTGGCTGGCACCTCTTTCTTCGCCGGAACCGTTACTGCTTTGAATTCCAGACTTAATTCGCCATTTTCATCCAGGTGCGCGGACCCGACTTTGCCGCCCTTTTCAACCAAAGCCTGAAGGCAGAATCCCAAGGAAGTTATCGTGTCCTCCAATTCGCACCGGATCGAATAATTCTCCTCCAAGAGATTAAATTTCTGATCAAAACGGGCTTCGCAGAAGGCTTTTTGCAGGGCTTCCGCAGCGTGTTGCCTTTCACTTGCCAACTCCGGTTTGCCCTCCGTGCATTTGACCATCGCCAAAAAGAAATGGGCATTGTGCATCACGCTTACCGCAAGGTTCAGCGCGTCGTTAACCAATTGCTTTAAAAGTAAATCGCGCGCATAGGCTTGTGTCTGCTCGAAATTCTGATGCTGAGCCGGGACGGGCATAATCCGTGGCGCATGCGCTATTTGCTTATAATTTGCCTCCGTGACCGTTTCCTGCGAAGCAAGGTTGAAGGCGAGCATGTCAAAATGACGCTGCATCCCGCTCATAAAGTTCTGCGCTAGCTGCTGCAGGTTGATCTCCCGTTTGCCGTTCTGGTTGTCGTTATTTTGGATCATATCGCTGGAATTAATAATTACTTAAAGGAGTAAATTCGACTGAGACAACCGGTAAAAGATACCATTTAAAATAAAGTTTGCA
>DKOX01000143.1 GCA_002470925.1 Opitutia bacterium UBA7350 | reverse complement strand
TCTTAACTAGAGTAAGATTAAGAGTATGAGTAAGACTAGGGTATTCCCAACTAACAACCAAAAACGCAAAGCCCCGCCCAACATCTTCCTTTTATTTCAGGCGAGTTCTGCTAATTTTAATTGATGACCCTAGAAGAACGCTTGAAAGCATATTTGGATCGCAAACCGGAAGTGGCGGCCGACGCCTACGTGGCGAAGGGTGCGGTGGTGATTGGAGCGGTGACGCTGGGGCCGAAATCGAGCGTCTGGCATGGGGCGGTCCTGCGGGGCGACATCCAGACCATTGAGATCGGGGAGGGCTCGAATGTGCAGGACGGCACGATCGTGCATTTGGCGGATGAGTTCGGGGTGAAGGTCGGTCGCTATGTGACGATCGGTCACGCTGCGATGATTCATGCCTGTGAAATCGGAGACGAATGTTTGATCGGAATGCAAGCGACCGTTTTGGACGGCGCGGTGATCGGGGAACAATCGATCGTAGGCGCGGGGGCGCTGGTGACGAAGGGGACGATTGTGCCGCCGGGTTCCCTGGTGCTGGGAGCACCTGCCAAAGTGGTACGCGAATTGAGCGCAGAGGAACGCGCCGGAATCCGCGAATGGGCCGATAAATATGTAGCGGTCGCGAAGGGTCACAAGGCCCGCTTCGGTTCCGAATTGTAGCAAATGTTTGCTTTCTACGGATTGCGGCTTTTCTTCATTGCCAGTTGAGACTAAATCTCATTGGATGCCTATATTACCTATGCGACTGGATCGAATAAAAAAAGACGGCCTCTTCCGCGTCACAAAACTCGACAGCGGGAATCCCTGCATCGCGCGCCTCATGACGATGGGATTGTTGCCGGATCAGGAATTGCGCCTGACGCATGAGGCCCCGCTGGGGGATCCCATCGCGATTGAATTCAACGGCTGTCAGATGAGTCTGCGAATTGAGGACGCGGCGCGGATTGAAGTGGAAGCGATCGGATGAATACAGACCGGCAGTTGAGCGTTGCGTTGATCGGGAATCCGAATACCGGCAAGACCTCCCTTTTCAACATGTTGACCGGCCTGCAACAGCAGGTCGGGAATTACGCAGGGGTCACGGTGGAGAAAAAGACCGGGACCTGGACCCTTCCGAACGGGGAACGGGTTGATCTCATCGACCTGCCCGGCACCTATAATTTAAACGCGGTCTCGCTGGATGAACGGGTCGCGGTGGACGTCCTGGCGGGGCATTCCGCCGATGCCGCCCCACCCGACCTCGTGATCGTGGTGGTGGATGTCGAAAATTTAAGACGCAATCTCTACCTCGCCTCGCAGGCTTCGGAGTTGGGAGTGCCGATGGTGATTGCGTTGAATTGCTGGGACGTGGCGGAGCGCAAGGGCTTGCAAATCGACAGCAAACTACTGGAGCAACGCCTCGGCGTACCGGTGGTGCCGACCGTAGCACGCACCCGTCGCGGCACGGGAGCCCTTGCGGAGGCGGTGACCCGCGCCCTGGAGACGCGTCCGATACTGGTGCGCCCCCGTTGGCCCGAGGCGGTCATGGAGTCGCTGGAGTATTTACGCGATGAATTGATCACGCAGCGCGGGGAAGCGCTGCGCGAAGGGGAACTGCAACGCCTCCTCTTCGACAAACGCAGCGCGGTGGCGGAACGCCTCAAGACCACTGCCCCAGAACGCGAGCCGATCCTGCGCCGCGCCCGCGAAAAGCTCCACATGGGGGGCTATCAACCCGATGCCGCGGAATCCCTCCTGCGCTACCGTTTCCTCAATCCCCTCCTCAACGACATCCTCGAACGGCAGGCCGCCATGAAAAAACGCAGCACCTCCGAGAGCATTGATCAACTCCTCCTACACCGCGTTTGGGGACTGCTCGTCTTTGTCGGGATGATGTATGTCGTCTTCCAATCAGTCTACACCTGGGCAGGGCCCCTGATGGATCTGATTGAGGGCGGGGTTGGAAAGCTCGGCGATTTCGCGGGCGGGTTTTTGACCGCGACTCCCATGTTGCAAAGTTTGGTGGTGGACGGCGTGATTGGCGGGGTCGGCGCCTTTTTGGTTTTCCTGCCGCAGATCCTGGTGCTCTTCTTCTTCATCGCACTCTTGGAAGAGACCGGCTACATGGCACGCGCCGCTTTTTTGATGGATAAACTTTTTTCGTGGAGCGGTTTGAACGGAAAGAGCTTCGTGCCACTCCTCTCCAGTTTTGCCTGCGCGATTCCGGGGATCCTTGCAACCCGCACGATCAGCGACCCCAAGGCGCGTTGCATCACAATTCTCATTGCACCCCTCATGAGCTGTTCAGCGCGCCTTCCGGTTTATCTGCTCATGATCGGGGCTTTTATTGAACCACAATACGGCGCGGCGATCGCAGGCCTCACGCTCTTCGCGATGCATTTCATCGGAGTCTTGCTGGCGGGACCGCTCGCCTGGCTCCTGCACCGCAGCCTCCCGCCTTACGTAACGAGTCAACCCTTTGTAATGGAACTGCCCCATTACCGCGTGCCGCAACTGAGCCGCATCGGGCATCGCCTTTATAAGTGCGGCTCGGAATTTATCATTCGTGCCGGCACCGTCATTTGCGCCATGACCATTGTCATCTGGGCGCTCCTCTATTTTCCCCGCCCGCCCGAACTCGCTGAGGCAGTCGAGGCGACCGCGGCGGAAACCAGCCCGGCCCTTTCCCCCGCACAACTCGAGCATCGCGTGAATGCCGCCTACCTCGAACAAAGCTTCATGGGGCGTTTTGGGCGCACCGTCCAACCGATCTTCGCCCCGGCAGGCTATGACTGGAAGATCACGATCGGGGTGCTCGCCAGTTTCCCCGCCCGCGAAATCATAATTTCCACCCTCGGGATCACCTACGCCCTCGGTGGGGAAATTGATGAAGGCTCGGACGATCTGCGCACCACCCTCAGCAAGGCGAAATGGGAATCCGGACCGCGCGCCGGTGAGGCGGTCTTCAATTTACCGGTGGCGCTTTCCATTATGGTATTCTTCGCCCTCTGTATGCAGTGCGGCGCGACGGTCGCGGTAATTGCAAAGGAACTGCACTGGGGCTGGGCCGCGGGAAGTTTCTTTGGGCTGACCGCCCTCGCTTGGGTGGCGGCGGTTCTCACCTATCAAATCGGAATGTGGCTCGCCTGAGGCTGGTATGCAATATTTGGATACAGTATTAGTCGTCATCGTCCTCCTCGGAGCGCTCGCTTTTTTGTATCGCCTCTTTCGGCGTAAAAAGAAATCCGGTGGCTGTGGTTGCGGCACCGAGCAATGCCCGACCCGCAAGCCCTAGACGCCCGCGAGGGCTTTAAAAATATCCTCAAAGGCGGGAACGGCGCGTTCCATTAAGCCGAGGTCAAAGCTTTCGTCGGGGGCGTGGAGATTATCGAGCGGAGTGAAGAGCCCGATCATGACAGCGTCCAATCCGGCGCGCGCCTTGAAATCGGCAATGACCGGGATGCTGCCCCCCTCGCGCAGGTAGAGCGGTGGCTTCCCAAAGTGATTTGCAATCGCGGCTTGCGCGGCATCAAAGGCGCCCGCGAGGACCGGTCCCTGATCCGCGGGGGTGTTTTCGCGTCCGGGTGGCACCACGAGGTAGGCCGACGCGACCCCGCCGCGACGAATCTTGCAATGCACCCCCTGGGGGCAACGCGACTCAATCGCCGCAATGACGGCGTCTTGAATTTGATGTGGATCCTGTGCCGCCACAAGGCGACAGGTTATCTTGGCAAAGGCTTCACTGGGGATAACCGTTTTGCTGCCCTCCCCCTGATAGCCACCACCAAGGCCGTTGAATTCAAGAGTGGGACCGAAGCGCACCGCCTCGAGGGGCGAGAGTCCGTTGGCAGGGTAAAAGCCCGGCACGTCCAGGAGTTTCGCATAGCTCTCCTCCGTTTCGGGGTAACGTTTCAACTCGGCGCGTTCCCAATCGTAAAGTGGCAGGACTTCGTCATAAAAACCCGGAACGTTGACGCTGCCGTCGGGATTGTGAAGGGAGGCGCAGATTTCGGCGAGCGCCTGCAGGGGATTATAGACCGCACCCCCGTGAATTCCGGAATGCAGATCGCTGGCGGGCCCGCGCAATTTGACCTCGAGATCCACGAGGCCCCGCAAACCGGTGGTGATGACGAGTTGTTCGGTGTTGGGACTGCCGGTATCGGAAACGAGAAGGCAGTCCGCCTTCGCGAGCCGCGCGGCGTAGCGGTCAAAAAATTCCGGCATACTGGGGCTTCCGATTTCCTCTTCCCCCTCGATTACGTAAGTGAGGTTGAGCGGCAAATCGGGATGGGCTTCCAGCACCCGCGCGAGGGCACTCATATGCACGACAGTCGGTCCTTTGTTGTCGGCGGTTCCGCGACCGTAGAGCCGCCCCTCGCGAACCGTTGGTTCAAAGGCGGGCGAGGTCCATAGCTCGAAAGGATCGGCGGGTTGCACATCGTAGTGACCGTAAATGACGACATGGGGCCAATCGGGGTTGCGGTGGCGTTCCGCGAGAAGAATGGGATGGAGCTTTGTCTCGACGACTTCGACCTCAAAACCCAGTTGCTCGAGGAGTCCGGTGGCGTAGTTGCGCGCCTGTGCCATGCCCTCCGCGTAGGCGGGATCGGTAGAGACCGAGGGGAAGCGTGCGTATTCGCTGAGAGTCTTGAGCGGATCGATCATGTCTTGAGACGATGTCCTGATTGTGAGAAGATGCAAGCCGTGGCGGCGCTAAAGCCCCGCTTCATAAATCGCGACCGCTTCCGGCATGAGCGTCTGCAATTTGCGCATGCGGGTGGCGTCGGAGGGGTGCGTCGAAAGGAACTCCGGGGGACTGTCGGATTTTTCCGCAGCCATGCGTTCCCAAAAACCAATCGCAGCGCGGGGATCATAACCCGCCTCAGCGGAGTAGAGGATGCCGATGGCATCGGCCTCGCTCTCGTGCAAACGGCTATAGGGCAGCATGACCCCGACGGTGGTCCCCAAGCCCACCCCAGCGAGAATCAAGCGGCGTTGACCGGCATCCATATCGCTCGTGCCAACCGCAAGCGCGAGGCTTCCCCCCGCCGCGAGGATTTGTTGACTGACGCGCTCGGAGGCATGGCGGGCCACCACGTGGGCAATCTCATGACCAATCACGACCGCGAGATCGGCCTCGGTCTGGGCGACTTTAAAAAGGCCGGTATAAACTGCGACCTTCCCGCCCGGCATCGCAAAGGCGTTGATCTGTTCGGGGTCATCAAAGACCACGAATTCCCACTCGGCATGGGGGAGATCGTAGGCCGCGACACGGGCAATGCGTTGACCAACGCGCTGGACGCGGGCGTTGAGTTCAGGGTCGGTGGAGAGTGGGGTTTCTTTTTTTAATTCCTCAAACTGGCTCACCGCCATGCGGACGAGATCGCCCTCGGGATAGATGTGCATCGCCTTGCGGCCGGTAACGGGCACGGTGGTGCAGGCCGAGAAGAGCAAAGCGAGCGCGAGGGCGGCGAAAGTGGTGATCAATTTCAGCATACTTTCAGTGTAGAAGCTGAGCGGAGCTTTGCAAGCCGCGCTAATGCTTGAAGTGGCGCTTGCCGGTAAAGATCATCGCCATGTCGCGGGCATCCGCAGCGGCAATGACTTCGTCATCACGCACCGAACCACCCGGTTGAATCGCGGCGGTCGCACCCGCCGCGGCAGCCGCTTCGAGTCCATCCGCGAAGGGGAAGAAGGCGTCGGAACATACCACCGAACCATCGAGGGAAAGTCCCGCTTCACCCGCCTTCCAAACCGCGATCTTGGAACTATCGACCCGTGACATCTGACCGGCGCCGACCCCGAGGGTGCGTTCGCAACCGGCGTAAACAATCGCGTTGGATTTGACGTGTTTGACAACATTCCAGCCAAAGACCATTGCACGCATTTCCGCCTCGGTGGGTTGACGCTTGGTGACGACCTTCCAATCGCCGGGGCGGTCGGGCATGGTGTCGCGATCCTGCAAGAGAAGACCGCCCACCACCGAGCGCACTTCCTGAAGGGAATCCGCAGGGAGGCTCCCCTTCGCAGTCATGAGGCGCAGGTTCTTTTTCTTGTCAAAAATCTCGCGGGCGGCGGGGGTGAAATCGGGCGCAATGATGACTTCGCAGAAAATCCCGGCGATGATGGTGGCGAGGTCGGCGTCGATCGATTGATTGGCGACGATGATGCCACCAAAAGGGGCTTGTTGATCAGTCGCAAAGGCCTGCTCCCACGCGGTCACAAGGTTATCGGCGGAGGCGACGCCACAGGGATTGGTGTGTTTGAGGATCGCGATGGTTGGCTTTTGGAATTCCCCGATAAGGTAGGTCGCCGCGGTGATATCAATGATATTGTTGAAACTGAGGGCCTTGCCCTGTAACTGGTCAAAACAATCAAAGAAGCTGCCGTAGAGGGCGGCTTGCTGGTGGGGGTTTTCTCCGTAACGGAGGGCCGCGGCTTGCGGGAGGTCGGTCTTGAAGCGATTCGGTACGCCCGCGATCGCGGCGAGATCGGGCTCGGCGCCGGCAACCTGACCCTGCAGGTAGGCGGCAATCGCACCGTCGTAGGCGGCAGTGCGTTCAAAGACCTTGAGTGCCAACTCGCGACGCAAGTCTGTGAGGGCGGCTTCGTCCGCCAGCGCGGCGAGGACCCGTTCGTAATCGGCGGCCTCGATCACCACCGTGACGGCGGCGTGATTCTTGGCGGCACTGCGCAACATGGAGGGGCCGCCGATGTCGATATTTTCAATGGCGAGTTCGAAACTGACGTCGGGTTTCGCGACGGTCGCTTCAAAGGGATAGAGATTGACGACCACGAGGTCGATGAGGTCGATGCCATGTGCATCGGCGGCCTCGAGATGATCGGCCTTGTCGCGCCGCGCGAGGAGTCCGCCGTGAATCCTGGGGTGCAGGGTCTTGACGCGGCCCTCCATCATTTCAGGAAAACCGGTGTGGTCGCTGACCTCGGTCACGGGGATGCCTTCGCTCTCGAGGAGCTTGGCGGTTCCACCCGTGGAAAGGAGGCGATAGCCATGCGTTTCAACAAGGGCACGTGCGAAGGGCACGAGTCCGGTTTTATCACTTACGGAGAGTAAGGCGGTCTTATTCATAAATAGGAATTGTTTGCGAGGTGTAAGGGCATCGCTTGAAAACAGCGGCAGACTCCGTCTATCTAATAGGCGCGTCCGTCTTTATTTTCGTAATAATTGATGAAGGCGCGGTTCAGGGTAGCGTAGCCCCCGGGAGTGGGATACTCCCCGGTGAAATACCAATCCCCGTTATGTTCGGGAATCGCCGCGCGCATTTTCTCAACGGTAAGAAATTCAATTTCGAGCTGCCCGGTCCAGACGACATTTTTAGGATAGACCAATTGCGCGATCTTGGCGGCGATTTGCTGATCGGTGTAACGGTCGTAGATCCGCCGCACACAATTGACCATTTGATGGGCCGGGAGCTTTGATTGTGCGACGCATTCCTGATAAACCTCCTGTAGGAGCTTGCTGTGCCCGTCGTCTTCCAGAAGCGCAACGGCAGCCTTGAAGGCGATAAATTTACCGAGCTCGGACATATCAATCCCGTAGCAATCCGGGTAACGAATTTGCGGTGCGGTAGAGGCCACCACGATTTTGCGCGGCTTGGTGCGGCTGAGGATATTGAGGATCGATTCTTTGAGGGTGGTGCCGCGCACGATCGAATCGTCGATACAGACGAGGCAGTCGCCTTCTTTAACGACCCCATATGTGATATCGTAAACGTGGGAAACGAGTTGGGCGCGGCCTTTTTCCTGCGAGATAAAAGTGCGGAGTTTGATGTCCTTGTGCGCGATCTTTTCGCCGCGGGGCCAGTTGCCCATAATCAAATCATCGATCAGTTTTTCGGTGAGGGTTCCATCGCGCTGGGCATCGAGAAGGATCTTTTTGACCTCCTCGCGGCGGTGAAGACGGAGGCCCTCCAGCAAGCCGTGGTAGGCGGTTTCGGCGGTATTGGGAACAAAACTGAAGACGCTGCGGGCAAAATCATTGTCAATCGCCTTCACGACTTGATCCTTAAGTGCCGCACCAAGGGCTTTGCGCTCACGATAGATGTCGGCGTCATTGCCCCGCGAAAAATAGATGCGTTCAAAGGAACAGGGGCTGAGCTTTTGTTTTTCGGTGAAGGGTTCGCAGTAAATCCGTCCATCGTTCTTGATAACGGTGGCGGTGCCGGGTTCCAATTCACAGACCCGCTCAATCGGTTGATTGAAAATTGTCATGAGCGCGACGCGCTCAGAGGCAAAGGCAATGACTTCCTCGTTTTGAAAATAGAAACAGGGGCGAATTCCACGAGGATCACGCATCACAAAGGAATCCCCGTTTCCGATGAGCCCCGCAATAGTATAACCGCCGTCCCAGTCGGCGGCGGCCTTGCGCAGGATGCGAACCGGGTCGAGATCGGCACTGATCACTCCGGGGATCTGCCCGCCCTGCATCGTATCGCGCATGCGGTGATAGATGGCATCGTGCGCCTCGTCGAGGTGAAACCCGATTGCTTCGAGAACGGCCTGCGTGTCGGTGCCGAAGATCGGGTGCTGCCCGCGTTCAATGAGGGAATTATTGATTTCCTTCTCATTGGTAATGGTGAAATTGCCCGCCA
>DKOX01000142.1 GCA_002470925.1 Opitutia bacterium UBA7350 | reverse complement strand
AAATTTTTGAAGCCACCTACCGCGCCCTGCTTCAACGCATTCCCCCCACAACGCAGATCCTCCTCGCCACTCCCTTCTTCATTGAGGCTGACTCCACCGACCCGATGCGGCAACAAATGGACCACTATGGCAGGATCGTCAAAAGCCTCGCGGAAGAATTTGACCTACCCTGTATCGACACCCAAGCGGCGTTCAATGCTTACCACCAGCATCGACCCGCCCATAGCCTCGCGGAAGACCGCGTCCATCCCAACCAGACCGGTCACACCATTCTCGCCAAAGCTTTCCTCGACAGCCTCGGCTTTGAATGGAACCATACGGACCACTAATCTATCCTATCTCTATGAAAAAAGTATTTGTCTCCGGTTGTTACGATATCATCCACGCCGGTCATATTCAATTCTTCAGCGAAGCCCGCGCCCTCGGTGATCACCTCACCGTGAGCTTTGCTTCCGATGATGTCCTTTGGCACCACAAAGAACGCCGCTCCTCCCTCCCGCAGGAACACAAACTCGAACTCCTTCGCAACCTTTCCGTGGTGGATGACGCGGTGGTCGGAGAAAACGAAACCCTCGGCCTCGACTTTCAGGATCATTTTCGCCGCATCCGTCCCGACATCCTCGCCGTTACGGAAGACGATCAACACGAACGCATCAAAAAAGCACTCTGCGAGGAAGTCGGTGCCAAATACGTGAAGCTGCCCAAGACCCCGCCCAAATTCGAACCGGTCTCGACCTCCGGAATCGTCAAATGGATCAAAGCCCCCGACCGCGCCCCCGTGCGCGTCGACTTCGGCGGCGGTTGGCTCGACGTCCCGCGCTTCGCCCGCGAAGGCGCCTTCGTAGTCAATTGCGCGGTCTCGCCCACTGTTTCACTGCAAAACTGGCAATACGAAAAACGTTCCGGTCTGGGCGGCAGCGGCGCCTGGGCGCTCCTCAACGGAAAATGCGGCGTCCACAGCGAACTCGACCTCGGCGTCGGCTGGCAGGATCCCGCGGTCATCACCGAAACCGGACTCTGCGTCTGGAAAAGCGGCGCCCATCCCGAGCTTTCCCTTAAACGCGACGGACAACTCCTCGCCGGAAAAATGGCGCTCCTCCACACCGGTTCCGATCACGATACCCCCGGCACGGTCGATCTCGAACGCGATTACGACCGCATCGAAGCCGCCGGTAAACTCGCCGCCCAAGCCGTCAACGCAAACGACCTTCAGCAACTCGCCGAGGCCGTCAAAATCAGCCACCAAACCCAACTCGACGAAGGTATGCAGCCTTTACCCGAAGCACCCAGTGCCCTCGCTGCGAAATATTGCGGCGGCGGCTACGGCGGCTACGCCCTCTATCTCTTTGCCGAACAAAAGGACCGCGACGCCTTCGTCGCAAACAACGAAGCCGCCCTCGCGATTGAACCCTATTTAAAACCATTCAATTAAAACACCATGCTTAAAGGTATCTCACCCCTCCTCTCTCCTGAACTCCTCGCCACTCTCGCCCGCATGGGACACGGCGATACCATCATCCTCGCCGATGCCCACTTCCCCGGTGAGAGCTTCAACGAAAACATCCTCCGCGCCGACGGGCTCCGCATCCCCGACCTCCTCGAAGGCATCCTCCCCCTCTTTGAACTCGACGCCTACGTCCCCGATCCCCTCATCATGATGGCCCCCGTCGAAGGCGACACCCTCGACCCACAAGTCGAAACCGACTACCGCGCCGCCATCGACAAACACGCCCCCCAAGCCCCCGCCATCGCCCGCGTCGACCGTTTCGATTTCTACGACCTCGCCCAAGAAGCCTTCGCCGTTGTCATGACCGGAGAAACCGCCAAATACGGCAACCTCCTCCTCAAAAAAGGCGTAACGCCGCTGCCAAAGAGCTAGCGATTTCGTCCCCGGGAACGTCGCGGGGCAGGACCGCCGCCGGAACGCGGACCACCCGATCCCTTGCCTTGCGGACGACCACCCGAGCGATTACCGCCCTGACCACCGGAACGCGATCCACCGCGCGGATGGTTGCCACGTCCACCGCCACCGCCACTACCACCGCCTCCACCGCGGCGCTGACGATTCTGTCCGGGTGCGGGGCGTTTTAAATTCGAACGTGTCGCCGGTTTTGAAACCCGCACCTTTTCTCCATCGGCATTCAGTTTATAACGCGGGATCTCCTTCTTCAGTAATTTCTCAATGTCCCAGAGGTAACCCTCCTCCACATCACTCACGAGCGAGACCGCCTGCCCTGCTTTCCCGGCACGACCCGTGCGGCCAATCCGGTGCACGTAATCCTCCGGTATATTGGGGAGTTCATAATTCACCACATGCGGCAGATCTGCGATATCCAGACCCCGCGCCGCAATATCCGTCGCTACAAGCACCCGAATGCGGCCCGACTTAAATAAACTCAAAGCCTTCTCGCGCGCCGACTGACTCTTATTCCCGTGAATCGCCATCGCCGCTATGCGTTGCCCGTCCAAATGATTTGCCAAACGATTCGCCCCGTGCTTCGTCCGCGTAAAGACCAAGACCTGCGACCAATCCCCAATCTGAATCATGTCCGCCAAAAATTGCGCCTTCGCTTTTTGACCCACCTCGTAAGCCTCCTGATCCACTCGATCCGCAGTGGCATTCCGCGCCGCCACTTCAACCTCCACGGGGTTCTGCAACATCGAGTCCGCCAGTTTTTTCACTTCATTCGAATAGGTCGCCGAGAAAAAGAGATTCTGCCGTTCGCGCGGCACCAACTTCAAGACCTTCCTGATGTCGTGAATAAAGCCCATATCCAGCATTCGATCCGCCTCATCCAGCACCAGAATTTCAACCCCCGAAAGCTGCGCCTCCCCGCGTTCACACAGATCCAGCAAACGCCCCGGAGTTGCCACGACTATATCGAGGCCACGACGCAAAGCATCGATCTGCGGTTGGAACCCGACCCCGCCAAATATTACTGCCGAGCGTAAATCCATGCGGTCCCCGTAATCTACAATACTCTGGTGCACCTGCGCCGCCAATTCCCGCGTCGGCGCCAAGACCAACGCCCTCGGGCGCTTGTGCTGACCCTTAAACTCAGTAGCTGCCAACAGCTGCAACATCGGCAGGCTAAAGGCCGCGGTTTTTCCCGTGCCTGTTTGCGCCCCACCCAACACATCGCGACCCTCCAGCACTGCGGGAATCGCCCGCGCTTGAATCGGTGATGGCGTCGTGTAGCCCTTTGCTTCAACCGCTGCGACCAGTTCCGGACGAAGCCCGAGTTTAGAAAAGTTCATCACTGAGTAGTTCGTAATAAACCGACACAAGCGAACTTAAAAACCAAAAATATACCGGTTCGAACAGTAGACTTGGGCAGGCTGTCCTGCTTAACATGTGCCCATGTCGACGAGGGTCGGTACGATCAACTGCTGCTTTACCGGACTCTTTCCCTTTTGCCCGATTCTTGAGTACAGCAACTTCGCGGCCTGTCGCCCCACTTCATGGGGATTTTGCTCAAAAGTTGTCAGGCGCGCGCCGTAGTCCCCGGGCAAACCCAAATTACCAAAGCCAATTACTCCCACATCCCCGGGAACCGAAACTCTCATTTGCTCAAGGATCCGGAGGCAACGTATTGCCAGTAAATCGCCCACACAAAAGATCCCGTCAAGTCTTCCTTGCTCCTTCAAAACTTTTTTCATGTCTGATTCAGAGGAATAGAAGCGCCCAAAGGCATGCTCAACCACTTCTACGCCACTTTCCTTTAAGCCATCCCGAAAGCCCCGCACCCGCTCGAAACTAGTGCGCAGCACCTCGCTCGCAGAACAGACCAAGACGCGCTTTGGCTCGCGGCGCAACATGTGCTCGGCTGCCATTTGTCCGCCCAGATAATCATCGGTTCCTACAAAATCACATTTGTAATCGCTCAACCTCCGATCCACCACCACCATGGGAATGGCACGTTCGATCAACTCCTCGAAGTAAGCACTGGAAGCCTCCTCGTTGACCGGCCTCAAAATCACACCATCAGCCCGCAGGTCCACGAGGCGATGTAACTTCCCAAGTTCGTCGGTAATTGCTTCCTCACCCATATTCCCCTGCACGAGGGATGTAATGACGCCGCAATCCTTGGCCGCAAAGTAATCATGTGCTCCCACCAAGAGATTTTTGTAGTAACCCAAATCCGCGGGCAGGATGACCCCAACCATCCCGGTGCGGCCGGTCTGAATGCCGCGCACGAGTCGGTTTGGGCGATATTTCAAATCCTTTGCGATGCCTTTAATCAATGCGGTGGTTTTGGCTGAAGCCGACCCTTTACCCGTTAGGACACGGGAAACCGTCATCACAGAGACCCCCGCTTGCTCTGCAATAGCTTTCATACTGACGGCCTGCTTACCTGTTGCCATGCCACACAGACAAACCTGCCCTTAGCCTGACTTAAAGTAAAAAATATTTTAGCTTAACACCGGGTAGCTGCGACCGCATGGTCGTTTGACCAAATCCGCTTAACCACTTGTCCAGCGGTTAATTCCAGCTTCTCTTTTGTCTGATTGGTAAAAAGTTCAGGGATATGAAGTTCAATAAGCTGATCTTTCTGCGAGGTAAAGGAAACCATTAGGACCATAGGATCGTGCCTCCATTCAAGATCGACTGTAACACCTGTCCGGGTGCGTAATCCGCTTAGACGCCCCTCCATGATTTCGTTTGGCAAGGCGGGAAGTAATTTGATGGTTCCCGGCACGGACTGCACCAACATTTCATAGACTGCTGCCGTCAAACCCATATTGGCATCGATTTGAAAAGGAGTAGAGCGACCAAAGAACCAATCGGTAGTCACTCCCATGCCGCGGTAATCGTTGTGATAGGTAAAGAAATTTTTCCCCACGCAGGTTTGAGCCAGTGTTGAAAAACACTCCATCATGCCCGCACCGTCGCCCAGTCGTGCTCTAATATTAGCCATATGCATCAAGGACCATCCGGTCTGGTCCTTGAGGCCAACCGTGCCGCGTTTTTCAATCGCGCATTGAATCGCCTTGAACAATTCCGGGCCGGATTGACTGCACAATTCAAAGCCCGGAAAAAACGGATAGATATGGGAAAGGTGACGGTGTTCGTAGTTGTCGCTGAAGCGCGGATCCAGCCATTCCCGCATCGCACCTTCCTCATTGATTTCGTAGGTCGGCAAACGCTTGACCAGGGACTTCCAAATTTCAACCGATTCCTTGTATTGCCCGAAACGTTCTGCTTGTTCGATGAGGTTACGCAAGAGCTCACGAGCCACTGCGATGTCCATGGTGGCGTTAACCGTGAGGCGCGGGTGTCTCCCTTTGGAGGTCTGTAACGGGCAAAACTCCCGCGGCCAATTTTCCGGTGAGGTAGAGGGCGCAATGACGACCCGCCCTTTACTATCGATCGTAAAGTAATCCTCATAAAACTCCGCTACTTCTTTCATATAGGGCAAAAGGCGTTTCTCCAGAAAGGCTTCGTCCCCCGTAAATAGCCAGTAATCATAGAACAACTGACTCAGCCAGCCAGCCGCCGAGATCCAATTGATGATCCAGGAACCGCAGTGTGTCGAAAGCCCGGTCTCCGGTGAAGTCAGCGCCGGAATGAAAATTCCCCGACAACCAAATTGCTTGCGGGCATTCTCGCGAAAATCATCCATGCGACTCGCATAAAAATCAAAGACATCCAAAACGGCGCGGTTCATCCCGGCTGGCAGCGCCTGCCAGTAATTCATTTCAAGATTTTCATTCGCCATAAGGAAGCAATCCCATGGCGGCGCATAGTCACCGTTCCAGATCCCCTGTAAATTTGAAGGCACAACCCCCTTACCCGAACTGCACAGCAAGAGATAGCGCCCATAATCGGTGAGCTTTTGCAGCAAAGCCAAGGGGATGCGGCCCTTATAGGACTCCTTCAGCAGGCTCTCATTATCCACCTGTAATTCTGTCGGATGCGCAAACTCCACCTGACAGCTCAGATAGAGCGGCTCGTGGATCGCGACATGTCGCTCACGCAAAACCTCATAATCTGCTTCTAGCCCCGAGAGCTCATCCTTAAGCCGTGTAACCGCATCCTCTGAAGTTTCATACGTAAAGAGCTTAACAATAATGAGAATTTCATCCGCGCCGGAAACCCGAAGGCATTTGCCGTCCAGCCGATCCTGTACCGCTGCCCTGCCGTTGGATATAACGCGGGCAACCAAACCATACTCCGCTCCCTCATACAAAGGATCGGTGTATTGCCCCACACCCACCAGCCAACCGGGCTCCGCGTTTGCCTTAAAATCAATCGGCGGGTCAAAGGGCATCCCATCTTTATCAATCGCATCCAACAACTCGTGCATTTCAAAATCGAGATCCCATACCTGCTCCCGAAACGATTCTCCTGACATCGAAACCACCAGAACATTATCCGCCCTCGAAACAAAACTCCGTCGCAATTGCACCTGATCCGACCATTCCCACATCGTGAGCGATTCAGCAGCATTTAAATCCAAATAGCGCTGATAGTTACAGAAACGTACCTGTGAAATTGTATTTAAGCGCAAATCCGCGGCGGGGTGATAGGTCGCACACTCGCCCTCAATCCCCATCTCCTCCCAAGCCTTATCGTATAATTCATCCGCAGCCACATACTCGCCCGCGGCAATCAATTCACGGCATTTCCTCAAGAGATGGCCATGCTCCGGGAGATCCGGTATTTTACCATTATACCAAAGGCGTTCATGGTTAATGAGAATACGCTCCTCGCAA
>DKOX01000053.1 GCA_002470925.1 Opitutia bacterium UBA7350 | reverse complement strand
AGTAATCAAGCCCTCCTGACTTTTGAGGAACCCTGGTTGTTCGAGCAGCGCCTTGCCTTCGGGGTGGAGTTGTTCCGAACGGAATCCGACTACCAAAGCAGTGACTATAACGAATTGCGCACTGGTTTTGAACTGTATCTCCGCCGTCGTCTCTTTGAATTGGTGGAGGGGCGTTTGTCCTACCGTCTCGAATTCGTCGATATTTTTGATGTGGCGGGCGATGGAGTTGACCCCAACGACAATGTCGCGGATGTCTTCCAAGCGGCGGAGGGGGAATCCACCGTTTCCAAACTGGGCCTTACTTTTTTGCGCGACTCACGTGACTCGATATTGTTCACGCGGCGCGGCAACCGCACCACCCTGGAGACGGAGTTCGCGGGGCTGGGGGGCGATGTCAATTACCTGAAATTTGAGGGGCGCACCGCGCATTTCATCCCCACCTTTGAGACGATGGAGCAAACCCTCTCGATCCTGGGTCGTCTGGGAACGGCGCTACCTTATGGTAATAGTGATACAGTTCCCTTTTATGACCGGTTCTATTTGGGGGGCCCGGAAACCTTGCGCGGTTTTGAATACCGCGATGTCGGGCCGCGCGATGAGGACGACCCCACCGAACCCATTGGCGGCAACACCTACGGAATGCTTTCCTTTGAATATGGTTTCCGGCTTGCGGAGCCCTTTGGTCTCGTTGTTTTCTACGATATGGGTTTTGTGAACAGGGAGGATTTTGATTTTAATTTGTCTGATTATGCATCCAACTGGGGCGTTGGAGCACGAGTCATGCTCATGGGTTCACCGCTCAAGCTGGATCTTGGCTTCCCGATGAATGACCCCGCAGGTGATGCCGAAGGTACACAATTCAATTTTTCATTTGGCACGCGCTTTTAATTCTACTATCAACTCTAATAAAATTAACCTCACACCAAAGAAACGATTATCATGAAAAAAACAACAATACTCGCCTTGGTATCGCTCATCGCGGCCGGTTTCAGCTTTGCGCAGGAAGCCAGCCGAGTTGGAACGGTCAATATGGAGCGCCTAATGAATGACTACGTGGACTACCAAAGTGCGTTGAAACGCGTGGAAGGTGCCGCTCAAACTGCTCAAGAGGAAGTAGATGCCTTTAAAGCCAAGTTAGGCTTGGATGAGGTTGAAGCGAAGGTTCAAGAACTCCAACAAACGGCTCAAAATCCGGCAACGGCAGACATCGCCCGCCAAAATGCCGAGAACGAAGCTCAAAAATTGATCAATGAGAATCAGGCCAAGATTCAACAATTGAACGCTTACGGCACGCAACTCCAACAGCAAAACCAGCAAAACCGCAACAGCATCCTCAATCCTTTCCAGTTGAAAATGCGTGAGGCCATCATTGAAGTGGCGAAAGACAAGGGTTTTGATTTGGTCGTACCCATTGCACCGCAGAAGATCAGTGTTCCCATCGACGAAGAAACCACCGAGGAATATAACGTCTTCATGGGTAATATCCTGTATGCCTCTGATAACATTGAGATCACCGATTCGGTCATCGCAGTGCTCAACGCAGAGTAATTCGGATGCGTTTTTTAAAACCCTGTTCTCGCCCAGAACAGGGTTTTTTCTTTTAAAGATCCCACCATGCTAAGTTATTCCATCGAACGTATTCTCGAAATAGTTGGAGAGGGTGCCATGACGCTTGGTACTTACGGCGGTGCGATCAATGGTATCGCATCGCTCGCGGACGGCGATGCGGGGGATTTATCTTTTTTGGGCAACTCGAAATACCGCAGTCAGGTTGCGGATTGCGGGGCATCGGTGCTCCTTTTGCCCAAGGACTATGAGGGTCAACCCAGGGACGCGCAGCTTTTCATCCTGCTGGAAAATCCCAGTTACGCCCTCGCTTTGATTTGCCGTGACATCGAAAGCAATCTCTATTCCCGCCCACCGGCTGGGATCCATCCGACCGCGCATGTCGAGGATTCCGCAGTGGTGGATCCAAGTGCCAGTATCGGTGCATTTTGCTATGTTGCGGCGGGTGCTCAAATTGGGGCACAGGCAGTCTTGGAAAACCATGTTTCAATCGGTCGCCAAGCGCAAATCGGCAAGGAATGTCATTTGTTTCCGCAGGTAATCGTAGCAGATCGATGCATCATCGGTGAACGCAACCGTCTCCTTGCGGGCTGTGTGATTGGTGCGGATGGTTACGGGTACGCACCGGTGGAGGGTCAGCACCAACGTTTGCCGCAAATTGGGAACGTTGTCACTGAAGCAGATGTGGATGTTGGAGCCAACAGTACGATAGATCGGGCACGCTTTGGAACCACCCGAATCGGGACGGGCACTAAAATCGATAACCTCGTGCAGGTGGCGCACAATGTCACGGTGGGGAAGCATTGCCTGCTGGTTGCCCAATGTGGGGTCAGTGGGAGTACGGTCTTGGGTGATCGCGTCATTCTCGCGGGGCAATCCGGCGTGACCGGGCATGTCACGATTGGTGACGGAACGTTGCTTTATGCAAAATCCGGCGCAATGCGCTCCACCGAAGCCAACGAGAAAATTTCTGGCACGCATGGTCAAAATGCCAATTTAATGAATCGCATCTATGTTCTGCAGCGAAAATTGCCCGAGCTTTTCAAAAGGTTTGAAGCGCTGGAAAAATTTGTAGAATCTCAAAAATAAGCACCACGATAAATTAACCCTATGAATTCACTCAAGATTTTCACCGGCAACTCGAATCCAGACCTCGCAAAAAAAATATGTGACTATTTAGGTACCGGCCTGGGCGCCGCCACGGTAGAGAGTTTCCCGGATGGGGAGAGTTTTGTGCGAATTGATGAGAATATCCGCGGGGCGGATGTCTTTATCATACAGTCCACCTGTAATCCCGCGAACCAGTACCTGATGGAACTTTTCATCATGATCGATGCCGCGCGTCGCGCCTCGGCAAAACGCATTACGGCAGTGATTCCATTTTACGGCTACGCACGGCAGGATCGCAAAGACCAGCCACGGGTTCCGATTACCTCAAAGCTAGTGGCCAATCTACTGGTGTCTGCCGGTGCCAACCGCATTTTGACGATTGATCTGCACGCCCAGCAAATCCAGGGCTTCTTCGATATTCCGGTCGATCATCTTTACGCCTCCCCGGTGCTTTTTCAGTATTTGAAAGATCTGGATCGCGACAATCTTACGCTCTTCTCGCCGGATGTGGGAGGGATGAAGATGGCCTCGGCCTATGCCAACCTCCTGAAGGTTCCGCTTGGGTTCATCGCCAAGCGTCGCACTGATGCCGAAACAGTGGAAGCGGTTTCTTTGGTGGGGGAAACGGAGGGTCGCGATATATTGTTGATCGATGATATGACCGAAACAGCGGGCACTCTTTGCGCCGCGGCGGAGCTTTTGAAAAAGAACGGCGCGAGAAGTGTCATGGCGGCCGTCAGTCATGGGGTGCTGAATGAACGCGGCTACGAGCGCATTGGCAAGGGCTTGCTCAATCAGTTGATTACCACCGATTCAACGCCGATCGAGCAGCGCGAGGACTTGCCGATCACCGTCCTGAGTGTGGCGGAATTATTGGGAGAGGGCATCAACCGGATTCACAGCAATTCCAGTGTGACCGGGCTCTTTGATGTTAAGGGTTTTTAACGGCTTTAAAAGCAAGTTGCGGAACTTGCAATTGTTCAATTTGTCATTAATTCGATGAAAAATATTATGCGTCTATTAATCATATTATTATTGGCCGCAGCGATCACTGTGGTCGCGCTCTGTGGCTCTGAAAACCCACAACTGAATATAGTTCCGGATGATCAGCCCATTGAGGCGACCGAGGAAATCACGGTGGTTTCCTACGCAGGGGTGCTGGAACGTGCGACCCCCTCAGTCGTGGCGGTTTATACGACCCGCCTCGAAACGGTGCGGAGCAACCCTTTCTTTGGCCCCCGTGGCATGGAGGATATCTTTCGTCAGTTTGGAATGCCGGCACCGAATTCGGGCGGGACGCAGGAACGTGAGAGCACCGGGGTCGGTTCCGGGGTCATTATTTCAAAGGATGGCTATATTTTGACGAATCGCCATGTGGTGGCGGCGGAGCGGGGTCAAAAGATTGATGCAATTCGCGTCCGCTTGGCGGATGACCGCGAATTTACGGCGGAGTTAATTGGGGAAGACGCCAAGACCGATGTTGCGGTGCTTCGTATTGAAGCAGAAGTCGATTTGCCTGCGATCCAAATTGCCAACAGCGACCTCCTGCGGGTTGGTGACGTGGTCTTTGCGATTGGCAACCCCCTCGAAGTCGGCCTAACTGCCACCAAGGGAATTGTCTCTGCGACCGGTCGGGATTCTCTCGATATTCTCGGTAAGGGTAGCTACGAAAATTTCATCCAAACCGACGCATCGATCAATATGGGTAATTCCGGCGGTGCCTTGATCGATGCCTGGGGTCGCTTGATTGGAATCAACACCGCAATTTTATCACGTTCGGGCGGCAGCATTGGTATCGGCCTTGCGATCCCCTCCAATCTCGCCTTGGGGGTCGCTCACAAGCTGGTCAACAGTGGCGAGGTACCGCGCGGCTTGCTCGGAATCATACCGGGCGATTTGAATCAGGAACTCGCGGAATCCTTTGATCTGGAATCAACCAAGGGTGCCATTGTCAATCAAGTGCAGGAGGATTCTCCTGCCGAGAGGGGCGGCCTGAAACACGGCGATGTCATTATTGAAATCAACGGCGCTCCGATCGAATCGGCACGCCAATTGCGCCTCACGGTCTCACAAATGGAGCCGGGTCGCGAGGTTCAGGTAAAGGTGATTCGGGGCGGCGAGACCATGATGCTACCGATCACATTGGGTGACTTGAACGGCACTGCTTCGAGCGGCGATGCTGGCGCAAAGGAATTGCACGGGCTGGATTTGGAACCGGTCGATGACGAGCTACGGGAATCCGCTTCGATTCCGGACCGGATTCAAGGTCTTTACGTGAAGTCCTTGGATGCCCGTTCGCCCTTTGCAGACGTCCTGCGTGAGGGGGTGGTCATTATTGAGGCGAATGGTGTGCGGGTAAAATCAATCGAGGACTTCACGGAGAACCTGCGAGTGGGCATCAACCGCTTTTATGTTTGGTATCGCGGCAACTTTGTATACGTCGGAGTTCGCCTCAATGCGCAGGAATAAAGCGCTCGCCTAGGCCGCGCCAACGCCTTGCCATAACGCTTCTATTACGGCGGTTTCGACCCCTTCGGTCGTTACCGCCGCACCCACCGCCTGCAGGGTTACAAATCTCAGGGATCCGCTGCGGTTCTTCTTGTCCCGTTGCATGGCGGTAAGCAGGGCGCTGGTATCGAGTGGAGATTTCAGGTGGACCGGCAAGGAATGAGTCTCCAGCAGCTGAATCACACGCTCGATCCAGGTCCTCTCAAGCTGGCCCAATTCTACTGACAGGCGCGTCGCGAGAACCAGACCGATGGCGACTGCTTCCCCATGTAGGTAATCGCCATAACCGGCGGCGTTTTCAATGGCGTGGGCAAAGGTATGACCGAGGTTTAGGAGGGCACGACCACCGCTCGCTGCGGTTTCGGTTTCGTCGTCGATCACGATTTGGGCCTTCAGTTCGCAGCAACGACGGATGATGGCGGGTAGTGCTTCGGATTGAGGGCTCAGTACGCCCAGTGTTTCCAATTCATCGAAGAGAGCACGGTCCGCCAAAAGACTGTATTTAATGACCTCTGCCATGCCCGCCGCAAATTCCCTTGTGGGCAGGCTTTCAAGGAGCTGGGTATCAATAAAGACGGCCTTGGGTTGCCAGAACGCCCCCACCAGATTTTTGCCCTCGGGCAGGTTGATGCCGGTTTTACCGCCTACCGAACTGTCCACCATGGCGAGCAGACTGGTTGGGATTTGGTAGAAATCAATCCCGCGCAGATAGCTGGCGGCAACAAATCCCGCGAGGTCCCCGATCACCCCGCCGCCAAAGGCGAAGACCACACTGTCGCGGTTGCGATTGCCTTGTGCAAGAAAGCTCAGTGCGGTGGCGTAGGGTTCCATCGATTTCGTATTCTCTCCGGCGGGAAGGCTCAGGATTTCCGCGTGGGTGAAGCCAGCGGTCTCCAGGTAATCGGCGCGGCTTGCCAGGAGGTTGGCATCGCAGAGGACGCAAACGGCGCGCTGCGCCTGTCTTAATTCCGAGAGGGTCGCGCGGAGCGCTTTTGAACTGTCAGTGAAATGGATGGGGTAGGCGCGGTCGCCAAGGGCTACGGTTAAGGCTTCATTCATGACTGGCTGCGGGTTCTTCGAGGCCAAAGATGGCTTCGGTATAGTTTTTGATTGAAAAGGGCTGGAGGTCGTCCGCTTGCTCGCCGAGTCCGACAAAGAAGATGGGGAGCTTCAGGGCGCGATAAATGCCCACGAGGGCGCCACCGCGACTGGTGCCGTCCAACTTTGTAATGATGAGCCCTGTGAGCGGAAAGCTTTCATTGAATACCTTCGCCTGTTCGATGGAATTGGTGCCGAGGCTACCGTCCACCACAAGCCAACTGTGGTGCGGAGCTTCCGGGTCCTGTTTGCGAATGACGCGATTGAACTTTTCCAATTCCTTCATGAGGTTGCCCTTGGTGTGGAGGCGTCCGGCGGTATCGAGGATGAGGGGGGTGCGGGCGCGGCTTTGAGCGGCGGCGTAGGCGTCAAAGGCCACTGCGGCGGCGTCCGCGCCGGGTTGGCTGGCGACGAGCTCGATGCTGAGTTGCTCCGACCAATACTTGATTTGCTCGTTGGCAGCGGCGCGAAAGGTGTCGCAGGCTCCGAGGAGCGGTTGGTGGCCCTCTTGCTGATAGCGATAGCCCAATTTGGCGGCGGTGGTGGTTTTACCGGAACCATTGACCCCCACGAGGGCGATGACCTCCGGTTGGTGCGCCCCCAGGTTTACCGAGCCTTCCGCGCCCTCAAGCACCCGACTGAGAACCTTTGCTCCGATCCGGGCCGCTGATTCGCTGCGGAGTTCCTTGTCGGATTGATAGGCCGCTTGAATCGCGCTCATGATTTCCTCGACTGTTTCGACTCCGAAATCGGCGGTGTAGAGGGTTTCTTCGAGGGAATCCAGGGCTTCCACGTCCATGCGCGGACCGGAAAAAACGCGCTCAAAGGCTTTGTGAAAAGTGGGGGTATGCTTCTTGAACCCTTCCTTGAATTTTTTGAAACGGCTGAGCATGGCTGGGGATTAATCGGCTGCTTTGCGCAAGGGGCGGTCGATCTTGTTCTTAATACGATCGAGGAGGCCGTTGATGAAGCGCTTGGAATCGGGATTAGAGAAATCCTTACCAAGGTCAATGGCTTCATTGATGGTAACGATAGGCGGAATGTCGCTGCGGTGCAGCAGTTCATAAATTGCGAGGCGTAGAATGGAGAGGTCGACCTTGGCAATGCGCTTGAAATCCCAGTTTTCAGCGAGTTCCACAATTTCCTGATCCAAGGCCTCAATCTTCTGAATCACGCCGTGAATTAATTCCTCGGCAAAGGCGTAGTAGTCGCGGTTATGATCGCGATTCTCGAGGAAGGTTGCAACCGCGTCGTTCAATTCCTCGGGTTTGTTGAGTTCCCATTGGTAAAGGAATTGAATGGTGGCGATGCGGTTTTCGCGGCGCTGTGAGGGTTTTTTTACGGTTGGTTCGTTGTTTTCCATTTGGATTTAAGATGGGCCATTTCGAGGGCCGCTTTGGCAAATTCGCGACCCCGGTTTAGGGAACCCCGACAACGGGCCTCGGCCTGTTCCGGGTTTTCGACGACAAGGATGCCGTTGATGACCGGAACTCCGGTTTGAATGCTGATTTGATGGAGGGCGGCAGCGGTGCTTTCTCCGATGAGGTGATGGTGTTGGGTATCGCCGGCGAGTACAAGGCCAAGTGCGATGACGGCATCGTATTTACGGGAGTTTGCGAGGAGGTTTGCGGCATAGGGCAATTCATTGGAACCGGGGACACGGATGATCTCCGGTTCAGGAGCCTTGAACTCGGCGAGGGTGAGGGTGGCACTTTCAAGGAGCGCCGCGACCAGGTTTTCATTAAAGCGTGCCGCGGCGATGCCGACATGCAGTTCATGTCCTTCAATGGATAGCTCACTTGGGTGGTGCTGGCTCATACTGTAACCATACAGGTCGGAAGCGTTGCCAATGGCAAGAGTGGGTTTTTAAGTGGATTCCGTTATCGACCTGCGGCAGGAGATCGAACAAATCTATATTTATGTTCAAACTTGGGGCAAAAAGCGGTCTCGCGCGGTGCGGGGTCTTATCTACCCGGCACGGGGAGATCCAAACTCCGATTTTCATGCCGGTCGGCACACAGGCGACAGTCAAGGGCATGACCCCGGATCAATTGACCGCGATCGATGCCCAGATCATTTTAGGCAACACCTATCATTTAAACCTGCGCCCGGGCTCAGGTTTGGTACAGGAAATGGGCGGGTTGCATCGTTTTATGGGCTGGGATAAACCCATCTTGACCGACAGTGGCGGTTTTCAGGTATTCAGTCTCTCCGAATTGCGCAAGGTGCGGGAAGACGGGATCGAATTTCGTTCGCATCTGGATGGCGCACCCCTTTTTTTGGGGCCGGAATCCTGTTATCGGATACAGGCGGAACTGGGGACCGATATTGCGATGGTGTTGGATGAATGCCCACCGTTTCCATGTGAGCGGGACGCCTGCGCCGCGGCGGTCAAACGAACCGTCCGTTGGGCGGGGGAATTTTTAGAGCATGCACGCCGGGATGGTTTTCTTGAGCGCGGGCATCACGTCTTTGGGATCATCCAGGGATCGACTTTCGACGACTTGCGGCAGGAGTGTGGCACCGCTCTCGCCGCAATGGATTTCCCGGGTTATGCCGTGGGGGGCGTCAGTGTGGGTGAACCGGAGGAGGAAATGCTGCGGCAGGTGTCAATATGCGCGCCGGTCATGCCGCTGGATAAGCCGCGCTATGTTATGGGCGTGGGCACCCCGCCTCAGTTGTTGAAGATGATTGGGATGGGTATGGATATGTTTGATTGTGTCATGCCGACCCGATTGGCGCGCCATGCGAATGTTTTTACTCCGGACGGCCTGATCAATCTCAAGAACGAACGTTTCAAGCATGACGCCGCCCCCATCATGGAGGCGAATAATTATACCTGTCGCCATTTCAGCCGCGCCTATCTGCGCCACTTGATTATGGCAAAAGAACTCCTCGCATCCACTTTGTTATCCATCCACAATCTGCATTTCTACCTCGATTTAATGGCGCAGGCGCGCCTTCACATTGAAGCGGGAGATTACGGGCAATGGAGCGCTGCGTGGATCGGGCGTTACGAAGCGGGCGAAGCGTAATTCAGGGCAGAACAAAATCGGTTTCGTGTTGTAGCCATTTGCAAATCGATTCTGTCAGGGCGAGGGCAGTCTGGAGCTTCTCCTCGCTGGCCTCCTCAGGGGTGGGTTGATTGAGCAGTTCTACTGCGGGGGTTTTGAGGTCCGCGGCCAGTTGCGGCCACCAGGATTCGCGGACGGGGTAGCCCTCCGCCTGCAGAAGCCGATAGAGGCTCTTGAGGTGGACGATTTCAGGATGGGGGCGCTCGGCGAAGGCATCGAGGCTTTGCTCGGTCAGTTGAAAGAGGAGGGGGTAGTCGCCCATGAGGGGGGCATTGCGGGCGATCAGTTTAACGAATTCCGAGGCGCAGCGGAGGGTGCGGTAAGAAGTTCCGAGTTGGCAGCGACGGTGGAGGGTGCGGTAATCGCGTACAAAGCGGGTATTTCCATTGCGGGCGGTTTCGATTTCAATTTCGGCAGTGTCAAAGAGATCGGGGGCGTTCTTGAGGGGGTTCTTTTTGGAGGCGCGTTTCAAACACAGAAAGCAACCGGACTCCGCGGAGAGCGCGGTGATTTTCTGGTAGGATTCTCCGGAGGGAGCGAGGCTTAGGACGAGGGCCTGTTCGCTGGCGGCGGGTTGGCTCACTGAGGTGCTTCGGCAGCGGGCGGGTTGTTGATCGTGACGGCTTCGCCGGTCTCGTGTTTTGGCACGACCGCGCCGCCGGAGATGATGAGTTTCATGCCCTCCGCGATGCTCATATCAAGGTGGGTGACATCGTCTTGGGGGAGCATGAGCAGGAAACCGCTGGTGGGATTGGGCGTAGTGGGGACGAAGACGTTGACAATTTCCTCCCCGGTCACGGATTGGGTTTCTCCCCGCGCCTTACTGGTTAGAAATCCGAGGACATAGGATTTCTTGCGCGGGTATTCGAGAAGCACTACCTCCTGAAAGACCGCTTTCTTTTGCTGGCTGAAGGTGTCGACGATTTGCTTAACGGTGCGATAAACAGTGTTGATGAAAGGGAGGTTGTCCAGGATGCGCTCAAAACTACCGAGGATCATGCGCCCCAGCACGAGACGAGAACCATAACCGAAAAGGGTAATCAAAAGAAGGACTACGAAAATTGAGAGCACCTCGAGCCCAAGCTGCATGACCGGCATATCCCGCCAGACGGGATCGAGATAGAAGAAAAAGAAATTGCTCGCAGGGGTCCCAACCCGGTCAAGAAGGACATTGATAACTACAATCGTCACGCTTAGGGGTAGAATGACAATAACCCCGGTCAGGAATGCGTTTCGTAGTGAGCGGAGGATTCTTTTCATAAATGATATTTAAGAAGAAAAAAGCGGGCATGACAGTCCCGCAACTGAAATCGAAGCACAAAAAAGCCCCACCGGTAAAGGTGGGGCTTTTGAAATCGGTTTTGCCGGATCTATTTGAGCGCGGCCTGCGCGGCGGCGAGACGGGCAACCGGTACACGCGGCGGTGAGCAACTGACGTAGTCAAGGCCGACGTTGTGGAAGAAGGCGATGGAGGCGGGATCGCCACCGTGCTCGCCACAAATGCCAAGTTTGATGCCCTTGCGACCCTGTTGACCTTTCTTAACGCCAATTTCGACGAGTTGTCCCACCCCGTTCGCATCGATTGAGGCGAAGGGATTCTGCGGAAGGATGTCGAGTTCCTTGTATTTTGCGAGGAAGGAACCGGCGTCGTCGCGGCTCATGCCGAGACCGGTCTGGGTGAGGTCGTTGGTACCGAAGCTGAAGAATTCTGCGGTTTCGGCGATTTCGTCGGCGGTCAGGGCGCCACGCGGCACCTCGATCATGGTGCCGACGAGGTATTTGAATTTAACCTTCTTGGCGGCCATGACTTCCTGAGCGACGCGGTGGACCACCTCAACCTGATTCTTTAGCTCGTCAGCGAAGCCAACCAGTGGAATCATAACCTCAGGAATGACCTTGATGGGCTTCTTGAGTTTATAGCATGCCGCCGCCGCTTCAAAGATCGCGCGGGCCTGCATCTCGGTGATTTCCGGGTAAGAGATTCCCAGGCGGCAGCCGCGGTGCCCCAGCATGGGGTTGGCCTCATGCAAGGCGTGGACGCGGTTGCTGATGACCTCGATGTCGACCCCGAGGGCATTGGCGAGTTCACGTTTGGAAGACTCGTCGTGCGGGAGGAACTCGTGCAAGGGCGGATCGAGGAGGCGCACCGTAACGGGGCGGCCACCCATGGCCTTGAAAAGACCGGTGAAGTCCTTGCGTTGGAAGGGCAGGAGCTTGCGCAATGCGGCGCGGCGTTCCTTCTCGTCAGACGCGAGGATCATTTGACGCATGAAGTTGATGCGGTCACCCTCGAAGAACATATGCTCGGTGCGGCAGAGGCCGATGCCTTCGGCACCGTAGGCGACCGCTGCCTTGGACTGCTCGGGGGAGTCGGCATTGGTGCGGACACCCAGTTTGCGGTATTTGTCAGCCCATTTCATGACCTGGTCATACATCTTGAAGGTGTAGCTCTTATTGGCTGCAAGTTTACCGGTCAGGACTTGGTTGACCTCGGAGGGAGCGGTGGCAACCGCGCCGGCGTAAACCGCACCGGTGGTACCATTGATCGAGATGTCGTCGCCTTCCTTCAGGACGGTGTTGCCAACCGTGAGAGTGCCGGCCTCGTAGTTGATAACAACCTCGGAGGCGCCACAAACGCAGACTTTATTCATCTGGCGTGCCACCAACGCGGCGTGAGAGGAAACCCCGCCACGGGAGGTGAGGATACCTTCCGCCGCAATCATGCCACGCAAATCCTCGGGGGTGGTTTCAACGCGGCAGAGCACGGCGTGGCCACCCTTGGCGGCAACTTCCTCCGCGCGGTCGGCGGTGAAGCAGATTTTTCCGGAGGCAGCGCCGGGTCCGGCAGGGAGGCCGCTGGTGAGGGTCTTGGCCTTTTTCTCAGCGGCCGCGTCAAAGACCGCAACGAGAAGGGAGGAGATCGAGTCTGCGGGAATCTTCTTAAGGGCGGTCTTCTGATCGATGAGTCGCTCTTTGTTGAGTTCCACTGCGATGCGGACCGCGGCAAGACCGGTGCGCTTACCATTGCGGGTTTGCAGCATGTAGAGTTTGTGATCCTCGACCGTGAACTCGAAGTCCTGCATGTCGCGGAAATGCTTCTCGAGTTTGGCGCGAACTTTCTCAAGGTCATCGTAAACCTTGGGCATTTCGTCCTTGAGCTGGGCGATGGGGTTGGGGGTCCGGATTCCGGCCACCACGTCTTCACCCTGCGCGTTGATGAGGTACTCGCCATAGAAGATCTTTTCGCCGTTGGCAGGGTCACGGGTGAAGGCCACGCCGGTGGCGCAGGTTTCGCCCATGTTGCCAAAGACCATCGCCTGAACGTTCACGGCAGTGCCCCATGCTGCGGGAATGCCGTATTTTTGACGGTAAAGAATGGCGCGCTCGTTTTGCCAGGACTTAAAGACTGCTCCAACCGAACCCCAGAGTTGCTCGTAAGCGTCCTGCGGGAAGGCGGAATTGGTGCGCTTCTTGATGATAGCTTTATAACGCTTGATGAGTTCCTTGAGATCTTCAGCGCTGAGCTGATTGTCGAATTCAACGCCAACTTCCTTGCGGAGTTTTTCAAGGGCGCCTTCGAAGGGGCAGTGATCGTTTTCGGTGATGGCCTGCACGCCCATCACGACATCGCCATACATTTGGATGAAACGGCGGTAGCAATCGTAAGCAAAGGCTTCGTTACCGGATTCTTCCGCAAGGGCTTTGACGGTTTTGTCGTTGAGGCCGAGGTTGAGGATGGTGTCCATCATGCCGGGCATGGACTCCCGGGCACCGGAACGAACCGAGAGGAGGAGCGGGTTCTTGGCGGCACCCAGTTTTTTGCCGAGTTGTTTTTCAATCGTTGCGACCGCAGCCTTGAGTTCAGCCGTAAGGGTCTTTGGGTAGGTACGACGGTTGTCGTAAAAGTAGGTGCAGACATCGGTGCTGATGGTGAAGCCCGGAGGGACGGGGAGACCAATGCGCGCCATCTCAGCTAGATTGGCGCCCTTGCCGCCCAGCAACTCGCGGAGTTTGGCACTACCGTCGGTCTTTTTACCGAAGTCATAGATGTATTTTACTGCCTTTTTAACGGCAGTCTTTTTGGATTTGGATGCTTTTTTAGCAGGCATAAGTTGGGACTTTGTAAGTCTGGTTGGATGGTTAGGTCTGCGCTGAGGTTCTTGATGTGCGCAGTAAAGCAAAGACAAAAAAATGAATCCGTCGCACCTGTCAACGGATTAGCTCAAGGCGTGGAACTAAACCAACCCCAGGACCATTTTGCCGGTCTCACTGATCATCTCCTGATGCCAGGGGGGATCCCAGACGATTTCAACGTGTGCGGCGGCAACTCCCGGAACCCCTTCGAGGTGGGTTTTGGCGTCTTCCGCGATGACGGGGCCCATGCCGCAACCGGGGGCGGTGAGGGTCATTTCCATGCTGACTTTTTGGCCACCCTCGGGGTGGGCTTCCAGTTCGAGGCTATAGACCAGTCCGAGATCAACGATGTTGACCGGGATTTCAGGATCAAAAACTTTCTTGAGGGCTTCCCAAAGTTGTTCTTTTTCTACGGGGAGATCTGCGTTCGAACTTTTTTCGGCTTGTGCCTTGGGGTCGACTGTTTCTCCAAGGGCATCGGCATTGGCACCGCTGATGCGGAACATGCCGTTCATCGTCATCACGGTAAAGTTTCCACCGAGACGGTGGGTGATGGTGACGGACTCACCTTCGGAGAGCGTCATGGGCGTGCCTTGTGGAATGAGGGTCGCTTCAACTTCGCGAGTGAGGGTGCGTTGGTCTTCAGGCATGATGTAAGTTTAGCTTAATTGATTTTGGCGCCAAATTTCTTGTGAATGAGTTGACGGAGGTTTTCAGCGAGTTCCTCGCTGTCAACTTTTTCAATAACTTCCTCAAAAAATCCGAAAACCATGAGTTGCATGGCAGCGCGGCGCGGAATGCCGCGTTGCATCATGTAGAAGAGTTCGTCGGGGTCGAGATTTCCGGTGGTCGCGCCGTGGGAACACTTTACGTCGTTGGCGAGGATTTCAAGGCCGGGCAGGGCGTTGGCCTCGGCGGTGGGGTCGAGCAGGAGGTTGCGATTGGTCTGGTAGGCGTCGGTTTGCTGAGCTCCCTC
>DKOX01000126.1 GCA_002470925.1 Opitutia bacterium UBA7350 | reverse complement strand
GTCTTTTTCCTCAAAGGAATCTTCGTCGAGCAAGGCCGCAATGCGGGCGCGGGCATTGAGCGGGAAATGGTAACCGCTGCTGGGAACCACCATGAGGTTTTCCTTGAGGACGCGGTTATAAATAATCTCACCGGTCTTTGGGCACTTGGTCCAAAGGTCCTTGGGGATATCTTTTTTCTTCACCGTGACGGTTGAGTAGTTCGGTTTGCCGAAAAGTGCCATTATCTTAAGGGGGAGAGTTGGTGTTAGCCGTGGCCGATGGCGACTGCCCGGATATGGGTCACACCGGCGGCGCGAAGAGTGCGGGCGCAGGCGTTGAGGGTCGAACCAGTGGTGAAGACATCGTCCACGAGGATGTAATTTGTATGGCTCATTAAATTAGCCGCAGAGGAGATGGCAAAGGCATTTTTTACGTTTTGCATACGATCTTTGCGGTCGAGTTGGGTCTGTGATTCGGTGAATTCTTTGCGTTCGAGGAGGAGTTCAACCGCCTGGGCATCGCTGTTGCGGAGGAGGGTGCGGGCGATTTGTTCGCTTTGATTAAAGCCCCGATCCCGTAGTTTTGTGGGATGAAGGGGGACCGGTACGAGAATAGCACCGCGCAGGAATGCCCTGAAATGGGGGTTCTCCTGGAGCATCCGGGCGAGGTCTTTGAGGATATAAAAACCCTGTTGGTATTTGAGGGCGTGCAAAAGGCTGCGCCCCGGACCTTTTGCAAGGAAGAGGCTTTTCCCTTTTTCAAAGACCGGATCCAGTTCGGTGCAGTGGGGGCATTCGCGGGCTGCAATGACCGCTCCAAAGAAGGGATATCCGCAGGTTTTGCAGGCGGGGGGTGTGCAGAACTGTAGCTCGCGGGCACAAGAGGGACAGAGGTATTGATACTTTCCCCGCGCAACCGGTCCGGCGCAATGGACGCAACTACGCGGAAAGAGCAGGTCGGCGGCGGTGCCCAGGGTAGTTTGCAGAAAGGACGCCATTGTTCTTCAGGCCACTCCCAGAGTCTTGGCGAGTTGTTGTAGGCGTTTATCGCGGGTCCATAGATTGCAGGCATGCAGGCGGCATGCCGCCAGCAGGTGGGCATCAATCCAGCCTATGCCGCGACCCATGAGGCGGTGCTTTTCGATAAGGTAAAGGACTTCCTCGTTTTCAGCAGCAGGGATTTGCGGGAGCGCCTGAAAGAGGTGCATTAATGTTTTGCGTTGTTGTAGGTTGCCGAGGGCCAGTTCGCCCAATACGTGGGGGTGCATATAAACCATCCCTTTGCCGAGTGCTTCGACAAGTTCCGCGTTTTTTCGCCGGAGGTGGTCAATCCAGACAGAAGTATCAACGAGGGTCATGGCTTGGCGCGGCGACGGGGGACGGGGGTGAGTCGGGGTTCGCTGCCGCCGAGGTTTGCAAGGCGGTGGGCGCTTTGCAACTGGACCAAGGCTTCAAGACCCATGCGCACAAGCGCGGTTTTTTCATTCACACCGGTTAGGCGGGTGGCTTCCTCAATCAATTCCGGATCAATATTTAGGGTCGTTTTCATACATATAAGGATGTATGAATTGGATGTATCAATCAATAAAAAACACGGTCGAGGCAGAGGCCGGTTCCGGGGGCGGTGACGATGCGGTGGGTGCGGGTGCGGGAGGCGAGGATCTCGCGGATGTCGTCGGGGCTGAGGCGGTCGCGACCGACGGCGTAGAGGGCCCCGGCAAAACTGCGAACCATCCGGTAGAGGTAGCCGCTGCCCTCGGTGGTCATGGTGAGGTGGCGCCCTTTCTGAACGAGATCGAGGCGGTGAATGGTTTTGACGGGGTTGGGGTCACTATCCTTGCCGTGGGTTGCACCAAAGGCGGAGAAATCGTGGGTGCCGACCAGAATTTGAGCGGCTTGTCGCATCGCGGGCAGGTCGAGGGGGACATCGCGGCAGGCCCAGAGGTAGCGTTGCTCGAGCGGGTTGGCGCGGCCCAAATAAAAGCGGTAAATGTAACGTTTGCCGATGGCGGAGTGGCGGGCGTGAAAGGATTCAGGCACGGCGGTTGCGGAACGGATTTGAATCGTCTGCGGGAGGATCGAATGGAGGGCGCGAATGAGCTTGCCGGAATCATGGGGCCATGCGGCGTCGAAATGGAAACATTGCCCGCGGGCGTGGACTCCGGCATCGGTACGGCCGCTGCCGTGGGTTTTGATGGCTCGGTCAAAGATCTGCCCCAGGGCGTCTTCAAGGATATTTTGAATACCGTTGCTCTCGGTCTGGCGTTGCCAGCCGTCGAATTCGGTGCCGTCGTAGGCGCAGATGCATTTCCAGCGCATGTAAGGATGCTTGCCAAAGGCGCGGGGGATGCAAGGCTGTGTTGCAGAGATGGGGCGCAAATCGACACGTAAATTATGGGCAGACTATGTCGCGCGGGGAGGCCCGGCCAAGGAAACCTCGAAGGGGCAGGCCTCGGTGTCGCCGGCGGCGCAATTTTCAGGGGTTGTGCTGGGGGTTGATCCCAGCTTGCGGGGGAGCGGTTTTGCGGTCTTGAAATATCGTGCCGGGGAAGCGCCATTTTTATTGGAAAGCACGACCCTGAAGTTAAAACCCAAGCTTTCGCAGGCGGAGTGTTTGGGGGCGATTGGCAATCAGCTGGAGGATTTTATCGATCAACACAAGATTGACCATGTCGCGGTGGAGGAGACGATTTATGTACAGAATTTCCAGACCGCTCAAATCCTTGGGGCGGCGCGGGGGGTCGTGATTGGGGTTGCGGCGATGCGCGGACTGCCGGTTTTTGAATACGCGCCCCTGCGGATCAAGCAAGCGGTTGTGGGGGCGGGCCGTGCCAGTAAGGAACAGGTAGCCCGCACCCTGCAAAGCTTGACGGGAACCGATTTCAGCAAGCGTTACGACGAATCGGATGCGGCGGCGGTCGCGCTTTGCCACGCCTTTACCTGGCGTGAACTCGCCTAGGGTTTTGCAAGTTTCCCGGCGCGCTCGGGGTATTGTTTGATGAATTCGAGGAAGAGGTCTTTGGCGATTGGTCCGGCGGTGGATCCGCCGTGATATGCCTGGCTTTCCTCGGTGCCTTCGACCATAACCGCAACCGCGATTTGCGGATTCTCCACGGGAGCAAAGCCAATAAACCATGCGAGGTTTACTTCTTTGCCGTGGGCGCGGAAATCAGCGGTGCCGGTTTTTCCGGCGGTACGGAAATCGTCAATGCCGACGAGACGTCCGGTTCCATCGCGACCGGTAACGCGCTCCATGCCTTGCCAAAGAAGGGCGCGCTGACGCGGGGTGAGGTCGAGGGCCTCTCCACCGTGATCGACGGACTCGCTTTCATGCGGAGATCTGGCGAGGATGGTTGGACGGGTGCGGGTTTCATTCCGGGCGAGCGAGGCGGTAAAGCAAGCCATCTGCAAGGGAGTTGCCAGGAGGAAGCCTTGTCCAATCGCAGTGTTGGCGGTGTCGCCTGGAACCCAACCCGAACCGGTCGCCTCGCGTTTCCACTCCTTGGAGGGTACGATGTTGCGCTTCGTCTCATAGGGGAGTTCGATTCCGGTTTTTTGATCAAGGCCAAAACGCTGGGCTTCGGCGCTGAGCACATCAATACCCATCGAGAGGCCTTCGGCGTAGAAGAAAACATTGCAACTGCCCTCAATCGCATCCGCCAATTGCACGTTTCCGTGACCGTTCCGGGCATGACAGCGAAAGACGCGGTTTCCGACGCGGTAGACCCCGCTGCAATGATGGGTGGTCTCAGGGTCAATTGAACCGTGGCGCATTCCCGCGATGGCGGTAAGGAGTTTAAAGGTGGAGCCCGGGGGATAGGAGAGTTGAAGGGCGCGGTTTAGCCAGGCACCCGTTTCATTGATTTGGTCAAAGGTCGCCTGAGGGATGAAAGGGCTCAGGTGGTTTTGATTATAGGTGGGATGACTGGCGAGCGCGAGGACTTCCCCGGTGTGAATATCAAGAGCGACCGCTGCTCCGGTACGTTCCCCCAGGGCGGTTTCTGCGGCGCGCTGCAGGTCGATATCGATACTGATATTGAGCGATTGCCCTTGTTGCGGTGCATCGAGTTCGAGGCGGGTATCCTGAAAACCAAGGGGATCCACGCGCCAGAGTTCACGTCCGGTGGTCCCGGTCAGTTCATCATTGAAAGAGGCTTCGAGGCCGGAACGCCCGACTTTTTTCTGAAAGGCAAAGGTCTTGATGCCGTCATTTGGGAATTCTTCGGGCGCAAGATTTTTATTTTGAACATAGCCCAAGAGATGGGCGGCGAGTTCGCGGTAAGGGTAGTAGCGGGCGGTATCGGTGTGTATCTGGATCGGGGAACCGGGCGGGGGTGGTATTTGTTCAACGAGTCGGGCGTATTGGTTGGGGGTCAGATCTCGGACAAGAGGCAGGGGGAGGAGGAGGTTTTCGTTGAAGTGGCGAATCAGTTGGCTTTCTTTGAGACGGTCTTCGCGCCCGGTAATCGCATTGATTTGATCGAGGTATTGCTGGATGACTTCCTTTCGAGCCTGCCATTGAAGTTTATTGTAGTCGGGGTGCGGCAGGGAATCGGGGCGTTCCTCCGGGGGCATTTCGTTAAAGCGCTCATTGATGACGGCACGGGCCGTCTTGAGCAGTTTGGAATAACGGGAGCGAAATTCCGGGCGCAGATCATCGAGATAGACAACTGCAGAATAATGGGGGCGGTTCCCGACCAGGAGTCGGCCACGACGGTCATAGACGTCCCCCCGGGGGCCCGGTTTTAAAATACGGCGTTCGGTTTGGCGCTTTTCAATGACCTCGTAGGCATCGCGGTCAATGAGTTGTCGCCACGCCAGACCGGAAATCAGGATCGCGGTGAGCGCGAGGGTTAGCCAAATAAAGAAGAGGATGCGTGGGTTTTCCCCTTTGTGATGATCAAGCGGTTCCATTTCCGGTTTAACGAATAGGGAGGCCTTCCGGTTCAGGGTCCAGGCGGAAGAACGCAATTAGCATACGCTGGAAGCGAAAAAACCAAGGTGTGATCAACAAGAGAGCGAGGCTTGAGGTCAGGATGATCAGGGCGGTTTGTATCCATAATTCCAATACAAAATAATTTCCAGCACCTTTGCGGAGTGTCAGGATCAGGATGACGCCAAGGTTGAAAAATTGAGCGAGAATAGAGGGATGAAAGCTGTGCTCTGGGCGGAGGCGGTGGCGCAGTAAGCTGGTGAGGGTTCCGGCGAGGAGAAAGAGGGTGGTGAAAAATCCGAAAGGCACGGGACAGGCGGCGTCGATCCAGAGGCCGGAGAGGAGTATGCAGATAAATGCGGAACGTGGTTTCAGGTAAAGGGCGGGCAGGACCGGCATTAGACCTAAAAGGAGAAGGTAGATTCCGAGGCTCGCTAGGCTACTGTTTACAAGTTGAACCAGATAGAAGAGGAGGAGGTTGGCTCCAAGGAAAATAAAGGCGCGGGAATCAATGAACATGGCTTGAGGCCTCCGGTGCGAGAAGTGGGATTAGGACGGTGACTTCCTTGAGTTCATGCAGACGCTCATCGAGTTCAACTGCCCCGGTTTGGAAGATGCCGGTGCTGCCGGGGGCTAACCAGGGAACCGTCCCAATTTTAAGCCCAGCGGGGAAGGTTCCGCCGAGCTGAGTGGAGACGAGACTGAGGGGGCTGCGGCTGGTGGTGAGGAGATCCTGCGGCACATCGCTGACTTCACCACGGGGGGGCGCAAAGCCGGACTGAATGCGCCCTTGATAGACCACCGGCCGGGAGTCGCCTTCAAAGCTGGCGGCCATGCGGAAGCGCGGACTGGAGACGAGTTCGACCCGGCTGGTATAAGCGTAGACTTCGACGACCCGCCCAACGACCCCGCCGGAAAAAATAACGGCAGCGCCTACCGGGATTTGGTAATCGCGGCCCTTGCGAATGAGGAGGTGTTGCCACCAGGCATTGAGGTCACGCCGAATGACGCGTGCGACTTCATGATGAAATGCCTGATGTGGGGGGAGGGCGAGGAGGTTTTCGAGGCGCTCAATTTCTTCCTCGAGGGTTTGGTATCGCTGTGCGATGACTTGATAACGCGCGTTGGTTCGGGCGAGATCGCGACCCGCCTCGAGGAGTTCGATTTTTGAATGGTTACGCGCGGCCCAGAAATCGGAGAGTTGGTCGATTTTTGTGGTGACAAGCCAGGCGGGGGCATGGAACTCCGCAAGATTCAAGCGGGTGAAACTTTTAACAGAGGCCGGGAGGATCCACCAAAAGAGTAGAAAGGCGGCAAGGGCGACCAGCGGCTTGAATTTCTCAAGGCGGAGTTTCGCCACGGCGGGAGCTTAGTTCTTGGGGTTACCCGCGAGGTCTTTCAAAAGAAAGGCCAGTTCCTGGAGGACGAGACCGGTGCCATTGGCAACCGCACTGAGGGGATCGTCTGCAATGATGACGGGCAGGCCGGTGGCATCGCTGAGTTGCTGGTCGAGGCCGCGAATCATGGCGCCGCCGCCCGCAAGGACGAAACCGCGGTTTACCAAATCGGCGGAAAGTTCCGGCGGGCACCGCTCAAGGGCGTTGCGGACGAGTTCCACGATCGAGGCGATGGTATCGGCGAGCGCTTCGCGAATTTCAACGGAGGTGATGGTGATGGTCTTGGGCAGGCCGGCAACCGAATCGCGTCCGCGCACCTCCATGGAGATTTCCTCTTCGAGCTTAAAGGCGGATCCGGCCCGGATCTTGATCTCTTCCGCGGTCCGTTCGCCGATCATTAGATTGTAGGCGCGTTTGAGGTAATTGACAATGGCGTTGTCGATTTCATCCCCGCCGACGCGGATGCTCTTGGTGTAGACGACCCCGGCGAGGGAAATAATAGCGACTTCGGTGGTGCCGCCGCCGATATCAACAATCATGTTGGCGGCGGGTTCGTCGATCGGGAGCCCCACGCCGATCGCGGCGGCCATCGGTTCTTCGATCAGGACAACGTCGCGCGCCCCGGCCCGGATGGCGGAATCTTTAACAGCGCGCCGCTCGACTTCGGTAATGCCGGAGGGAACCGCCACAACGATGCGCGGTGCAATGAAAGTTTTTTTGCGGTTCACCTTATTGATGAAATAACGAAGCATCGCTTCGGTGATCTCAAAGTCTGCAATCACGCCGTCCTTCATGGGGCGTATTGCGGTGATGTTGCCCGGAGTGCGACCCAGCATTTTTTTCGCCTCAGAACCAACCGCGCAGACTTTTTTGGTGGAGGTATAAACGGCCACCACACTTGGCTCGCTCAAAACAATCCCTTTATCCTTAGCGAAAACAAGGGTGTTTGCGGTTCCGAGGTCAATGCCGATGTCGTTGGAGAGGAGTCCTAGCACGTTGATAAAAAAAGGGTTTTCCGCAATTAGCGTTTAAACAGAATAATTGTTTCCAGTAAAAAAATATAAAGTCAAATTATAACGAAGCGGGGGGTTCAGTCACGGTTTACCTGCTTGCGAAGGAAAGAGATCACATCCTCGAATTGGGCAGCGTTTTCCTGATTAACGGCGACGAGGTTTTCATGAGCTTCGAGTACTTTGCGGGCGTCGGCAATTTCCTGATTGTTGAGCTGGGTAAATTCGGTTTCTGCGTCGCAGTCGCAGCATAAGTCGCTGTCAATACTGAGCAAGGTATGGAGCCCGAGGTTGCTGAGCAGTTCACGGATGTTGGAACTGAGGTTGCAGAGGAGGAGGGTACCACTGGGTTCCTTGTCCCGCAGTTCAATCGCCAGACCTGCCAGAATCCCCAAGAAGGTTGAATCCATTCCGCAGCAGTCCTCCAAATCAAAGACAAAGCGGCGGTGTCCCTGCCCGAGCATGCGATCAATAAAATCCCGGAAGTTCCCGCAATTGAGATAGTTTGCCTTCCCTAAAATGCGCACCGCCACCTGCTCATCTTGCGGATAAACAAGGAAAGTGGGCTGTTGTGGAGCGCTCATCGATGCTGCTTGGCGGGGCTTAGGATGCCGCAATGATGTCGCGCAGGACATACGGTAGAATTCCGCCGTGCCGGTAGTAATCAATCTCGATGTTGGTATCGATGCGGAGAATTAAATCGACTGACTCGGTGCTTCCGTCGGGGCGTTGGATGGTAAGCGGCAGGGTTTGACCGGGCTCGATGGAATCACTGAGACCATTGATGGAGAAAGTCTCCTCGCCGGAGAGGCCCAAGGTGGTGTCATCAACGCCCTCCGGGAATTGTAGCGGCAGGACGCCCATCCCAATGAGATTGCTGCGGTGAATGCGTTCGAAACTTTTGGCAACCACCGCTCGAACTCCGAGGAGGGCGGTGCCTTTGGCAGCCCAGTCACGCGAACTGCCCATGCCATAATCTTCCCCGGCAATTACAATGAGGCCTTCGCCGCGCTCGCGGTAGGTTTGGCAGGCGTCGTGAATATCCATGGGGATGGCCTCGGGCATGAGCTTCGTGAAGCCGCCTTCCTTACCGTCTGCCATTTTATTTTTAAAGCGGACGTTGGCAAAGGTGCCACGGGTCATGATGCGGTCGTTGCCGCGCCGGGAGCCAAAACTATTAAAGTCTTTTTTATCGACGCCGCGTTCCTTGAGATAGCGACCGGCGGGACCTTCCTCTTTAATCGCACCGGCGGGTGAGATATGGTCGGTGGTGATAGAGTCGCCGGCAATCGCAAGGGGCCGGAGGTTGTTGAGGTCTGCGATGGTGCCGGGTTCAAGGCCAAATTTCTCAAAGAAGGGCGGGCTTTGGATGTAGGTGGAGTCGTGATCCCACTGGTAGTTGGCACCGGTGCTGGACTGGACTTCGTTCCATTCCGGATTGGCGTTGGCGAGGTCGCCGTATTTGCTCTGGAACATTTCGGGCGTGAGGCCGGAAAGGACGAGCGACTCGACTTCTTCATTACTGGGCCAGATGTCTTTCAGGAAAACGGGCTGCCCGTTGGAGTCGGTTCCAAGGGCTTCGTTGGTGAGGTCGATATCAACTGTTCCGGCTAGGGCGTATGCCACCACCAGGGGTGGGGACATCAGGAAATTGGATTTGATGGCGCCGTGCACGCGGGCCTCGAAATTACGGTTCCCGGAAAGGACGGAGGCGCCGACGAGTTCGCCTTCCTTAAGGGCGGCCTCAATGGCGGGGTCGAGGGGGCCGGAGTTGCCGATACAGGTGGTGCAGCCATAACCGACGAGATTGAACCCAAGGGCGTCGAGGTCTTCCTGTAGCTCGGTGGCCTCAAGGTAATCGGTAACGACGCGGGAACCCGGGCCGAGCGAGGTTTTGACGAGGGGATTGATTTTGAGGCCTTTCGCCCGGGCTTTACGGGCTACGAGTCCAGCGGCAATCATAACGGAGGGGTTGGAGGTGTTGGTACAACTCGTGATGGCGGCGATGAGAACCTGACCATGCGCGATCTCGGGGAGGGACTCCTCTGCCACCGCCGCAGGGCTTGTTCCGGCGTCGCGTCCACCCGCGGCAACCGGTGCGGCGACGCGGACTTTTTTGTGGCGGTCTGTGGCAGGGACGCCAAAGCCGCCTTCGGCCACGGGCATATCCATGAGTTGGCGGAAGCGTTCGCGTAGGGCGGGGACTTCGATGCGATCCTGCGGGCGTTTGGGACCGGCGACGCAGGGGACAATATCGCTGATGTCGAGGTCCAGGGATTTGCTGTATTCAATTTCCCCGGCGCGTGGGATGCCGAATAAACCTTGAGCGCGGTAGTATTCCTTGACGCGCTGGATGTCAGCTTCGCTGCGCCCGGTGAGGCGGAGGTAATCGAGGGATTTTTCGTCAACGGGGAAGAAACCCATGGTGGCGCCGTATTCCGGGGCCATATTGGCAACGGTGGCGCGGTCGGCGAGGCTGAGGCGGGCGGCGCCTTCGCCGTAGAATTCGACGAATTTTCCGACGACCTTCTCGCTGCGGAGCATTTCGGTGATGCGGAGGGTGAGGTCGGTGGCGGTGGCTCCCTCGGGGAGTTCGCCGGTAAGGTGAACGCCGATGACCTCCGGAGTTTTGAAATAGATGGGTTGGCCGAGCATTCCGGACTCAGCTTCGATGCCGCCGACGCCCCAACCGACGATACCGAGGCCGTTAATCATGGTGGTGTGAGAATCGGTGCCAACGAGCGTGTCGGGGTATAGGAGGCCGTCTTTTTCAAAGACGACGCGGGCGAGATATTCGAGGTTGACCTGGTGGACAATTCCAATGGCGGGAGGAACGACACTAAAAGTTTCGAAGGCTTGCTGACCCCACTTGAGGAATTGATAGCGTTCCTTGTTGCGGGCAAATTCGATTTTCAGGTTTTCGAGGAAGGCGTTGGCGGAACCGGAACGGTCGACCTGCACGGAGTGATCCACCACGAGGTCGACCGGTACGAGGGGTTCGATCTTGGCGGGGTCAGAACCAATCGCTTGAACGGCGTCGCGCATCGCAGCGAGGTCCACCAGCAGGGGGACTCCGGTGAAATCCTGCAGTACCACCCGTGAAACGACGAAGGGGATTTCCTTATTTCCAACCTCGCGCGGGTTCCATTGGGCGAGGGCTTCAACATCTTCTTTTACAATGCGCTTGCCGTCGCAATTTCGCAAAACGGACTCAAGTACGATCCGAATGCTGACGGGCAATTTGGCAATGCCTTCAAACCCGGTCTGATTTTGCAGGGCGGGCAGGCTGTAGTAATGCTTGCCATGGAGTTCTTGGAGGACGTTAAAGGGATCATTCATGCGAGGCACCTCGTTATGTATCAGTTCTTTTTCCCGGGAAATTATCCGTTATGATTGCTAGGATTTAAGCGCGGCTTTGATCGCGTCAAAATCAGGAAGTTGTTTTGGGTCATCGGAAGATTCAGCATAGATAATAGTGCCGTTTTCATCGACGACAAAAGCGGAGCGTTTCGCAACGCCTTTGAAGCCGAGTAAGTCCGGATACAGCACATCGTATGCCGCTGCGACTTCTTTGTTGAAATCACTGAGCAGGGGAAATTTCAGGGCATCCACTTCGGCCATTTTTTCGAGGGCAAAGGGGCTGTCGACCGAGATGCCGTAGACCGCGGCATTGAGGTCCGCGTAATCCTGAATACCGGAACTGACAGAGCACATTTCTTCCATGCAAACACTGGTAAAGGCGAGGGGGAAGAAGAGCAGGACCGTCTTTTGCTTGCCGTAATTATCGGAGAGGCGCACATCGTGGAGGCCTTCGGCGTTTTTGGTTTTGAGGGTGAAGTCCGGTGCGGAGGAGTTGGTTTGGAGCGCCATGATGTTTATTGATTAGGTTGATGAAAGGTCGGAATTTATCCGACTAATTTGAAGAAAATGCGTTTTCCAGCCTGGATGATGGTGGCTGCGTTGTTTCGGCTGAGGGTAAAGTTGGGATCGTTTTGTTTTTCACTATCAATTTTGACCCCGCCTTGTTCGACCAAGCGACGAATCGCGCCCTTGCTCTCAAAGAGCTGAGACGCGGCCATGAGGTTGACGAGGGAGTTGCTTTCCGCGTCCGGGGAGAGCTCGCTCCAGGTGAAAGTCGGCATATCGTCCGGCAGTTTGTTTTTTGAAAAGACCTGCTCGAATTGCTGCAATTCATGCCGCGCTTTTTCCATGGAGTGAAACTGGCCCACGAGGGCAGAGGCCAGGCTCTTTTTGGCGTCCATGGGATGCCCGGCTTGGAGTTTTTCAAGGCGCGCTTCGTCAAACTCCAAGAGGAGTTTGTAGTAGTCCCACATGGTTGCATCGGGGATCGACATGATTTTTCCAAACATTTCCTTCGGACTGTCGGTAAAGGCGATGTAGTTGTCCGCGCTCTTCGACATTTTCATGGAGCCATCGAGGCCGACCAGGAGGGGCATCGTGATGACGGCTTGTTCCTGTTTGCCCGCATCCTTCTGGAGGGCGCGGCCGACCAGCATGTTGAAGAGTTGGTCGGTTCCACCGATTTCGACGTCGGCATGAATCTTGAGGGAGTCGTAGCCCTGAATGAGCGGGTAGAGGAATTCGATGATGGAAATCGGGGTGTTGCCGGCGTAGCGTTTTGCGAAATCATCGCGCTCGAGCATGCGGGCAACCGTCATTTTGCGGGCAAGTTTGAGGCAGTCCTCGAAATTCATCGCATCAAACCACTCGCTGTTATAGTAAACGGTGGTTTTGTCGCGATTCAGGACTTTGAAAGCCTGATCCAGGTAGGTTTCGGCGTTGGTCCGAATTTCTTCGCGGGTGAGTTGGGGCCGGGAGGAGGAACGTCCGGAGGGATCACCGATCAGAGTCGTGAAGTCACCGATGATCAGGATCGCTTCATGGCCCATCGCCTGAAATTGCCGCAGTTTATTAAAAACGACAAGGTGCCCAAAGGTCAGGTCCGGGCGGGTGGGGTCAACGCCGAGCTTGATCCGGAGTGGACGGTTGCCGTGGAGGCGGTCTTCCAGTTCGGATTCACCGATGATGGTATCGGTGTTAATGCTAATTGTTTGAATCAAACTCATGGCGCTTAAGGAAAGCTTTAACTAATTGCGACAAGCGCCCGTTGGGTAAAGGAAAAACGGAGCTAGAGCCGCTGACGGACTGCCTCGTAAAGACAAATTCCGGCGGAGACGGAGACATTGAGGCAATCGACTTTACCCGCCATGGGGATGTTGACGAGATGGTCACAGTGTTCGGCGGTAACCTTGCGAATGCCCCAACCCTCGCTTCCAAGGACAAAGGCGGTCGGTTGCCGGAGGTCAACCGCGTAGAGGGACCCGGTGCCGCGGTCGGAGGTGCCGACGATCTGGAGGCCCTGCTCCTTGAGTTTTCGCAGGAGGGCATTGATGTTCTTGACCTTGAGGAAGGGGACTTCGTCGGCGCCGCCGCAGGAAATATCGCGAACCGTATGGGTGATCCCGCAGGAACCTTTCACAGGAGCGAGAATCGCAGTAACGCCCGCGCCGGAGGCGGTGCGCAGGCAGGCGCCGAGATTCTGGGGGTCCTGGACCCCCTCCAGGATCAGGAGGAGCGGGTTTTCGGT
>DKOX01000127.1 GCA_002470925.1 Opitutia bacterium UBA7350 | reverse complement strand
GGCTGATTGAACCAGATTGTAGTGGCAGGATCGCCATCGAAGGGCGCCCTGGAAGCCGAGACCAATGGGGCCGAGTCGGGAGCAGCGACCGGCACCCGCACCACAGCCGGTTTTGCTTTTGCAGGCTGTGTTTTCTTTCCACCTGTCCTTGACGCCTTATGTGCCGCCATCTCTTTTGGGGTTAAGATGCCGTCATTATTGAGATCGACCGCATCAAACGCGGCGCTCATATGGGCGGCATCGAATGTTTTGCCTCGCGCCTCAATGTTCTTCTTCTTGTTCGCAAGCCAATCCGCCTTCGTCTCTGCCTCCGGTGCGGCGCCAACAAAAGTAGCCGCCGAAAACAGCATCATAATCATCATATATTTTTTCATCATTATCATCATCTCCTTTAAGTACCTGTATTGATTCATGTGTTAAACCGCTGAGCGGTGACTAAAACTGTTCGGGTTCCCAGTGGGGAATGCCCATTTCCTTGAGTTGCTGGTTGTAGAGCTTATGCAAATGGTATTCTCCAGCCTTAATCCGGGGTAGGTCTTTATTGACCAGGAATGCTTCCGAGGCGTCCCACCACTGGTCAAATCCTGCTTTCAATTGCTCCGCCACATCCGGGTACTCATTGACGAGGTTTTTTGTTTCGCCCGGATCCGCTGAAATATCGCTCAGCCAAGGACCTTCGCTGTCCATCTCATAAACAAGACGCCAACGTTGCGTGCGCACCGATGCACCGTAATATTTGGCCAGGGCGCGCGTTTTCTTGCCTCGTCCGCCCCCACCCCAGCGGCCGCGGTGAGAATATAAAGTCCTATCAAGCCATTCGGCGTTCGGGTCTTCCAGCAATGGAAGCAATGAACGCCCTCTCGGCGGCAGGGTGCTTTCCGGTATTTTTGCACCGGCCAGTGAACAAAAGGTGCGATACAGATCAATATGCGCGGTCAATGCGGGAACATCGACGCCCTCCCCCAGCACCCCTTGCCAATACCAAAACGCAGGCACATGCGTGCCACCTTCCCAATTTGTATCCTTGTGCCCTTTGAGTCCGGCATTCCATGCCATCAGTCGACCTGTTTGACCTTTCTTCCCGATCGATTTCATGGCCATGCCATTATCTGTCATAAAGATGACCAGCGTATTTTCCAAAGCATTCCATTCACGAAGCTTCGCCATCAGCAGGCCCATATTGTCATCAATATTTTCGATCATGCCGTAGCGTGCGGCGGTTGACTGATTATAGCCCTCGTCCAGAAATCGTTTTTTATATTTTTCCGGAGCGATCAGCGGGCCATGAGGCGCATTCAAAGAGATATAGGCAAAAAAGGGCTGTTTCGCATCCTGTTGTTTTTTTATCCATGCCAAGGAAGCTTTAAAAAACAGGTCTGTGCAAAAGCCTTTGGTTTTAACAATGGTATCGTTGTGTAAGAGCACATTGTCGAAATATTTGTTCGTCGCATTTTCCTTAAAATCGCCAAAGCTATATTGCCCGATCCCGCCCGCACCATGCATCAAGACCTCGTCAAACCCCCTGTTCTGCGGCAAATACGCCTCGCCGTCACCCAAATGCCATTTTCCGAACAAGCCGGTGCTGTAGCCAGCCTGTTGTAATGCTTGAGGGAACGTGACCACTGCAGGTGCCAAACGATCGCGTTGCATAATAGTATGACTAACGCCCACTTCAAACGGAAGACGCCCACTCATGATCGCGGCACGGGTCGGAGAGCAGGTCGGGCTGACCTGGAAATCGGCAAAGCGGGTCGACTTCCGGTAAAGCGCATCGATGTGAGGCGTCTTCAGGATGGGGTTTCCCATACAGGAAAGATCGCCCATCCCCTGATCGTCAGTCAGCACCAGAATGATATTGGGGCGGCTTCCTTCCAGCTCATTTGCTTGAATGTCGGGCCCGGTTGTCGCTGAGTTGCTCGTGCTCTGTGTGCGCTTATTTTTTGCAATTCTCTCCTTAATTTTAAAATCGGCAGCGGAAACCATCCGGCTCTCGCCGGCCTTGAGCTTCAGTTCCTTGATCCCGGGTTCCGGTGCCTTGAGCGGCTTTTTCCCCGACTTTCTTGCAGCCTTATGGGCCGCCATTTCTTCCGGGGTTAAAATGCCGTCCTTGTCGAGATCCATAGAATCAAATGCGGCGCTCATGTGGGCAGCATCATAGGTCTTCCCCCGCGCCTCAATGTTCACCTTCTTATTCGCAAGCCAGTCCGCCTTGGTTTGCCTTTCCGCTGCGGCGTCAGCACAAGCAGCCCCAGAAAGCAGTAAGGCAAAAATCATTATTCTCTTCATAGTTATTTCTATTTTAATACTGTAACTTTTAATATGTAGTTGCCACCAATCGGCAGAGCAGAATGCGCCAAATTTTGCGACTATACTACACTCCCGACACTTCCTGCCCACCCTCTGTTTAGGGGAGGCTGAAATGCTCTGGAGTGAAGATGGTACATTCTGTGGGATCGTTCTGGAAACGACAAATTCGTCTACGGTAGCAGTGCCTCCAAATCCGCGTGTGGGCGGGCGATGGCATGAGCCGCGATCACTTTGCCATGCGCTGCGGCGGCATCTTGCCCAGCCTCGATGGCCGCTTTAACGGCAGCCACATCGCCTCGGATCATAATGGTCACATAGGCGGCACCGATCTTTTCCTTGCCGACGAGTTCGATGTCGGCGGCTTTCAACATGGTGTCGCTGGCGACCAGGCTGGCAGTGAGGCCTTGTGTTTCGAGGATGCCGAGGGCGTGTGATTTTTTCATAGGTTTGCTGGGTTGTTTGTTAAAATCTGTCGGGCGGAATTCTTCGCGTCCGCCATAGAGACCGTTGATGACCATCGGCCCCTTGTTCATTGCGCTAAGCGCTGAGGCCGGAGCCGCCAGGCAGACGCAGTTGGCGGTGCTGCCCAGTTGAGCGGCAAGGGCTTCAGCTTCGTCGAGTGCGGTTTGTAAGGCTGCCGGACTGTCGGCGCCGATACGAATGCAGATGCCTTCGGTGCCATTGGGCTCAAGCCCGAGCAGCGTGACGTCGGCCGCTTTGACCATGGCATCGGCAATCACCGCGGTGATGCTGAGGAATTGAGTCTCAGCATAACCGAGGCAAACTGGTATGGCTTGGGACATCTTATAATTTGCGCATTACGTCGCGCACGATGGCTTCCACGTCGACACGCCCGAGGTCGCCGCCGGTCGGGCACTTGCACTGAGAGGCAGCTTCCGAGAATCCACACTCGGTAAGCACGCAGGCGATGCGGCCACGAATATCATCCATGAGCCTGCGTTCATCAGGTGCGAGCGGGAAGCGGGCGTTGCCGATATTGAAACCGCGCAGCTCGTAGCCAGCACGGAAGCCTTCCGGAAAGTTCGGCGCGTTGACCATCAGGCGGAACAGGTCGAGCAGTTTGAACTGTGCTTGTTTGGCGGAGTCCCAGTTGCCGGCCACCGCGTCATTGTAAATCTTCATCAGCACCTCGGGCACCACGCCAGAGGTGGACAGCGTGCCGCCGTCAGCCCCCATAAACATGGCCGTGCAGAGCAATTCTTCCCAACCAATCAACGCGGCAAATTCCGGACGTTGGGGTTTTATCTCGTGCAGCACTTGCTGAAAGCGACACATATCAGCCGATGTATCCTTGGTGCCGACGATACGTGGGCAATCGAGAGCAAGTCGCTTGAGCACGGGCACGCTAATCTCGTTGGCAAAATTAGGAATATTATAAATGACAATATCAATCGGTGATTTAGCAGCGATCTCACGGAAGTATTGCTCGATGCTTTCCTGAGTCAGTTTATAGTAATACGGGCCGGTGATCGATACGGCTCGGCAACCGAGGTCGGCGCAGTAGCCACACATCTCAAGCACGAGGTCAATATTGGGCTCGGCGGCACCAGCGAGAATCGGACGTCCCCTCGCCTCTTCGCTAACAATTTTGACGACTTGCTTGCGCTCTTCGTAACTCAGACGGATGAATTCCCCCATACTGCCATTCGGGTAGAACCCGCTCACTCCCTTGTCGCCGAGCCAGCTGATGATGCGACGCAGTTCGTCCTCGTTGATGCGTCCCTTGGCATCATAGGGGACGATGTTTGGGGTGAAAATTCCTTTAAGTGGTTGTTGCATGTTATGCACCTTCGTCGAGTGAGAGTGATTTACAAAGCGTATCGCTTGCGAGCGTTGTTAGTGAGTATGCTTTGCTGTTCGTCAACGGAGAGTTCAGCAAGCAACGTGTCAGTCAATTGAGACCAACGTGGGAGGCCTTCGGCCAGATTGCAGACTGGCCAATCGCCGCCCCAGACGACACGCTTGGCCCCAAAGGCTTCAAGAATTTCCGTCAGGTAAGGGCGCAGGCCTTCGACTGTGCGTTGCTCAGGCGTGGCATATACCGTAATGCCTGAAAATTTGCAGGCCACATTCGGCTGTGCGGCGAGTGCGCGTATGCCTGCTTGCCATTGCTGCCAGCTCTCGCAGTCAATCGAGCTGTGGCTCGCAATGTCAGGCACACCACAGTGGTCGAGGATAAAGCTGACCTCTGGACATGCTTGCACCAGTTCAAGGCCAAGCTGTAGTTGTTTTTGCAATACGCAGAGATCAAAAGTCAGGCCGCGCTTGCCAAGCAGCGCCACGCATTCGCGAAAGCATGCCGATGTTGAGAGTTCATCGGGCTGGGTATGCAGCACCCGACGAATACCCTTTAAGGATGGGTGCAGAATTAAATCAAGTTGCGCCTCAAAATCGGCCTCTTCCGGCCGAACATTGGCGATAATACCAAGCATCCTGTTGGCAGGGTCGGCAGCCATTTGACAAAAGAACTCTGCTTCACGGGTGTTTTGTCCGGCATCCACATCCACTTCCATAAAGAGCGTGCCTTCAATTTCGCAATCGCCTGCGCCGGCCTGGTAGTCTTCGAGATGGAAATCGCCCTGAAGTGCCGGGAAATCTTGCGCCCATGCATAGTTGAATCGGTCCGGGTAAAGCAGGTGCTGGTGTGTATCGATCTTGTTCATGTCGTGGATTAAGCGTGAGCGATATTGGATTCTTTAACATACTTCCATGCATAGGTGGCATAGCCCGCAATCACTATGAAACAGATCAGTGGTACGAGATAAGACATCGAGACATTCCACCGATCAACCAACGAGGCTTGAACCAAGGGCACCAAAGCACCGCCCAGAATCGCCATGATCAGACCGGAACCACCGATTTTGGTATCCTGCCCCAGTCCACTGGTGCCAAGGCCAAAGATGGTCGGAAACATGAGTGACATGCATGCGGAAATACCAATCAAGCCAACCACCCCAACCATACCACCAACAAAGATCACGAGAAGACAGCAAAGAATCGCCACTAGCGAAAAAAACAGGAGCAACAAGCCCGGCTTAAGGTAAGACATTAAGCCCGTGCAAACAAAGCGCATCGCCGCAAATAAAACCAACGCAACGGTGTGATACTTCAAGGCCTCACTATCCTTAATCCCCAATTGAGCAGGAATATAATAAACCGTAAAGGTCCAGGCACTGATCTGTACACCGACATAGAAGAACTGCGCAATCACCGCAAAGATGTAATTGGGATTCTTCGCCAAACGCTTAACCGAGCCCATAAAATGGAGCTGATGATCAGGAGTGGCAACCTGTGGTGCAGAATGCGGCATCTTCATCACTGCAATCAGCACCCATACCGCGAGCAAAAAGACACCGACACTGATGTAGGGAACTACCACGATCGAAAGCTCCCGGGTTTGAACCTCCGCCAGGGACAAGCCATGCTGCTCCGCGCGAAACGCCTCCAGTTTCGCCAAGATCAAATACTGGCACATAAAGGTGCCCAGCAACGAGCCCATCGGGTTGAAAGACTGAGCGAGGTTCAGACGCTGTGTGGCGGTCTCCGCAGGACCCATACTTAAAATATAAGGATCCGCCGCAGTCTCCAGAATTGTCAGGCCGCCCGCCAGTATATAGAAGGCGAGCAGGAAGAAATAAAAGCTCTGCGACTGGCTCGCGGGATAAAACAAGAAGCACCCAACAATATAAATCCCCAGCCCTACCAACACGCCGTGTTTATATGAAAACTTGCGATTAATCAGCGCACCGGGGATCGCTAAACAAAAATACGCACCGTAGAAGGCAAACTGAATCAGCGAGGCCTCAAAATTACTCATGTCTTTGTAAATACCGGTAAAGGCCTTTACCAAGGGATCCGTCATATTATTGGCGAGCCCCCACCATGCAAAACAGCTGGCCAAGACGATAAAGGGAAAGAGCGTTCCTTGAGGTATAATGCGGGGTTTATTTTCCATTTTGGGGCAGTCGTTTAAGGTCGCGGGGTTAATGAGTGGTTTGTAGGTGGCTGGTGTCAACCGTGCAAGCGCGGTCCAAATGTACGTATCCGCCATCTGGATACATGATTTGGCCAGTGGTATGCGAGGATCGCGACGATGCGGCAAACAGAACGGTGTTGGCGACCTCCTCGACCGTAGTCGTGCGGTTGCCGAAAGGAACGGTTTGGTTTAGCTGCTGCAAGGCGCCTTGTGGATCCGGCGTGTTGGCCAACCATTTTTCATACAGCGGGGTAATCACCTCGGCTGGTGACACGCAGTTCACCCGGATGCCAAACTTCATAAGATCAACTGCCCATTCGCGCGTCAGAGCATTGATACCACCATTGGATGCCGCATATCCGGAGGTGCCGCCTTGCCCCGTGTCGGCGATTTTTGAGCCGATGTTTACGATCGTTCCCTTACTCGCAATCAGCGCATCAAGGCTGTAGTGAACCAAAGAAAAATAATGCACCAAATTCTTTTGCAAGGAGGCGGTGAATTCTTCCGGAGTGGAGCGTAAGCCAACCGCATCATTCACGCCCGCATTGTTCACCACTACGTCGATCCGCCCATATTTGGCAAGCACCTCAGCCACCGCCGTTTGGATACCCGCATCATCCGTCAATTCAACTTGAGCATAATCGGCACGTTGCCCGAGTCCTTCCAACTCCGCAACCAACTCAACCGCAGACCCAAGAGTGCGCACCAACATCACGGCAATTGCCCCTTCGGCGGCAAAACCACGGGTAATACCTTCACCAATGCCACGTGAGCCACCGGTGATCAGCACAACTTTGTTTTCAAGTTCCAAATTCACGATTTAATAAGTATTTATGCGGGAAAACAGCCAGGCCCGATGGGTTCAAATGATTTATAAGTGAGCACGAATTCCTGATGCCCGAGTTGTTCCGAAACAGTCTGCGCACCGTTGGCGACTGCGAGCACCAGATCATAGATTTCATCACCAACAGTCGAGGTGCTATCGCGGCCCGCTAGGATTCGGCCCGCATCGATATCCATGTCCTCTTCCATTCGCGCATAGGTTTCGGGGTTGGCACAGACCTTTATCACCGGTGAGATCACTGAACCAACCACCGACCCTCGCGCTGTTGCGAAAAGAATCACATGTGAGCCACAAGCGATAAGCTCCGCGATTTCGGCGTTGTCATTAATGTTGGGAAATCCAAAACGAACCTCCCCGTCGGGGATGACATCGAGTAAATACAAACCACCTTGAGTCGGCACATCACCGGGCTTAAGGATGCCTGAAATCTGCGAGTGACCACTTTTCGCATACGCACCGAGCGACTTCTCTTCTTGAGTCGTCAAACCACCTTCCGCATTGCCCGGAGCAAAACTGCCATGCCCCATCACGGTGTAGTAACGTGCGGCCTTTTCGATGCAGCCGAGTATTTCCTGCGCAAGTTCAGGTGTTTTGGCACGCGAAGCCATGATGTCTTCGCAACCGATCAGTTCGCCGGTTTCTTCAAACATCACAGCGGAACCCGAGCTGACTAAACGGTCAAAAGTTCGGCCAATCGAGGGGTTCGCGGTAATGCCACTGGTTGAATCCGAACCGCCGCAAATCGTCCCGACGACCAGCTCATCGACTGTCATGGGCACCGTGACCTGCGTCTCAAGAATTCTTAATGCCTGGTCGACCCACGCACGACCCCGATCGATCGACTTTCTTGTGCCACCCGTATCCTGGATGTGAATCAACTCAACCGGGCGTCCACTCCCTGCAACGGTTTGCTGCAACTGCATCCGGTCGAAGCCTTCGCAACCGAGTGAAATCAGTAGGACTGCACCGACATTAGGATGCGTACAGAGTTGTCCCAGCATTCGTTGCGAATAATCATTCGGGTAACAACCGCTGAAGCCTAAGACATGCACCCCTTGCTCGCGATACGGCATCGCGATTTCGCGGGCCACATGGTGAGCACACTCGACCAGATAAACCACCGCGAGGTGGTTACGGATCCCTTTCCGCCCGTCTTGGCGTAAATACCCTTTCAGTTCAGTGTGCAAATTTACTCCCTTCATCCAAAGTATAGGTGGGCAAATAATCGCTCTGCATATTGTGCAAATGCACATGTTCACCAGCTTGAATCGCACGCGTTGCAGAGCCAATGGATACCCCGTATTTGATGATTTTCTCGCCAGCGGAAATCGCACGCATAGCGACCTTGTGGCCAAGGTTTAAGTCTTGCTCGAAAGCGTATTCCAAGCCCTCCACCAGATACGGGGATCCGGCAGTCACTGACTTCGCCAGTACCATGATATTATCCTCCGGATGAATCCGTATCAGGAAAATACTGGTGTTAGAATTTCCCATATTTTAGATAGGCCTCTTTAGGATCGCAGCCTGCCAG
>DKOX01000040.1 GCA_002470925.1 Opitutia bacterium UBA7350 | reverse complement strand
TGCTCCTGCCCCTGCTCCTGCTCCTGCAATAACTCCGGTGAAATCCGCGCGCAATTTACGCTAAAAAGTAGTATCAATAGGAGAAGTAATTGAACACATCGCATGCGCTAAACTCGTAAGTAATCCCAACCCCGAAACAAGTCTAAATTCGTTAATACTAACAGTTTTCTGCGACCCACGATCCCGCTGAGCGCGCTTCAGTCGGCATCATCGCAAAGCAAAGCCCGGAGCGATGCATCGGGGTGCCAGGTCAGCTCGATCGCTAAGGCGTCTCAATCACGAGCCGCATAAAGGTTTTGGGAGCATTACCCATGTTGACACGGCCGCTAACTTCCTCGAAGTTGGGATCCTCGGTCGCAACGGCCGGTAGTTCCACAAATCCGTTGTTTGTCCAGCTACCCGTGCTTAGGTCGGTGCTGGTTTGTAGGCGGTAATTCAGTACGTTGTCCGATCCAATCCGGCGACGGTAAACATACTCCAGAAATTGGGTGCCGGCATCGTTAACCACACGCTGAAATGGAGGGGTTCCGGTTGAGCTGACCTGCGAAGGATTGCCCCCCAGTGCGAACTCGCGGAAGTTGCTCATACCATCGCTATCGGGATCATCTCCCGCACCGGCCTGAGCCAGCCCAAGGTCGCTGGCCCATTTCTCATAGGGTTGCTCGTCTTCGCCCTTTGTGTTTACCGACAAGACAATGTTGGAAATTTCCACCCCTGGCGTACTGGCGCCGTCGATTTTCCGGGCAAAGCCCAGAACGAGATAGTCAAAGTCAGACAAATCGTTGGCAGCCACGGAAAACCCGGAGAGATCAAAAGTAGCACTATGGCTCTGCATCCCGGATTTTCCTGTTAGCGCGATCGCTGCTTCAGAGGCGCCCCCTCCGGTAGCCACACCATCTGCCAAATTATACATGTCAACGCCCGCATTGCTGTAATACGAGGCGGTACCGTTACTCGAACCGAGATTCATAATCATGCTGCCGTCGTTCGATGAACCAACCAATCCCCACAAGTGGACATAGAGAACCTCGGCAGGATCCCCCATTGAATAGTCAAAACTTAGGGTTACCAGATTGCCCTGACTTACCGAAAGGCTGTTTACGTCGATGATGCTCCCAAGAGCACCCTCTGAAACACGTGAATTGATGCTGCTGTTATTGGAGAGGGTGCCGCTCGTCACGCTCCAGGCGCTGTCAGAGCGCTTGGTGAATTTTGTGTCGCCGAAGCGCAATCGACTATCATTTTCCGAACCATTCGCGCTGGAGAGGTTGAGGGTTTCCACCAGAGGAGTGTCCAGACGGGGAAAGTCCGCATAGATGACCCGCAAGCGCCAGGATGCATCCAGGTCAACCAAGCCGACCGGCCGGGGAATACTGAAGGCGTAGTCCATCGTGCCATCGGCGTTTTGCACAGACTGGTAGTAAGTATCGTTCCCAATGTCCACCGACTCGAGATCGACCCACGCACCGGAACTAAAGCGCTGCACTCTAAGTCCAAGATTTGCATCAGCACCCTTCAGCAGTAATGGGACATGCCCAATTCCTCCACTATTGATTGTAAGGTCAGCCAAAACGCGACTCCCGGAAGTGGACTGTATCTCAAGCGGGTAATTCCTGAGAAGCGTTCCCTGGTGGATCGACACGCTCATGCCGATGTTCTCAACCAGTTCGTCCCGCACCGGCTGCCAAGTCGCATCGCCGTAGCCGTTCAGGCGACCAATCAGTTCCGCATCAGAACCCCAGTAATGATCCCGGTGCTGCGGCGGCATGATGAACTCAATTTCACCGGCCACCACATCACCGGCACTGTAGGAACGGTTGACCGCGTCCGAACTAAAGTCGAACAAAACGGTGCTTGAAGTATAAGTACGCCCATATTTATGAACATGCAGCGGGAAGGCATTGCCGTTCAAGGTCGAGCTCAGCGGAATCAACCCGCGCAGCGCTTGCGCAGCGTTGCTAGATTGACCGGATGTGTCATCAATACTGAGCCATTTTCCGTCCATAAGGATAGAATCCCCTTTGTAACTGTTTCCGCCCGCGATCGGATTCCCGGGATCGTTGATATCAACCGTGGTCAGTAAGCCAGTGGTATCGCCTACGTGGAAATTGGAATAGATCGGAAAGCTGTAATAATCAGCGGCCATCTGGTAAAAAACCAGACGCCTCGGATTGGTTACATTCTCCAGGAAGTTGTATTGGTAAGCGTGAAAGCGGCGGTGGTAATCGCGCGTCGCAACCATGCGGCTGGTATAGTTTACCCGGATCTTGTTGTCGTCGGTCACTCCGGAATAGTGCACTTCCGTCAAATTGGGCCCGGTCTGGTAGTAGCAGGTCTTCACCCGCTTCAGCCAGCGGTAGGTATTGGCACTGTCACGATAGATCAGGAAATCGCCGCCGCCTACGTTTTCAGTCCAGTCGTGCGTGGTGTTGACCGTGCCGCCATCCTTGTAAGCACCGGTGTTGCTAAAACTTTGAGTAAAGGCAGGGCGAATATCATCGAGAAAGGCGGCCCCCAGATGCTGCGTCGGATCCAGAGTGAGCGACTCGCCCCAGGCGCCAAGGGCGCTCTCGTCCCATTTCCAGTTCCCCTTTCCCCAACCGATGAGGGATAGCTGACTGTGCGACACCGTCCCTGCCCCGCCCCAGTAGCCATAGACCACCCGCAGTTTCAGGCGCCGGCTCTCCCCCGCATCGAGTGTCAGCATGGTCGAACCACGCAGCCACGTACCCTCGTGGACATTAGCAGCGTTGCCGTGCCAGTTTTTGGATATCTGCACCGGGATTCCCAGCGGCCTTCCACTGTCCGCATCGCTGAGGAACATGACCGTTCCGGTGATTGCACGGGGACTTGGTTGAATGAAACGCAAGGGGATATTCGCCGGCGCTGATCCGGGGTTGACCACTTCTATGAGATATTCATCAACGCGATTCTCTCCACTTGGGTATCTGACGGCATTTGCCGGCACCTCAATGACGTGTGCATGTGTATCCGCATCGAAGCTGACAGATAAGGCACTGTAATTCTGCAGATTTGTGGCCTGAGTCACATAATCGCCCGAGACCAAGGTTCCAAGTTTCGCGTCCTCCTGCGGTTTCAAGGTCAAGCGGGCCTGGTTGGACATCGCATCGGCCACGTGAGAAACTCCAGCCGGAGAAACCACTTGGATCGTCGAACGCGTGATTGGATTGGTCGTCTCACTCGAACTGTCGAGCAGGAAGGTGATCCGGTCGGGCCATGCGGTGATCTCCAAGCGGCAGGCCTCATCCAGCACCAGCTCATTGCCATCCGCATCGCGGAACACCAGGCCCATGTGATCGATCCGCTTCACGTACTGTCCGCTTTCAATCAGTCGAACATTGTCCATGTTGTTACCCTGCACCACCGCGCCCTCACAGGTGTAGTCCACCCCGCCCTGCGTCACCCGCAATATAAAGCTGGAAGCCGGTGTAAAACTCGCCACATCCTCATTCAACGCCGTAAAGTAGTCGGATCCGGTCAAAGCATCATAACCGTTCAACTCGATGTCATTACAATCCAGCAGCACGCTGTAGTATCCGGTCTGAAAGACCAAATCCGGATTGGCCCGTGCCGCCAGATTCGCCTCGCTTTGCGGACGGCGGTAATTCAACCGGGTAGGATACCCATTCTCAAAATAGAGATAGGCGTAATTCTTGACCGTTGCAGGGGTGGACGCGATGACTTCGCTTGCGCCCTGTGGCAAAGAAACCAGCAAAACCGCCAGCAAGCGGGCTGCTCTCTTAAAAGTAGTAGGCAAATTCATCGTTAATGGTTTACGGTAAGCAACCTGCTTACTCCACTCCTGAAAAAAGGAAAGATAATATTAACTTTTTTTATAAAATTAGAAAATATTTCACTTGCGTCGGACTTGTTGTTGAATCGCTTACGATAGTTTCCGCCAGAATGAGTGGAAACCGGGAAGCGCATCCATCGCATCAGACGGGTCTTCCCTTATACACTCCCCCTTTCCCTGATCACGATCATGGTCAATTCCTCAGCGCTCCAACCCGCCGTTTTCTCGATCCCCTCCCACCCTCAAAATACCATCCGAAAAATTTTGCCGATTCGATCACTTTTACCCTTTAAAAGCTCCAAGCCGTAAGCAAAATTGTTAATCCTAACATCCAAAGCTTTAAATGACCGGTCCATGAAAATCAAACACACTGCCATCCTGCTAGCGCTTCTGTCTCTCGCCTCCCAAAGGGGAGAGGCCACCACGCTCGATGCCCTCCTCCCCCTGGATGGCTGGCAGGCTCCCGCCAAGGGCGTCTGGAGCGCGACCATCGGGGATCTCTCCAACGAACTTCGCTATACCGACCTCGCCGCAGAAGCGCCGCGCCGCGCCGCATTGGAAGCCTTGGGTGAGCCCTCCTTTCCCTTTCCGCCCAAGGGGATTACTTATTCCCGTAATGACGACGGGCGCATCATGGTTCGCATTCCCTGTGCCCCGGATGAGAAAATCTACGGCTACGGACTGCAACTGGATCGCCTCAAGCAGGATAGCAGGGTGCTTGAGCTCAAGGTCGATCACTGGAGCCGCGGGGGCGGCCGCACCCATGCCCCCGTTCCCTTTTATATCTCTTCCCGGGGCTATGGCGTCTTTTTCAACACCGCCCGTTATCTCAAGGTTTACAATCTTGTGAGCAATCGCAAGGACGCCGTGCAACGCCCCCCGGAAGTGGACCGCAACCCACCCGCTGAGGAAATCGCGGAACAGGCGGGACCATGGCAGGCCTTGCCCCGTGGGGACTCCGTGGAGGCGGCAGTCCGCGCCGATGGCCTCGAAATCCTTGTTTTCGCGGGCGATTCCCTCCTTGAAGTAGTGCAACGCTACAACCTCTATTGCGGCGGCGGAGCCCTCCCTCCGCTCTGGGGCCTCGGGTTTTGGCACCGTGCCCACGCCAAGCATAGCGCCGCACAAGTGGAGGCTGAAGTCGAGGCATACCAGCAGTATAAGATCCCCCTCGACGTGGTGGGCCTGGAACCCGGCTGGATGACAAAGTCCTACCCCTGCACCTTTGAATGGCAGCTAAAACGCTTTCCCGACCCGGAGGCCTTCACACAGGGCCTCCTTAAAAAAGGCATTCGCCTGAATCTCTGGGAAAATCCCTACCTTTCCCAACAGGCCAAACTCTACGATTCCCTCTACCCGCTCGCGGGCTCGCACATGGTCTGGCTGGGAATCGTCCCGGACTTCACCCTCCCTGAGGCCCGCGATCTCCTTGTTCAGCAACACAAAGCAGATCATTTCGATATCGGTATCAGCGGTTATAAAATGGATGAGGTCGATGGTTATGATTTCTGGCTATGGCCGGACCATGCCACTTTCCCATCCGGCACCTCAGCCGAGGCCATGCGACAATCCTACGGTGTCTTGATACAGAAGATGCTCTATAGCGACCTCTTCAAAGCCAACAACCAACGCACCTACGGACTCGTGCGTGCCAGCAATGGAGCTGCCTCGGCCTACCCCTTTGTGATCTATTCCGATTCCTACAATCACGAGCAATACATCACCGGACTTTCTTCAGCGAGCCTTTGCGGGATCCTTTGGACGCCTGAAATCCGCAGTGCCAACAATGCCCGCGAATGGCTCAACCGCATGCAAACGGTCTGCTTCTCCCCCATGGCGAAACTCAACGCCTGGGCATCCGGCACCAAACCCTGGGACTTTCCCGAAGTCACCGATGCGGTCCGTGAGGTTATCGAACTGCGCATGCGCCTGCTGCCCTATTTCTACTCCGCCTTTGCCGACTACCATCTGCGGGGCATCCCGCCCGTCCGAGCGATGTTGCTTGAAGACCGCTTTGTAAACGCCGAAGCGGAGGTCCTAGCGGGCAAACTTGACAGCGAGACCAACCCCTACGCCATGGGAACCGTGATCGAAAAAAGCGATCAGTTTATGTTTGGTCCCAGCATACTGGTTGCCCCCTTTTATGGGAAACAGGCCACTGAACGCGAAGTGCATTTGCCCGCCGGAAACTGGTATGATTTCTATACGGGCGCATTCGCAGGCAACAACACCCGCATTCAGGTGAGCGCCGGGGCGCTCCAAGACCGGATCCCGCTCTTCGTGCGTGAAGGCGCAGTCATTCCGATGCTCAACCATACCCCGCGCCAAACCCGCGACGCCATCAACGGCGACCTCTCCCTAAGGCATTACGGCAAACAAGCCGGAAGCTTTGATCTCTACGAAGATGATGCCATCAGCTATGACTACCAAAAAGGAAACTTCCGAATCCGCCGCTTCGAGGTCAGCACAGACGGTACCTTTGAGGAAAAAATCACCGGCCCGGGTCCCGCCCTCTTTGGCAAAGTCACCTCGGTTCAGTGCATGGCTCCCGAGTGAGACTCCACGTGACCGGACAGTGATGCCCGCTCTGCCTTGTTGAGAAAA
>DKOX01000061.1 GCA_002470925.1 Opitutia bacterium UBA7350 | reverse complement strand
GCTCCGTCATTGCCGCTTTTCATGGAGGGCAATGCCGCAGTCATTGCCGTGTTGTGTGTGGAGCCGCATTTTGCCGCTGGAAACACCCTTTCCTTCTTATATTCAGGTGCAGTTAGTCTTAGAACCTACAGGCTCACCAACTATTTGAATACCCTACCTCAAGGAGGTAAAGGCTCACTTCCACCGGATCTCGGCTTTTCTGGTTTCCAAATTGACGAAAACCGAGGCATGCTCGAATTCACGGCGAAAGGCCCAGCCATCTCGCCGCGCATTCCCCTTCGGCGGGCCAAGCGGCTTTTCAAATTCCGGATAACGCATAAAGGTACCGTATTGTGGTGCCCAGCCCCAGGTGTAGCAGAAATAGCAGTTTTCCTGAGCTGCGATCAAAAAACAGGCCAGTGGGAATAGCAGGTCCTCTTTCGCCACGGCATGTTGCCCTTCCGACGATTTGCGCATGGTTTCCGAATCAATCCGCCAGGAAAAACTCGGCCATGCTTTGAAAATAACGACCTTTCCCTGCCTCGCCGCCTGACTCATCACCTTGAGTGTATTGAACAAATAGTCGGTACGCTGTGGTTTTCGACCGTTGGGGCGATTAAAGTCATCGATCATCGCACCATCCATAATCGCGAGATAATCCTGACGCTTGGGCTCCTCCCCGTCATGATACCCATGCAAGGGATTAAACACTGCGGTTGAGCCTGAGCCCATTTTCTCCCGCGCCTCTTTTAGCATCGCAAACATTTGAATCTCCATCTCGGCGGCCTTCTTTGCCCCAAAGAGACGACTCCAGGCAGAACGCGGCATCGCGATCGTTGCACCATCAACAAAAATACCGTCACAGCCATACTCCCTCACCAAGCGGGCCGCCGAATCCGCCCACCAACTGCGCACTTCAGGCCGCTTCAAATCAAAGCAATCTTTACGTTTTTTATCATCCGGAGCAGGACGGATGAACCCGTCCTTTGGAAAACTTGCATTCAACTCACGATAGTGCGCGCGCGGCGTCTCTGAACACCAATAGGCCAGCACCCGTCTTTCAGGCCTGCGCTGTTTGATGACACGGATCGCATCAGCGATAATCGGCTCCACTGCTTTCTGCTTGGGCCCTCCGGTGAAAGTGATCAATTGATACTGATCCGCGAGAAATTCATATTGCTCCTGCTTGAAGCCTTCACCAATAGCAACGTGGGCATAGAGCGGCACACGGTCCCACGAAAACGCCGTCGCACCTTGTTGGGCACCGGCCAAACATAACACTAAAAGCAAAAATCCCGGTGAGCATGAGACCGGGAAGGTGAATAAAAAAGATTTATAAATTATTTTGAGGCGCATAGTCCACTTATTATGTCGCATTGCGTTGTCTTTACCGATATAAATACATTAAACACCTAACTTTAAAATACACCGCATCTGCCGAACCTTCCACCCCTCGTTTAGAGGGTAGCACTGCCCACAATTGGTGCTATTTTTATGAGTACCCCAGACACCCTTACCGAATTAGCGAAACCAAGCCGCTTCCCTTTTCAGATGAAACAAATGCACGATCACCTCACGATACTGCAACTGTTTGCAGTGTTGTTCCTGTGCTCGGCATCGAATGCCACCGAAAGCGCGCCTCTCCCAAACCTGAAAAATTCATCACTGTCACAACTCGAGCAACGCGCCGAAGCAATCGAGAGGGAACTCGATCAACTCGCCCACTACAGCCTCCGCAGCGGAGTTGGAGCGATCGGTTACCGATCGGATGTTTATCTGAGAGCCGAGCAACGGGAATGGATTGAAATTCAATTGGAAGCACCCACAGCCATTGATCAAATCGTGCTGGTCCCCTCAATTTGGCGCGACTCCAAGGCAGGCTTCAAAGCTGATGGCTTTCCATTAAAATTCGAAATCATCGCAGGCACAGAAGAAAACCCCGAAGGCACCGTAATCGCCGCCTTCAACGAGCATTCAAATATCCTACCGCGCATCGCTCCCCTACTTATCCGCTGCGCAACAGTCGCCTCTTGGGTGCGTGTGGAAGCATCCTTGCTATCACCTCGACAGTTCGATGGGCAATACAACCTGGAGCTCTCTGAAATCATGATTTTCAATGGTGAAACAAACGTAGCGCTCCATCGTCCTGTTTCAACTTCATCCAGCATCGACAGAACCAAAGGTGCCCGCAAAAAAGCCTATCTTGTCGATGGGTTCACACCCTTTTTAATGGATGCGGGCCGCGGTCAGGGCACGGTCGCTTACCTCGGCGCGACAAGTGTAAATGCCCAACCGTCCATAACTATTGATCTCGAAGACCGCTACCCTCTGGATCGAATCCAGCTGCATACCGTCGACTTCAACGACACGATCCCTCAATCGACCCCCGCAGGCTACGCTCTACCGGAGCAACTGCTCATCGAGGGTTCCCTGCAAGCCGACTTTTCCGATGCACGCACCCTTGTCAAATACCAGCGAAAATCGATCTATGATGTCGGCCCTATCATCATACAAGGATTCCCCACAACCGAGTGCCGCTTTGTGCGCATCACCGCTCTCGAACCCTATGTATTCAAGGAAGACAACCAGGATCAATTTCAGGCTCGCATGGGCTTTGCCGAGGTTGAGATCTTTTCCGGAGATAACAATGTAGCCTTGGGTAAAAAAGCGACCCCCCATCAACTCGATGGAACGGGCCGCTTACTCAGTTCTTTGACGGACGGCTCCAACCTATACGGTCAGATCCTGCCAATCCGCCAATGGCTCGTAGAACTCGCCCGCCGCCATGATCTGGAAAACGAACGCCCATATCTTGCGAGCAAACTAAAGCATCGCTATGCCTTTCAAAAATCCATGCTACAGGTTCTCATCTGGCTTACAGTACTGCTCATTGTCGGCATCGCCTTTATTATCCTAATTGAACGCACCCGCCGGGTACGCCAAATTTCCCATATCAAAGAGCGCTTTGCGGCTGACTTGCATGACGAGCTTGGTGCCAATCTGCATACCATCGGGCTACTCAGCGACCTCTCCAAAGAACTGATCGATTCGCCCGAGAAACTTTCCAAGCTCCTCGACCGTATTCGAACCTTTACACAACGCAGTGGCACTGCCGCACGCTACTGCACCAATATGCTGGAAGCCAAAGGCATCTGTGAAAACCTGGTAGAAGAAATGAAGTGCTCCTGCAGGCGCATCCTTTCAGACATCGATTATGACATTGAGTTTTCGGGCGAGAAACTACTACACGAGCTCAAACCAAGAGTGCGCATTGATATTTTCCTGTTTTTCAAAGAATGCCTGATTAATATCCTTCGCCACTCCGAAGCCACCAAGGTCTCGATCCGCCTTGTCGCAACTCCAAAAAACATCTGCCTGACGATTACCGACAATGGACACGGCATCGATTCAGGAACAGGCAAGGTCCCTGCCTCAAATCGACGCCGGGCACGACTTTTGAGGGGCCGCGTCACCGCCGAACACCCAGAGCAAGGCGGCACGCGCATCAGCTTAACGATCAAACCAAGAAAATTCCGTATACTCTTATGAAAAAGCTTATTCGTATTACAATCGTGGAAGATCACCGCGGTTACCGGGATACGATCGCAATCGCTCTGGAGCAGCACGATCGTATGAAGCTTGAGAATGAGTTCGGCACCGCAGAAATTGCCCTACGTGCACTGCAAAACACCGACAGCTCTCAACAACCGGATATCATTCTGCTCGACCTCAACCTGCCGGGCATGTCGGGCCTTGAAGCACTTCCCTGGATTAAACAATATGCCCCCAAATCCGAAGTCATCATCCTCACCCAGTCCGGCAATGCCGCCGATGTAAGTCGGGCCATTTCTGAAGGCGCGGCAGGATATCTTCTCAAGTCAGCCACCTTTAAAGAAATCATGGAGGGCATCGAAACTGTCATGGAGGGAGGCGCAACACTCGACCCCGAGGTCGCACGCTATATCATCAATCTCCTGCAAGGCCAATCCATGCCGACACCTCCGGAAAGAACGCTCTCCGAGCGTGAACTGGAAGTCCTTGAGTTGATCGGCGAGGGCTTCGCCAAAAAAGAAATCGCCAGCCAACTTAAAATAAGCGTCACCACGGTCGCTTACCACGTACAACATATTTATCAAAAGCTCGAAGTGCCAAACGCCCCGGCAGCGATCAATCGCGCCCATCGACTCGGGCTCTTCAGGCCGGATAAATAACTTTTTACTGGAGGGCAATGCTCCGTC
>DKOX01000106.1:17141-17593 GCA_002470925.1 Opitutia bacterium UBA7350 | reverse complement strand
AAGACCTATTATTTGAAAATCGGCCTCATTCTGGCAGGCACCCTCGCACTGGTCATTGTTTTATTCGGACTCGTGCGCGCCATCATTGGCTCCGGCTCGGAACCGGAGGTCCAGACAACCACCACGGTCGCGGCGGAGCCCGCCTTGCCTGCCAGCACCAGCGAATTTATCATCATGGCCCGCGGGGGCAGTTCTTTTGTCGCGGCGCGTCAGGTGGATGATCGCAAAGTTATTTATCAAGGCACCCTTGCCGACGGAGAATCCGCTACCGTGCAAAAGAGCGGCGCGGTCGAAATCGTCCTGACCCAACCCGACGCCATTGTAATCAAGAATGGCAATGAGGACATCCGCGCAACGGGCAGTGGAGTCGGCGGGTCGTCGAAGATCCGCATTCCCTAGAAGCGACAGGCTTGTCGCTTTTCAAACAACACGTAAAGCGGCAGGATTGCCGC
>DKOX01000106.1:0-17078 GCA_002470925.1 Opitutia bacterium UBA7350 | reverse complement strand
AAGCGGCAGGATTGCCGCTTCCACGGTGACTCGTATGCCCTAGAAGCGACACTCCAGTCGCTTTTCAACCGGCGCGTGCGGCCTTAGTTGCAACCGCAACCGCCGCCCTGACTCTCGCCGCCACTACCGCCGCAGCAACCGCCTTCGCCGCCACCCTGTTGTAAGTGACTCTGGGCTTTTTCTTCTTCGGTGGCTTCGCGTACGCCCTGCACCGTTACGGAAAAATTCAGGTGTTGTCCGGCAAGGGGGTGATTGCCGTCCACCGTGACTTCTTCGCCCTCCACTTTTTTAACGCGCACCGCCACGGGGCCCTGTTCGGTGCTGGCCTGAAATTGCATGCCGACTTCGAGATTATCGACCCCTTGGAAACGCTCGCGGGGAACGACTTGTTCGAGGGCGGGGTTGAATTCACCGTAACCTTCGGCAGGCTCAATGCGTACCTCTACCGATTCGCCAACCGATTTGCCAAGGAGGGCGTTTTCAAGGCCGGGGATAATGTTGCGATGCCCGTGCAGGTAATCCATGGGCTGTCCGGGCTGGGACTGGTCAATGATTGTGCCCTCATCGTTCTTGAGGGTGTATTCGATGGAGACAACGAAGTCGGCGGCAATTTGCATGGTTCGGGTGCGTTGAATGGTAATAATTAGAAGTTAAAAATGAAAAATGCGCGGAAAGCGCGGCGGGGTCAAAAACGAAAGCGTGTTTTTTACGTGGTGTTTTGCGAAGGGTGGTATTGAGATGTGATAGGATTACTTATGCCTCCGATTCAATCACCCAGCCTCAACCGGCTCCATCAACATGCCCACAAGCGTCTGGCTTTTGATCCGGGCGTGCCCCGGAGCGAGCAATTGCCCGCCTACAAACGTTTTCTGGAATTGGAAAATGAATTGTTGCTGCGCGACCACCGGAAGGGATGGTCGGGTCGCAAGATTTGTCAGGCGCGCACCGTGATGGTGGATGTGGTGGTCGAAAATCTTTTTCTGGCGGCCTTGAATCGTTACGCCACGGAAAAAGGCCGTTTGCCGTGTAAGATGGCGGTCCTGGCGACGGGGGGCTATGGGCGGGCGGAACTGAACCCGCACAGTGATATCGATATCATGTTTCTTTATCCCGAACGGATCTCGAACCAGGAGCGCTTTGAGGGTTTTCAGGAAATTCTAACGGAGGAAATTTTATACCCCCTGTGGGATTTCGGCTGGAAAGTGGGGCATGCCTCGCGCAACACCCGGGAAGTCTTGGCGGAGGCCCGCGCCGAGATTCAATCGAAGAATGCGATCCTTGAATCGCGCTTCATCTGCGGCTCGGAACCGCTCTACGATAAGATGCGCGCGCGTTTCATGAACTATGTGCAGACCGAGAACCCGCGGGATTATATCAAGCAACGCCTGATCGCGGAGAAAGCACGGCACGGGAAGGCAGGCAACACCGCATATTTGCAGGAACCGGAGGTCAAGAATGGGGTGGGCGGTTTGCGCGACTACCAGAATATTTTGTGGATGGCGCACATCAAATTTGGGTATGAAGACTTCAAGGCGATCCAGAAGGCGCGTTTGCTGCGGCGGGATGAACGGCTTGCGATGGAGCGGGCTTACGATTTTCTCCTGCGCGTGCGGACCGAGTTGCACCTCCTAAACAAGCGCCCGACCGACAAGCTGCTCCTGGAACAGCAACCGCAAATTGCAGAGGGCTTAAACTACCCACAAGAGGATATTTTTGAACGGGTGGAAGCCTTCATGATGGATTACTACCGGGCGGTGCGCACGATTTATCACACCAGTGAACTCCTGAAGGAACGCTTGGCGTTGAGCACTGGAGACCCGGACGGGGCACGGTGGCGATACTCCTTTGGCGATGTCCTGCGGGCATATCAAAAAGGCAGGCAGAAGCGTGTGGACGGGTTCATTTTGCAGGATCGAGTCTTCCGTGCCGAATCGAAAAAGGTATTTGCGGAGTCTCCGGTGCGCTTAATTCGTATCTTTCGCTATATGCAACAATTCGGCGCAAAGATGGACCCCGGTTTGAAATTTCTGATCTCGCGTTCGATTCCCTTAATCGACGGGAGTTTGATACAGAGCCGTTCCGCGGCGAAGAGTTTTTGCAGTATCTTGCGGAGCGCCGGTGAGGTTTACCCGATATTGGTGGAGATGCACAATTTGGGAGTTTTGGGGCGTTACCTGCCGGAATTCGGGGAACTGACCTGTCGGGTACAGCATGAATTCTACCATCGTTACACCGCGGACATGCATGTGCTGCAGACCATCAAGCACCTCGATCGGGTCTTTCAAAAAGTAGATGCGGTAAGCGGAGCCTACGAAAAGGCGCTGCGACAAAATGATGATCCGCTCCTGCTTTATTTAATCCTGCTCTTGCACGATATTGGCAAAGCAGAAGGAATTAAAGGGCATGATACTGCCGGTGCGCGTATTGCGCGGCCGATTTTGGAACGCTTTGGGATCGATCCTCAGCAACAGGAACTTATTTTATTTATTATCCGCAATCATTTGGAAATGGCACGAATCTGGCAACGCTTTGACCTGGATGATCCCGAAACAACAGCCGCATTTGCCGAGAAGGTCGAAGATCCGCAAAAATTGCGCTTTCTATATGTGCACACCTATTGCGATGCACGGGGAACTGCGCCGACGCTTTGGAATGCATACAAAGACTCCATGCACCGGCAACTTTTCCTGGGAACACTGGAGGTCTTTGCGGGTAAGAACGTCATTGAAGGTAAACGAAAGGAGCGCATCGCGATGCTGCACGAGGAAATTTTGAGCCACTTGCCGGAGGGCTTGAGCGTAGAGGAGATGCAGGCACATTTCAGCCTGCTGCCGGAACGTTACTTTATCAACACGCACGCCGAGGAGATTGCGCTGCACATGCGAATGGCACATGATTTGATGGGACAGATACAGACCTCCGACTCGGTGGGTTCGCTCATGCCGGTAATTGATTGGCGTGATGATCCCGACCTGAGCCTGACGGTGGTCAATGTGGTTACCTGGGATCGGGCGGGGCTTTTCTACAAACTGGCGGGCGCCCTCACGCTGGCGGGAGTCAATATCCTGAGTACCAAAGCAATCACCCGCAAGGATCATATCTCGATTGATACCTTCTACATCATGGATACCAGTGGCGGTCTGGTAACCGACCGAGGGGCGCTCGAGGTCTTCCGGCGGCATTTGCACGAGGCCCTGGTGGAGGGCAAGCTTTTGCAGCACGCCATTGATTTAAAAGAGGCGGAGGTGCAAAAAGCGCAGGCGCAGCAAAACCGCGATCTTTTGCCGGCGCCTTTCCCGCCGCGAGTGGATGTCTATCATGAACTCTCGCTGAAGCGCACCATTATCGAAGTGCAGGCTGCAGACCGACTCGGTCTGTTGTACCGTTTGGCGCGGCTGATCCACAGCAAGGGTTTTGATATAACCTTCGCGCGTATTGCGACCGAACGGGGAGTTGCGATGGATACATTCTACATTGAACATCGCAAAGATGCGGAACAGGTGGATTCGGATAATCTCCTTGACCTGCGCGAGGAATTGGAAGCGATCACGCGGGGCGATCACACCAGATAACAGCTTGCTACGTCGGCTGAAAGCTGACACTAAACCAACAGTATGGCAAGCGAGAGCGATAGCCGGGCCCTTGATTCCCTTTACCGCATCAGCACTTTGGTCTCCAGCACGGAAGACCCCAGAGAAGCTTTGCGCCTCATAATGGATGAAATCGTGCGGGTCCTGGAGCCGAGCGGGGTTAGTGTTTGCCTGATGAACCGCGACACGCAACGCCTCGAATTGGAGGTCGCGCATGGTTTCCCGGATGATTGGAATAATCTGGCGCTGGAACTGGGTCAGGGAATAACGGGATGGGTGGCACTGCACGGAGTTGCCAAGGTGGTGCAGGATGTTAGCCAGGAACCGCTCTATATTAAGGTACGTCCGGAGATCCGCTCGGAAATGGCGGTTCCGATGGAAGACGGGGGAACCGTCATCGGCGTGGTGGTGGTGGACAGCGACAAGGTGAATGCCTTCGATGGTTCGGCCCTGAAGATTTTGAGCCTATTGACGGCAGAGGCGAGCCGGGTCGTGAGCCGCCTGTGGTTGATTCAGCAACTACGCACGAAGGCGAACCAACTGCAATCACTGGTCAATCTGGGAGGTCGGATCGCGGGACAGATGGATTTGGGTCGAATTCTACGCAGTTTGGCGATTCAAGGTCGGCAAATTCTGGATTGTCACAGTTGTGGGATTTTTTGGCTGAGTGCGGATGGTAAATTTTTGGAGATGCGCGAAATTGCGGGTCGCTCGGGGCCGATGGAATACAGTGAGCCGGTCGCCTTGGTGGACAGCGCGATGGGGTCGGCGGTCCGGCGGCGCAAACTTTCCGAAGTGGGAAATATTTCTTATGCGGAGGAAAGTGATTTTTTGAAGGTCATTCAACGCGAGGGCTTGGTCTCGATGCTGGCGGCGCCTCTCATCTTTGATGACGAGGTCAAGGGGGTGATTGCCGCCTTTACGGATGAACCGCACCGCTTCAACAATGATGAACGCAAAGCATTCAGCACCCTCGCAGCCCTGGGGGCGATCGTTTGCCAGAATGCGGAACTGTACGCGCGTATTTTTGAAACCGAGGATTCCCTCAGGCGAAATGAAAAACTGACGACCCTTGGGATGTTAACGGCAGAAATTGCCCATGAGATCCGCAACCCGCTCACCGTGATCAAGTTACTTTTTGATTCCCTGAACCTGCATTTCGATGGCGGTGACGAGCGGGAACGGGATGTCGCCTTGATTCGCGAGAAGTTCGGGCAATTGGAGGCTATTGTGGAGCGGGTCCTGGGCTTTGGTCGAATGCGCGAAGGTTTGAACGGGAATTATAATTTGAATCAGCTGACGGAGGAGACCTTGCAATTGGTGCGCTTAAAGATGGAACAAATGCGCATTGAGGTAGACTACAGTCCCTGCGCGGAGGCGCTTATCATCACAGTGAATAAAGGACAAATACAACAGGTGGTACTAAATTTGATTTTAAACGCCGTCGCGGTGATGCCGCGGGGTGGACGGATTTCCATCGGCACGAGTCGCGAGGGGAATCAGGCGCTCTTTAAAATAACGGACAATGGACCGGGTATGCCGCCGGAGGCGCAACAAAAGATTTTTGAATCCTTCCTGACCCATCGCGCCGAGGGGACGGGCTTGGGGCTCTCAATCAGTAAGCAAATTTTACGAGCACACCGTGGTGATATCAATTTGGTGGATTCCTCTTCCAGTGGAACCACCTTTTCGTTTCATCTACCGCTGAATTAATGACTGCCTTAATTTCAGCCAAGACCCGGGATTACATTTGGCCGGTTTTATTGATGGGAATCGTGCATGCCCTCTCGTCGACATCGGAGCTCGCCACCCCGGATTTAAGCTTTGTCATTTCGCCGGACAAGATCGGTCATTTTCTGGTTTTTGGACTGATTGCAACCAGCATCATACGCATCCCATATTTTTCAAAGCGCGGGATAATCGGTTCGTTATCTGCCGCAATTTTGGTGATGTGCTACGGAGGGTTGGACGAATGGCGTCAGTCAATGACACCGGGGCGCGCGGTAGAATTTGCCGATTGGTTGGCTGACTGCGCCGGGGCCTTGGTCGCCGTTTCGATGTATTATTACTGGCCCTCGTACCGCAACATCTTGGAATACCGCTTCGAAAAAAAGCCTGCGGATTAATTCAAACGAAGGGGCATGATGACACAAATGAAGTTGTCGAGTGTCTTGAACAGTCCGGGGCTCATCTCGTCCTTGAATTCAAAGAAGACTTCGTCCTTGGTCAGGGCTTTGAGCGGTTCCATGAGGAATTGCGGATTGAAGGCGACTTGTACTTCGGGGCCATCGTAAGCAATCGCCATCGATTCGTGGGATTCTCCGTATTCACTGGAAGACCCGGAAATTTCGAGGAGGTTTTTGCTGACCTTCAGGCGCACAGAATTGCTTTTATCCGAAGTTACCAAAGCAGCACGGTGGACGCACTCGAGCATGAGCTCACGTTCCACTTTTACGCGATGTTCGGTTTCTTTGGGAATGACCTGTCGATAATTGGGATATTTGCCCTCTACAATTTTTGAAACGAGGTAAAGTTCATCCACCAAACCGGAATCGTCGGCATCAATCGCGATTTCAAAGGCGACTTGGCGATCATTGAAGGCGATTTTGACTTTTTCGCCTTTGCCAAGGAGTCGCTCCAGTTCGGCAACCGTTTTGGCAGGAAGGATGAGGCTTCCGGAGTTGTCCTCACTGATCTCGGTTTCTAGTGCGGTGAGCGCGAGACGACGACCGTCGGTTGCGACGAGGGTTAATTTCTCATCCGCAAAACTGAAATAAACCCCGTTGAGGATATAACGGTTCTCGTCGGTGGACTGACCGTAAGAAACGCTCTTGAGCATACTAACGATGTCTTCCTGACTCAGCTCAAAGACATGGCGGTTTTCAAAAGTGGGGAGCGGCGGAAATTCCTCGATACTGATTCCCATGATACGGAAGAGAGAACCTCCGGAGGTAATTTTGGCCTGATTGTTATTGCTGGTTTCAATGAAAATATCGCTTTGAGGCAGTTCGCGGACAATGGTGGCCAGCTTGCGGACCGGAAGGGTAATTCCACCGGGTTCTTCCACTTCAGCTTTGATACGGCACCGGATTCCAAGATCCAGATTGGTGGTTGTGAGAGAAATATGGCCGTCGCTCGCTTCGATGAGAACATTGCTCAGGATTGGCATGGTGGAGCGGGTTGCAACGACATTGAGCACTTGTTGGAGTCCGTTGCTAAAGTGGTCCTGATTGATCTTGAATTTCATGTTACTTTTTTCGAGTGAATTTAACTTGCTGGCAACTATTATATAATAATCTATTTTAAATTTATATATACCTTCTTAATAGTAGGTATTGTGAAGGGTAAGAAAAACGCAGCAACTGCTTTACCGCAAGTAGGATAGGTAAAAATTTATCGGGGTATAAGGATGGGATTGGCGGTTTAGAAATGTGAAGGATGTGAAAAAGTTTTCTGAATTCACGGCTTACTAACAGGCTATGACATGTTCTTGGAGGGGCATTGTGTAAAACTCACGGAATCAACTCTTTCTTAAGCGTTTACGATAAAAATAGCGCGCGGGGCCATAGGAAATATAGCTAAGAAAGAGGAGTGCGAAAAAGAACTCACGGAAGGTGAAGGCGACTCCTACCGCAATGACGATAATGATGAAAGTATGAAAGCGGGTGTGGGTTTGCCAAGTGACGGCTTTGAAGCTGGGGTATGCGATGTTACTGACCATTAATATTGAAATTGCGAAAAGGAGCGGTGGGAGCAGCAAGGCCCAGCCACGCAGGTCAAAAGTATTGAGCACCAGCACAAGCGAGGCGATCATACCGGCCGCCGCGGGAACAGGTAGGCCGATGAAGTCCTTGCTTTGAAGGAGTGCTTTGGGGGGTTCCAGGAGCGGGTGTGTGAGCACGTTGAAACGCGCGAGACGAATCCCGGCACAAAGGAGGTAGACAAAGGCAATCAGCCATCCGGTTTGTAGGAAAAAGGGGTATTTTTCGGTGGGAGCGAGAATCAGGAAGAGGGTCATGAGCGCCGGAGCAACGCCAAATGAAACAACATCGGCAATGGAATCGAATTCTTTGCCGAAGAGGGACTCGCGGTTGCCGAGGCGGGCAACGCGGCCATCGAGCGCATCACAGATGATTGCGAGCAAAATGAACCAAACCGCCTGAGAAAAATGCTCCGCCACGAGTGCGGCTTCAGTAGAATTATTTGCCTGAATACAGCGTAGGATGGCGAGGAAGCCAAAGAAGAGATTGCCCGCAGTGAGGCTGTTGGGAAGCAGGTAGATGCGGCTGGCTTCCGTGGCGTCCTCCGGAGCAGGAGGTGGAGTATATGTTTCTGGGGGCATCAATCGGTATGGTCTTCGCGGTGCCGGAGACTCTCAATGTATTTCCAGAAAGAGTCTTCCTGCTCTATTAAAAATTCCTCGGTTACAGGCAGTTTCGTGCGAAAAATGAAATCGGTAAAGGTATTGCGGTGCAGGATGTAATGAGCCAGGAGGGCATCCCCCTGACGCTCGAAGTAGATGCGAAAATCGCCCGCCCGCACCCGGTAAAATGTTTTTCCGGCTCGATGAAAGCGCCCGATCTGTTCACCGGGATGTTCCAATTGCTCGTTGTTGAGGGAACTGACGACCTCGACCACCTCCATTTGGGATCGGGTATCGAGCTTGTTGAGCTCCTGCATGCTTTGCTCGCTGAAATTTAATTGAAACATCTGGTTGAATCTAGAGCGGATTGAATAAGGATTAATTGATGATGCCTGTGGGCCGGCGGTGCAATCGCAGAATACGGAAAGGCTACCAGCAAAAGTTGACCCGCAGGGTGCAATCGACATTTTAATAGCCATGCCCGAAAGCTCTACAAAAAAGCGGACTCCATCAGTGCCCTGGCTACTTTTGTGTTTTGATCACAACTACCGCTTGCTGCTCCGGCGTGACGTGACGGGACAGTTACAGGTGGCAGATGCCGGGGGTCCGGGTGAATCACCGCCGAAATCCGGGCACTATATGACGGGGCTGTCCACTGCGACCGGTGAAAAGGACCTTTATTGTCAGGTTGAGGCAGGCACCGCTTCCGGTGGCGGGGCATTGAGTCTGGGAGAACTGGAGGACGCAGTAGAGTCTGGCCGTGAGACCTTAAGCGATACGCTGGCAAGTGCGCTGGAAGCCTTACATCCATACCTTGCCCGCCTACCCTACCTGGATCTCGGCGAGAACGAATACATCTATCGTTTCCGCACCTCGAAGGAGCGTAACCGCGAGATTTATATCGATGCCAAATCGGAGGCCCTGTACCAGAGCCGGTTGTGTGCAGCGATCAAGGCGGCTCGGCGCACCAAGGAAAAAATCTCCGGCCCTTCGGCAGTGCTGGACTTCGGTCCGGTGCGTTATGTGATACCCAGTCATTTTGGATTTTGCCTCGGGGTTCAAAACGCCATCGAACGGGCCTACGAGGCCGTTGCCGGTAATCCCGGGCGGCGCGTATTCATGCTCAGCGAATTGATCCACAATCCTTTCGTTAACGCGGACCTGCTCGCGCGTGGACTGCGTTACCTCCAAACCGACAAAGGTGTACCGCTGACCGCCAACGGTGCGCCTGCGAACGGGCCGCACGATCCGGCAGCCTTGTGGAATCAGCTGCAATCCGAAGATATCGTTATCATTCCGGCATTTGGCGCGACCAATGAGGACAAAGTCCGCCTGATCCGGAAGGGCCTTGCAATACGCGAGCACGACGCAACTTGCATGCTTGTGGAAAAGGTGTGGAAATCTGCCCGGCACTATGCAAATGAGGGGTACACGGTGGTCATCCACGGAAAATCCGAGCATGAAGAGACCAAAGCGACATTTTCGAACAGCTCCGCGCACGGCCCCGCGCTGATGATTCGAAATCGCGAGCACGCCGAGATTTTAGGTGATATAATTTTGGCGGATGAGCCCGAAAAGACCGATCGTTTTAAGCAGGTTTTTGGAGGGCTCTATTCCGCAGGGTTTGATGCCGAGCGCGACCTCAGGCAAATTGCAGTGGTCAACCAGACAACCCTCTTGCGAAATGAAACCCTTGAAATTATTGAGTATTTGAAAGGTGTGATGGCGAAGAAATATGGGCCTGAAGCGGTGGAAGAACACATTTGGTCACGGGGCAAAGGAGACACCCTTTGTTATGCCACGCAGGTGAATCAAGATGCGCTGCGCAAGGCGCTTGAATATCCAATCGATGCGGCCCTGGTAGTCGGCGGAAGAAACAGTTCAAATACCTACCAGCTCTATCGGGTTTGCAGGGAAGCGATCGGAGCGCGCGCCCATTATATCCAGTCGGAGGCAAACCTGCTTTCGGGCGATTCGGTAAGGCATTATATTTTTCCATCGCCTTTAAAAACCAACGACTCGAAACCCGAGGTGCTGCGGGAATTTCATTTGGAAGTGGAGCAGGAACGGGAACCGCGGCACATACTTTTGACGGGGGGAGCCTCTTGCCCGGACGGAATCATTCAACAGGTTATCAATCGTATAAACAGTTTTTTCCCTGTGGAATCCCTGCGCAGCCCGGAGGCGGTCCTGACGGATTTTGAAGCGACTGTTTAGGCGGAGAGGCCGGCGAGTTCCAGTTCTCCAAAAAGGGTACTGCTCGTCGCGCCATCAATGCGTACCGGAAGGAGTTGACCTACGAGGCGCGGGCTGGCCTTGACAATGACTTTACGGTGTCCGCGCGTGCGACCCATGAACATGGACTCGCCTTTCTTGGCGGGGCCTTCAAAGAGCACTTCTTCGACGGTGCCCACCAGCGATTCATTGCGTTCCAGGGAATGCCGGGCGAGGATATCGAGGAGGATTTGATTGCGTGATTCCTTGACGGAAGTGGGAACGGGGTCGCCGAGCGGCGCTGCGGTCGTTCCGGGGCGCACGCTGTATTTAAAGAGATAAGCCATGTCAAAGCGCAGCGTTTCAAAGATCTGGCGGGTCAATTCGAAATCCGCATCGGTTTCACCGGGAAACCCTACGATCACATCCGTAGAAATATAGATGTCCGGGCGAAGGGTGCGCAGTTTCCCAATGATCTCGCAGAATTTTTCAATCGTATAGGGGCGGCGCATGGCCTTCAGGATGGTATTGCTCCCGCTTTGCATGGGAAAATGCAGGTATTCGCATAATTTGGGCAGGCGCCCGTAGCACTCGATGAGATCGTCTTTAAACCCGACCGGGTGCGGGCTGGTAAAGCGGATGCGCTCGATGCCATCAACGGCGTGGATTTTCTCCAGCAGTTGCACAAAGGGGCTCTTTTTATCGACAAAGGGAAACTCCCGGATGCCGTATTGGTTTACGATTTGTCCGAGCAGGGTTACCTCGCGGGTGCCCTTGGCGGCGAGTTCGGCAACCTCCTCCACAATCGCTTCCATGGTGCGGGCGCGTTCCGCTCCGCGGGTTTTCGGTACGATGCAATACGAACATTTCATATTGCAGCCTTGCATGATGCTCACAAAGGCGGTCACCTGCTCGCCCTCCACGTGAGAGCGAATGGTATTTTGCGATCCGGCCTCTTCCTCGAGATCCACAATGCTCTGCGGGCGCGGCCCTGCCCCTTGGAGGCTTGCAATCATATTGCTCAAATGATCGGGCACGCGGTGAAATTTCTGGGTGCCCACAACAAGGTCGAGGTCCGGCAGACGGTCGAGTAGATCACGGCCCCGATTTTGCGCCATACAGCCCATAATCCCGACCAAGAGGTTTGGCTTGCGTTTTTTGCGCGCCGTCAAATGACCGGCCTTACCTATCGCTTTTTGTTCTGCCTGTTCCCGGACGCTGCAAGTGTTGAGCAGAATGACGTCTGCCTCGTCTTCATCTGCAACCATGGTATAGCCCTTGCCTCGCAGCATGGCGGCAACTGCCTCGGAATCACGCTCATTCATTTGGCAGCCGTAGGTCTTGATGTAAACCCGGTTCATGAACACGTTAGATTGTTTTTTGGCTAGCCGCTTGTAAATGCATAATTCAAAACAAAATATTTTAACTTATGTATTGCAAACCCCGTCAAAAAATACAGTTTTTAATCAATATTTAAAAATTAATTGCGATCATTTTTGTATGCTCAGTGTAGGAGAACCCTTTCCCAAATTTAAAGCCCAAGCCTGCAATGGATTGAGCGAGCATGATATAAGCACCCTTTCCAGTGAAGATTTTGACGGGATGTGGCAGGTTTATTTCTTTTATCCCAAAGACTTCAGCTTCATCTGCCCCACTGAGATTGCGGCCTTCAACCGCGCATTACAGGAATTTAAGGAACACAGTGCGGTCCTGGTCGGTGGGAGCACCGACAATGAATATTGTCATCTTGCCTGGCGACAGACCCACGAGGATTTGCGGGAAATCGGCTTCCCCTTGATCGCCGCAGGTCCGCTCGCGCAGGAGCTTGGGATCCTCGAACTGCGTCAAAATATCTGCCAGCGGGCGACCTTCATCGTCGATCCCGAAGGCATGGTACAATACGCGTGCTGCCACAATTTGGAAGTGGGCCGGAATGTTGAGGAAATCCTGCGGGTTTTGGATGCCCTGCAGTCGGACGAGCTCTGCCCCTGTAACTGGAAAAAGGACGAGGCAAACCTCGCGCGTTGAAGCGGACCGCGTGTGCGGGTCTTTTTGTTTTGACAAACAGTGTCAAGGCGGAGCTTTTTCCCGCATGGCCTTTACGGAATTATCGGTCTTTGTATATGGGACGCTCAAGCCTGGCGGCCGCTACTGGAAGCGTTTTTGTGAGGGAAAAGTGCAGCGCGCCACTCCGGCCCGGATCCGCGGACAACTCTACGATTTGGGCTGCGGCTATCCGGGGGCAGTTTTCAATGAACAGGGCTGGATCGAGGGCTGTGTGCATGAATTCATTGAGGCGGCTAACTTTGCGGCGGTCGATGAATTGGAGGGCTTTGTCGAGGGTCGTTCCCGCGATATCAACGAATACGAAAGGCGTAAAGTCCCCTGCTTTTCTTTGGAGGGCCAGCCACTTGGCCAGCTCTGGGCCTATGAGGTAAACCCGCATGTGCTTGCGGCTTGCGAGCCGCAACTCCTTCCAAGCGGCTGCTGGATCGTTTAACCCCTACTCGCCTGCGGTGGTTTTGGGAGTCAGGGAATCGACCAACTCGCACAGGGAATGAGCCAGCGGAGCCCCGCTATTGCCGAGTCGCGTTGGGCAATGATGCCCGTGCGTCATCAATACGCAGTCACAACCAATCGCCTCTGCAACCTCGAGGTCATGCAGGGTGTCCCCCACCAGAACAACCGCCTCCGGAGGCCATTTAAGTTGAGCCATCCATGCACGCCCCCGCTCGACCTTCCCGAGCGCATGAATATTGTCAGTCCCGATTACGCCCTTGAAATGGGAACCAATACCAAAATGTGCAACGCCGCGCTCCAGGGTGGACTGCTCGGCTGCCGAAAGGATGGAATGGCTCAGGCCGCCCGCGCTTAGTGCTTGCAAAACCGCTTCCGCGTCGGGGTGCAGGCTACATTCCTCCAACCAGCGTGCTTCGTAGGCATCAATAAACGCCCGGCTCACGCTCTCAAAACTGTCCACATCCACATCAAAACCGAGGTAATCGTAGAAATGAATGACCGGGAATCCAAATTGCTTCCGGTATTCATCCGCCCCGATTGCGGCACGTCCCCGCTCCGCCAGAAGAGCGTTCAATACCTCCACGCAAAGCCAGGTGTCATTGAGGAGCGTGCCATTCCAGTCCCAGATGATATGTTGGTAGCGTTTGCCCATTTGCCTAAGAAGTCCTCACGAGACGCGAGCCGCAAGCCTAAGTGATCGAATCTTGCCGGAGTAGTTCGCTCCAAGTGTTGCTGCCCGCCTGCGAATTCCACGCAAATGTGCCCGCCTTTTGCCCCTCTTCTATGAGCGAAGCGCAAGACCTGCCCCGAGACAGAAAAACTAGTGAACAAATTATCATTTGTGCTTGCCATTGCGAATTCCTTTTACAAGCTTCGTTGCAATTTAAATTTTTAATCCCAAATTATTGCAGCATGCCCGCTAAAACACAAATCAACAAAACTGAACGTACCCCCGAAAAAGACCGCAAGAACCTCGACCTTGCGATTTCGGGCATCAATAAACAATTCGGCCCCGGAGCCCTGATGCGCCTCGGCGAAGCGGTCCAAATGAAGGTGGACGTCATTTCGACCGGTTCCATTGCCATCGACCTAACCCTCGGCATTGGCGGCCTGCCCCGCGGGCGCATCTGTGAAATATACGGCCCCGAAAGTTCCGGTAAAACCACCTTTTGTCTCAGCGCCATTGCTCAGGCCCAAAAACTCGGGGGCAATGCCGTCTTTATTGATGTCGAGCACGCGCTCGACCCGCGCTACGCCAAGGTTGTGGGGGTCGATCTCGAAAATCTCATGGTTTCACAGCCAGAAAGCGGGGAAGACGCCCTCAATATCACCGAAACCCTCATTCGTTCCGGTGCGGTAGACATAATTGTAGTCGACTCGGTCGCGGCCCTTGTCTCAAAAAACGAACTGGATGGGCAAATGGGCGACACCACCGTCGGGCTTCAGGCCCGCATGATGAGTCAGGCGATGCGCCGTCTTGCCGGTGCAATCAACAAATCCAATTGTGTGGTGCTCTTTACCAATCAAATACGTGAAAAGATTGGAGTAATGTTCGGGAGCCCTGAAACGCAGCCCGGCGGGCGGGCCCTTAAATTCTTCTCCTCCGTGCGTATGGATATTCGCCGGATTGGTCAAATAAAGGAATCTTCCGGGAAGGTTGTGGGTAATCGCACCCGCCTGAAAGTCGTTAAGAACAAAGTCGCCCCACCCTTCACCGACTGTGAATTTGACATTATGTATAATGAGGGGATTTCGCACTCGGGCTCCTTGATTGATCTTGGCGTTGAGCATAAGTTGTTGGAGAAGAAGGGGTCATGGATTGCCTACAAGGGTGAAATGGTCGGCCAGGGCCGCGAAGCCGCCAAGCAGCATTTGATCGACCATCCTGATGTTGCGGATGAATTGACCCAGTTGATCCTGGAGAAGGTTCAGCCGAAGGGCGGCGAGTCTCTGACCGGTGACAAAGAGCCGTCTCCAGAGATTGAGGAAGCTTAAAGAATCAGCAGAACTCCCCTGCCTCATCGGTCCTTCGCTGCAAGCTTGACCTGCGCCACCTTTCAGGGATGGTTGCAATTTGCCATGCCTGCCACTGACACGATTGTTGCGCTTTCTACACCTGCAGGCGAATCGGCGGTAGCCTTGATTCGCCTTAGCGGGCCGGATTGCGTGGAACTGGGTCCCGCCCTATTGGGCCGGATTCAGACCCTTGAGCCCAGACGTGCCTATTATGGGCAGTATCACAAAGAAAATGGGGAAACCGTCGATAGCTGCTTGCTAACTTATTTTGCGGAGGGCCATTCCTTTACCGGAGCTGCGATGCTGGAGATTGCCCCGCATGGAAACCCCTTTATCATACAGCTCATTCTCGAAGATCTCCTCGCTCGCGGTTGCCGTGTGGCAGATCCGGGCGAATTCACCCGCACTGCATTTTTAAACGGGCGTATGGATCTCACTCAAGCGGAAGCAGTTGCAGATTTAATCCACGCGCGATCGGAGCGCAGTCTCGAGCTCGCACGGCGCCAACTACACGGGTCGGTTGGGCGCAAAATGAGTGCCCTGACCGAGCAGTTGCTACATATAATGGCGCATCTGGAAGCTTATATTGACTTCCCGGAAGAGGACCTACCTCCCGTAGACGAGGCTGGGCCCGCTCTGGATCTGAAACGCCTGATACAGGAATTAAAGGCTTTGATAGAAACACGGCAATATGCCGCCCTTTTGCATGAAGGCGTAAAAACCCTCATCGTGGGAGAGCCCAATGTCGGGAAAAGTAGCCTGATTAATGCCCTTGTCGGCACCGATCGGGCGATTGTGAGCGACCGGCCCGGCACGACCCGCGATTATTTATCTGCATTTATAATGGTGGGTGCATGGCGTATCGAAATTTTGGATACAGCAGGACTCCACGCAGCGGCAAATGATTTGGAAAGCATTGGTATAGAACGCACTATGGAGCAAGCCGAAACGGCAGACTTCTTCCTATTGGTTCTTGATTCAACGGCGCCCTCCCCTGCCCTGCCCCCTGATTTGCTCGCAAAATTAACACCGGAAAATACACTGGTATTGGAAAATAAAATGGATTTGCCGGAGAGTCAGGCTTGTGCATCCTTCCGGTCTGATTTAAAACATTGCCGCATTGCGGCTAAGCACGGAACGGGCTTAGCGGAATTAAAGACGGCCTGGGCGGCGGCACTGGATGCTCAAACCGCTCCCCTCGCGGCGGTGGATGGCCTGGTCCTTAATGCCCGTCATGCCGCGGCGCTGACAATTGCAGTCAACGCCCTTGAGAAGGCCTTGCAAAAAATGAAGGATCAAGAATTATCAGAATTGATCGCGGCGGATTTGCGTCAGGCAGTCGATGCTTTAGGTGATGTGGTGGGTCGAGTTGACAATGAGCGCATGCTTGATCGTCTGTTTAAAGAGTTTTGTATCGGAAAATGAGTGGCGGCTTAAAACACGGACCTGAGCAATTATACGATGTGATCGTATGCGGAGCTGGGCATGCCGGCTGCGAGGCGGCCCTGGCAGCGGCAAGACTCGGTGCCGATACGCTCGTGCTGACCGGAAATCTCGATACAATCGCGCAAATGAGCTGTAATCCCGCAATTGGCGGGCAAGCCAAAGGTCATATGGTTCGTGAAATTGACGCGTTGGGTGGCGCGATGGCAGTGAATACGGACACGACCGCTATCCAGTTCAGGCTTCTAAATGCCTCCAAAGGACCGGCAGTACAGGCGCCCCGTGCGCAATGCGATAAAAAAGCCTATCAGTTTCGGATGAAGCATGTTTTGGAGTTACAAGATAATTTGGATATTTTCCAGGCGATGGTTGAGGGCCTTATTTATCGGGATGGGCGGGTTGTGGGCGTTCGGACTAATCTGGAGGTCGAATTTTACGCCAAAACCGTGATTGTGACTACCGGGACTTTTCTGCGGGGGCTGATGCATGTGGGTCAGAATAAGAACAAAGGCGGGCGCATGGGGGATTTTTCGGTTCAGGGTTTGTCCGGGTCGTTTTTGGAGGCGGGCATCGAACTGGAGCGATTGAAAACCGGCACGCCGGCGCGTATTTTGGGGTCCAGTATCGATTTCAGCGCCTTGGAAGAGCAAAAAGGCGACCCTGAACCAACGCTCTTTGGCTTTTACGACACCCGAGAAGAAACGGATTTGTTCCACGTGGAACATCCCGGCCAGCGCAAGTTGGGTTGGAGGCCCGGAAAGGATCAGGTTTCCTGCTGGATGACCTACACCAGCGCCGCGACAAGGGAGATCGTGGATGCAAATCTACACCTATCGCCCATGTATTCCGGGGTGATCGAGAGTAGGGGACCGCGCTATTGTCCGAGTATTGAAGATAAGTTTGTACGTTTTGCGGATAAGGATCGGCACTTG
>DKOX01000068.1:4073-6313 GCA_002470925.1 Opitutia bacterium UBA7350 | reverse complement strand
ATCCCTTCAAAATTCCGGTTCATGCGGGACATTTGACGACGAATCGCCGCTTCTTCTTTACCGGGGAGTTTTTCGAGCTCGCCGTCCTGTTCCATTTTGAGGAACTTGCGGTATTTGGCGAGGGAGGTCTTGATGGTGGCAAAATTGGTGAGCCCGCCACCCATCCAGCGATTCACGCAGAATGGCATTTGGCTGGCGGTCGCTGCCTCGCGCATGATTTCCTGCGCCTGCTTCTTGGTACCGACGAAGAGAATATCCTTCCCGGAGGCAATGGTGCTTTCGACAAATTCGCAGGCTTTCCCCAATAGGGCGTGCGTCTGCGCGAGGTCGATGATAGAGATGCCGTTACGGTTATCGAAAACGTAAGGCTTGGACTTCGGATTCCAGCGGCGAAGCTGGTGACCGAAATGGACGCCTGCATCGAGCAGGTCTTGTGGAGTTGTATTTATCATGATCGTTCAAAGCCCGAAGCGTGAACCCCGGGAGAAATGATGATTTCTTTTTTTGTTGGTTGTTGTTGATTCGTGCTTATTTCAGGGCAAAACACCTAAAACAAGCGCCCGAAAGTGGTTAAAAGTCCCTGCGGAAGCAAGCCCAAAGACCGCTAAAACCAAATTTATGTGAGGGTTTCGAGTAAGTAGTCCCGCGAGGCGCGCACCTGATCGCGACTGAGGGAGGGGCTCAGTTCCAGCACGAGGGTGTGCTCGGGGCGGATGAATTCCGCAACCATCTTAAAATCAATCGTTCCGGTGCCGGGCACGCGGTGATCGCGACCGCCCTCCGAAACATCGTGCAAATGAAAACCAACCAAGCGCGGTGCCATCGCTTCGAGGTGGGCGCGGTGATCGAGCAAACCGAGGCGGTGCTTCAGCTGGGCATGTCCGGTGTCATGCCAATACCCAAAGGTCGTAGCATCTTCCAGTGCTTCCATAAATTCAGGGAAGGCGGCATCCAGTGGTAACTCCTCCAGCCCCTCGCGATTTTCAAGACCCAACTGCAGGCCCCGTTCCTGGGCGTAGGGCATAATGGCGGCGTAGCTTTCATTCAGGAATCGCAGGTTTTTTTTGGAGGCGCCTTTGATACGGCGCAGGGTGCGGTCGCGGCGTTGCTTGAAGGCGGCGCTGGCGTAGAGTTCCGTTTCCAATTCAAATTCGTTGACCTCCACCAATTCGGTGGCTTCGGCATCCTCGCCCTGCAATTTGGCGAGCTCCGCTTCGATGCGCTCGCGTTTTTGTGCGGAGAGCCATCGTTCAAATTTAGCCTCCGCTGAGCCAAAGAAAAACCAGGCGCTTCCGGAATGCATGACGATCTTGGGCGCCCCGACCTTCACCGCGAAATCAAGGGTTTGCTCCGTGTAGCGTTGCCAGAGAACCCGCTCCCGCTTGTCGGTTGAAGCTGGTTCAAAAAGATTGGGGGCCGCTTGCCAGGCACTCGGGGGCAAAGGACAGAAATTATGCACCGAGCTCACTTCCACCAGCTTTTCCTCGACCGCCTTCAAAATACCCGGCACCAAAGCGATGCGAATCCCGTGGCTCAACTCAATCCGCTTGAAGCCCAGCTCCACCATTTCCTCAACCATCGCGTAACCGTCCTCGTGTCGGGCAGAGCACCAACAGGAAGACAGGGCAAGGCCATCAGCAAGTGAACTCATTGTATTAAATAAAAAGACCCCGAGTGCCTAGAGAGCATCACCGGGGTCGAAACGATCATTAAAGGTATTTAAAACCAAACCTTCAAAGCGTTACATTTTGGAATAACGAACGCGAAGCATGTTGTTGAAATCAAGCTCCTTGTTCTTGCGACGCTTGGCCTGTGAAGGCTTTTCAAAATAACGCTTCGCGCGCACGTCACGAATCACGCCCTCACGATCGAGGCGTTTCTTGAGGCGACGCAGAGCGCGCTCCATGGGTTCTCCTTTGCGGACTTGGACATCTAATGGCATAAGTAATTCTCCTATTGGGTGAAAAAGCCCACCATCAAAAGGATGCCGGCGTGCTGAGTCAATCTTATTTAAGGCCCCCCTGAAAAACGCCCTAAAGGGCAAGACTCACCACATTTTCGATATGGCGGGTATGCGGGAAGAGATCAAAGGGCTGAATCCGGGTGATGCGGTAACCGCCGGCAATAAATGCCTGCAAATCACGCGCCTGCGTGGCGGGGTCACAGGAGACATAAACCAAGCGGGCGGGCCTGAAGGCCATCAATTGTTCCCGAAAGTCCGGGTCGCAACCCTTGCGGGG
>DKOX01000068.1:0-3925 GCA_002470925.1 Opitutia bacterium UBA7350 | reverse complement strand
TTATCAATCCCGCTGATACGCGCATTCGCCTGCGCCCATAAAACCGAGGCCTGACTGATCTCGACCCCTACGACCGATTCAAAATCCCGCGCCAGCGAGAGCGCAAAAAGACCGACCCCGCAGTAGGCATCCACCAAATAACGCGCGCCCTCCGCCTGCGCTTCCGCCGCGACATAGCGAACCAATTCCGGGAGGATGAAGGGATTATTTTGGAAGAACTCCCCTGCCTTGTATTGAAAGGTAACCTCCCCCACCCGCTCGGAAACCACCGCCTGCGGATCACTCACCACCCCTTCCAAAACATCGCGCAACAGCAAAGTGCCGCCCCGTTGGCGCCGTTTCTTTCCTCCCGCTCGCTGCGCCTCCGCCCGGACTTCCGGCAAGGCGGCATTGATGGCCTCCGTTGCGATCGGGCATTGCGGGGCGTCCACAATCTCCCGCCGCCGACCATATCGCAAAAAACCAATCGGTTGTGAACCATCCGCCGCAGGACGATTGTAATGCGGAGTCAGCTTTGAACGGTAGCCATATAGCTGCGGAGAACCAATCGCCTGCTCCACCGGATGCGTGATGCCGCCCAGTCGCTCCATCAACTCCACCACCTGCTCGCGCTTCGCGTCCAACTGCCGGTTGTATTCCATATGTTGATACTGACAGCCCCCGCACTTTTGAAATAGCGGACAGCCCGGTTCGACCCGATCGGGCGAAGCGGCCTGCACCTCCAGCAAATCGGCGTCGGAATAATTCGAAAAATTCCGGAAGATGCGCGCCCGCACCCGTTCTCCGGGTATGACGAACGGAACCATCACCACCCATCCGTTCACCCGACCTACTCCCATTCCAAGGTTGGTCAGGCGCTCCACTTCAAAGCAGACCTCTTCATGATATGCGAACGGTTCTGGTATAAAATTTTTGGGCACGTCACTCGGCATCCTTCACTACTGGACACATTTTGAGCGCAGGAAAAGATTAGAATTCTAACTTCACAGCCGCCCCTCCTTCGAACAACCTCCTATGAGAAGATGGAAGACGCCTACATCCAGAGCCGCCACAACGAGCAGATCAAAAACCTTGTGAAGCTGCGCGAGCGCAAATACCGCGACCGACAGGAGCGTTTCCTCGTGGAAGGACTCCGCGAACTCAGCCACGCCCTTCAGGCAGGCTATGCCATTGAGAACCTTTACTATTGCCCCGAGCATTTCCCCACCGAAGCGCATTCCGAATTTATCCGCACTCGCCGCGCCTCCGAGCATCCCGACTTAATCCGCCTCAGCCCCGAAGCCTTCGATAAAGCCACCCAGCGCGAAGGCCCCGATGGCATCATCGCGGTCGGTCACCAACAAAGCCACGCCCTCGAAGCACTCCAGCTCCCCGAGCACCCCCTCCTCCTCATCCTCGAGGGCATTGAAAAACCCGGCAATCTCGGCGCGATCCTTCGTTCCGCCGATGGCGCCGGCGCCGATGCCGTCATCCTTGTCGACTGCGTCCTCGATCTCTACAATCCCAACGCCATTCGCTCCTCGCAGGGACTCCTCTTTGCCCTTCCCCTTGTGACCGCCGAGCGCGACTCCCTCGCCCAATGGCTCGCCGAGCACCAGATTCAAACCTGCGCCACCACCCCCGCCGCCAGCATCCCGCACTGGGACTGTGATTTCACCCAAGCCTCCGCCCTCCTCCTTGGCAGCGAACAATCGGGCCTCTCCGATTACTGGATTCAGTCTGCCGCTCAGACCATCCTCATCCCGATGGCGGGACAGGCCGATTCCCTCAATGTCGCCGCCACCGCCGCAGTCTGCCTCTACGAGGCGCGCCGACAACGACAAGCCGGCTAGCAACACGCAATCCAAACATAAAGATTTTGCTACCCTGAGAACTTGTCTCAAAAAACCGCGCGCATCCCGCAAAATCCGCATTTAAAGCTCAGATCCCGCTATCCTAAGCTTGGCGAGGCGACCCGATCCTTTATTGAGATTAATTCTCATAGATTAATTATGCTTGATTTTCATTATTCAGGGAGCCAAAACCCATCAATGAACTCGGAAAAAACTCACAAAATTGCTGCCGTCATTTACTGCAGTGGATTATTCATTGGCTCGGCATTACGGGCCGCTCCCACCGAAACGGGACCGGAGATGGAGCATGAGCTGAATCCCTACGTGGTGGTGGCGACCCGCACGCCGGTTGAACTGGGAGAACTGAGTATTTCGACCAGTTTCATCGATGCCGCAACCCTTGAGCAACGGCAGTACTTCAGTCTATCCGATGTGCTCAAAGAGCTTCCCGGTACCGCTGTTGTTCAGAACGGACACAAAGGAGCAATTGCGAGTCTATTTACCCGTGGCAGCGAATCCAACCATACCGCAATTTTACTGAACGGACGCCGGCTCCCTGCGGGGACCGTCGGGCAATATGACTTGAGTTCTCTGGGAATTGAAAATTTAAGCTCGGTAGAGTTTGTGCGCGGACCCTCTTCGAGTTTGTATGGATCGGATGCAATCGGTGGAGTCATCGACCTGAGAAGTCGTGAAGCGAGCCCCAACCAACAGAGCACGACTTTAAGTGCAGAGTACGGCTCCTTTAATAGTCGGCTTGGGAAGTATGAAACCTTGATCGGTGGTGAAAATTTCAGCGTCTCGGCAGGCGTAAGTTATTTTGAGACCGAGAATGACCGTCCCAACAGTGATTACGAACGAACCGCTGGGAACCTCTATGCCAGCTATGCAATCAACCCGAAACTTAAGTTTGATTTTCAGGGACTTTATTATGACAGCAAACTCGGTGTTCCGGGCGATGAGCGCTACCCAATTGGCACTCTCTACGGCACCTACCCCGCAGAGGAAATCAACGAGACTCAGACCACCTTGCTGTCACCTGGTTTGCACTTTCAAGCCAATGAAAACTTCCAGCTCTCTACCTTCTACTCACGAAGTAAAAATACCTTCGAAGCAAACGATTCACCCTTTTCCAGTAACTTCACTTTCAAGGAAACAGTCGATGAACTGAGCTTTATTGCTAACTTCACGCCCGAAGCCCTTCCGGTATTATTTACTGGAGGGTTGAGCTACCTACAGCTTGAATACGACCGCCAGCCCAAGAATCCAGCCTCGTCCACTGCCCCTTTCGAATACGATTATGGTAACCAAGCCATTTTTGGCCAGACCATCTGGGATGTCTCTGAGTCACTGCGCTTCATTGGTTCAATGCGTTTTGACCGCTTCGACCGCTTTAAAAATTTCACCACTGGCAACGCTGAATTCAGCTACTACTTTCCCGGCAGCGACACTCGGCTCTTTCTGAAATACGGCACCGGTATGGCGCCCGCCGAGGCGAATGACATCGCCCGACTCGAAGGTAAGCTTGAACCCGAAGAGAGCCAGTCATGGGAAATCGGCTTCAAGCAAAACTTCACCGAACCAAAGCTCGGCTTTGGCATGCTTTACTTCCATTCTAGAATCAACAACCTTGTCGACGATGATGGCGGTTGGCCAAACGCTCAGTACGAAGTGGTCAATACAGAGCAAGACGGCGTGGAATCGGAACTCACCTGGCAAATTACACCGACCGTTTCCAGTCGGGTCGCCTACACTTACTTGCAAGCCGAGGTCAGTGCAGGCACCTATTTTTACTCCGATGGCCCCGGAGCGCGCCTGATTCGCCGCCCCAAGCACAGTATCGCGGCCAACCTCGATTGGGAAGCCAGCGAAAGCATTCGTCTCGGTCTCGGCTTTCAAGCTGCGATCGACCGTGAAGATCCTGCCGGAACCCGACACGAAGATTACGAACTTTTCCGAATCTACGGTGACTGGCAACTGAGCAACGCACTCACGCTTTATGGCAGAGTGGAAAATCTCTTCGACCAGCACTTCACCTATACACGGGGATTCAGTAATTCCGGTTGCGCCGCTTACCTCGGGGCGCGCTTGAA
>DKOX01000108.1 GCA_002470925.1 Opitutia bacterium UBA7350 | reverse complement strand
CATTGGTAGGTAAAGGGGTTCAATTAGCAGAGATTATAGGCGGGGGACTGAAGGAGCCCAATGACGGTGTTGCGAAGGTTCCAGTAGGGCTTCCTGTCTTTATTTTCTTCAATCAATTTAATGATGGCGGGTCGATAGGTGTCACGGGATGGGGCCGTTATGAAATAGGTGGTGAGGTGGTCGGCAATCCCTTCGGGGTCGAGTTTCATGAGTTGGCCGAGGCGATCGGGGGTAACTTGAAAGTTGGCATATTTGTTCTCCCGGGCCGCTTTGAGGGCTTTTTTGTCATTCCCGTTTAGTTTTTTCTCATTGACCGGAGTGAAGAGGTAATCGACGAGCTGGCGGCGACCGCTGATGGTGGTGGAGTTGATCCAATTTTGGCCGTAGAGCCAGCCGCGGACGTTGGGCGGGTTGTAGAAGTTTTGACCCATGGTACGCATAGCATGGAGGGTGCGCCCACTGAAGGGGGTGACATCAATCTGGAGATCCTGACAGAGACCGAGGTAGAAATGGATGGGGCTTTTTACAAGGTTGCCCCGGTAAGCGGGGTGGTGAAAGAGGCGACTCTGAAAGACGGTCTGAATGAGGTATTTCAGATTGAAGTTGCGGGCGGCCCAGAGGTCACCGAGGGCGCGGATGTAGTCGTCGTGAGGAAGGTCGCCGTCGGTGAGGTAGAATTTGAGGAGTTCCTGGATGAAGTAGGTGCGGGCGGTGGGTTTTTCAAAAGCGAGGTCGATGATATCATCCCCGGTCCAGGGGCCGGTCTTGCCAAAGACGGTCTTGGGGCTGGGGTCGTGGATTTTGTTGTAGTAGGCAAATTCGGTGCGTTTTTTGATACGGTAACCGGTGAAGGCGCGGGCCGCTTCCTTGATATCATCCTCAGTATAATTACCTTCGCCGAGGATAAAGAGCTCGAATAATTCGCGGGCAAAATTTTCGTTGGGCTTGCGTGCAGAGCTTTGGTTGAGGTCGAGGTAGCGCACCATGGCGGGTTCGCGGCTTACCCTTTTGCAGAGGTCGGGGTAATTGAGCTGGATGCCCTCGCGTAGGGTTTGTTCGTAATTAAAAAGCATGAAGGGTTCGCGGATTTTGCGTTGCTCAATGACAAAGACATCGTGCAGGAAGGTGACGAATTTCTCTTGGGGGCTGTTGGCTTCCTCGCGGGCAAAGCGATACCATTCAACGGCGTATTGTCGAAAGAGGTGGTCGCTCTCGCGGCGGATATTGCGCTGAGCGATGCGGCGTTCTTCGCGGTCCTTGATGCGGTTGGCTTCAGTCGAGCGATCAAAGAATTCCGTTTCAAATTTGCGGAGTTCGGGGCTTTTAGCGTTGGGTTTTACTGCGCCAAAGGCTTTTGCAAGGGTTTTGGAGATCGGGCCATTGAGGGCTTGTTGGACGTTGGTGGGGGTGGCGGAATACCCGATGCGGCGCAGGAGGTGGGCGGCGGTCTCGGTGTTCCAGTGCGTCAGGGGCAGCGGTTTCCAAGCGTCCTTGACCGGTAAGATTTGTGGGGTAGGTAGCGACTTCAACATAGGAGCAATGATTATTTTTATATCAATAGCTGCGCTTTAGGGAAAGTTTCACCTAAAATAAAAGCCTTGTCAGTAGAATTTTACGCTTCCCCTTTGGGGGCGGTTGGATGAGATGGTATGCCATGCCTTGGTATTTTTACCACGCCCTGAAACAGTTGTTCCCGAGTGGGCGTCGTGTTTCCTTTTTTTCCCTCATGTCGATTCTGGGGGTCACACTTGGGGTATGCGTTTTGATCATCGTGCAAAGCGTGATGAACGGCTTTGGAGAAAATATCCGATCCCGCATTGTGCAAACGCAGGGGGATATCCGGATCAAGGGCTCGGGCATCATTGATGACTGGGAATCCTGGCGGGCCTCGGTGGATGCAAATGCCATGGTTGTGGGCACCGCCCCCTTTGCGGAGGGGGTCATTATGCTGCAGCACGACAACCGCCCAATGTTCCCGATGGTGCGCGGGATCGATCCCATGGAGGAGTCAAAGGTGATTCCAATGGAGGGTTTCCTTACGGTGGGATCGTTTGATGATTTTGATGACCGCGGTGTTTTTCTGGGCGAGGGCTTGGCCTATAGTCTGCGGGTGGTGCCGGGATCGATGGTGGAAGTGTTTACGCCGCTGATGTTGCAGGCCTTGAAGGAAGACGAGGTGCTTTTACCGCGGGAATTCAAGGTACTGGGCTTCTTCCGGACGGGATCGCCGGCGGTGGATGGCAATACGGTTGTTACAACGCTGCGGGTCATGCAGGAGTTGTATGGTTTGGGTGAAGGAGTGCATGGCTTGGCGGTGCGCTTGAGACCGGGCGCGGATGCGCAGGCGGTGAGCGCGGAATTGGAGGCGGAGGTTTTGCCGCGGGGCTTGCAGGCGATCAGTTGGCAGGCGGCAAACGAGGATTTTCTTTTCGTAATCGAGCAGGAGAAACTCGTGATTTCTTTCATTATTATATTCATTATTCTGGTGGCCTGTTTTTCGATCGCGGTTGCGCTTATGATGGCAGTCCTGCGGAAGACACGGGAAATCGGCCTCTTGGTGGCGATGGGTGCTCCGCCTCGCGAAGTCGCAGCCAGTTTTTGCCTGCAGGGTATGGTAATCGGAGTCACCGGCACGGTGCTCGGGATTGGCCTGGCGTTGCTCTCACTGCAATATCGAGCGCAAATTTTGGGTTTTTATGCGAGCTTAACCGGCAATGAGATCAATTTCCTCGGGATCTACGATGTGTATCAATTGCCGGTGCATTATCTGGCGAGTGATTTTATCGTGGTGACGGTCTTTGCGTTGGTGGTTTCAACTTTAGCGGGCTTGGTGCCCGCGATTCGGGCGGCGCGTTTGCGTCCGGCGGAGGCTTTGCGCAGTGAATAAGAGAATGATGAAAGAGGATGCCTACATACTTGAAGCGCGCGCGCTGGAGAAGTCCTTCCCGGGGGCGGAAAAAGCAATCCCGGTTCTACAGCGCGTTGATTTCGCGATTGGAGCGGGTGAGAGTGTCAGCATTCGCGGAGAGTCCGGTTGTGGAAAATCAACACTTTTGAATATTCTCTCGGGATTGGAAGCCGCGGATGCGGGGACTTTGATTTGGGGCGGTGAAAATATTATTGGAAAATCCGGTTCTGCTTTGGCGCGCCGACGCGCTGCGATGATGGGTTTTGTTTTTCAAGCGTACTACCTCGCGCCGGAATTGAATGCGCTGGAAAACGTCCTGCTGGGTGCACGGATTGCGGGCAAGCTGACGCACGCCCATCGCGCGCGCGCGGAGGCCCTTCTTGAACGGGTCGGGATGGGGGCGCGCATCCATCATCATTCCACCAAGCTTTCCGGTGGAGAACGTCAGCGGGTCGCGGTGGCGCGAGCCTTGATCAATGACCCCCCGTTAATTTTGGCGGATGAACCGACCGGCAACCTCGATGAGGCCACCGGGGAGGCGGTGATGAATCTCTTGCTGGAGTTGGTTGCGGAAGAGGGCAAAAGTTTGATTTTGGTGACCCATAATCCAGAATATGCAAAGCGTGCCGACCGTGTGTGTACTTTGCACCTCGGGCACCTCGAATAGGCGCGTAGGAGATTTAATTGAGCCAATAAAAATTATGATGAAAACACTTCGGGTAGGATTTATTGGGGCGGGGGCAAATACCCGCAAAATGCACCTGCCGGGTTTTAAGGCAATTGAGGGTGTTGAATTATGCGCGGTGGCAAATCGTAGCCGCGCCTCTTCGACTGCAGTGGCCGAGGCATTTGGCATCGCTTCTGCGGTGGATGATTGGCGCGCGATTATTGCAGATCCGAGGATTGACGCCGTTTGTATCGGGACGTGGCCGTATCTGCACGCTGAGGCGTCGATTGCTGCTTTAGAAGCGGGCAAGCACGTTCTTTGCGAGGCGCGTATGGCGGCTGACCTCGAGGAAGCGCGCGCGATGCTTGTGGCCTCAAAAGCGAACCCTCAGTTGGTTGCTCAGGTGGTGCCCGCTCCCTTTTCTCTGAATTATGACTCAAAGATTTGTGAGCTCTTGAACGCCGGTGCGATTGGCGACTTGTTGGAAGTGCGCGTGATGCACATAAGTGGATCTTTGGCAGATCCTCAGGCCCCCATGACCTGGCGGTCCGATCGCGAGCTTTCCGGTAAGAATATCTTAACGATGGGAATTTTGTATGAGACGCTTTTGCGTTGGCTGGGAATGGATCCTGAATGGCTCATTGCAGATGGAGCGGTCTTTCAGGACAAACGGTTCTATCCGGGTTCCACTGCTGCTTCAAAAGTTGAGATTCCGGACAGCTTGAGCATTGTGGGTCGTTTTGCTGAATCTGCGGCGCGTTTTGTGTATCATTTTAGCGGAGTGGAGTCCGGGCCTGCTACCATGGAGTTTTGTTTAAATGGCACGAAGGGGTCGCTGTATTTTGATGCGCTGAATGAAAAACTTTTCCTGCGGGAAGTGAATCAATCCTCGCAGGTTGAAGTTGCGCCGGATTCGTCAGAGGGCGTCGGTTGGCAGGTGGAGTCTGATTTTGTGAATTCCATCCGGACGGGTGCGCCGGTGCGGCTAACGAGCTTTGAGGCGGGGGTGCGCTATATGACTTTTACCGAAATGGTGCATGATTCATTGAATGCGGGCGGTGTGCGGGTCGCGATGCCAAGTTACTAGGAGCTTCATGAGCACAAAAAATCCCGCACTTTTTATTGTGCAGGATCGTGCCGGGAACGGGATGTCTACTTGCTTAGCTGGCAGCCGCTTCAACAACGTTGATTTTGCGGTGAGCTTTATCGAAAGCGACATTGCCGTCCTTGAGCGCAAAGAGGGTGTGGTCGCGACCCATGCCAACGTTTTGGCCGGGGTGATAACGCGTGCCGCGCTGGCGCATGATGATGTTGCCTGCAACGACGGACTCACCGCCGAATTTCTTCACACCAAGACGCTGTGAGTGACTGTCGCGTCCGTTCTTTGAAGTTCCTTGTCCTTTTTTATGTGACATTTTTTAAATCTCCTTAGTTAGAGGGTGTTATCCGTTGATGGATTCGATCTTGATGATGGAAAGGTGCTGGCGGTGACCGCGGCGACGCTTGTAGCCCTGACGACGCTTCTTTTTAAAGACGGTAATCTTCTTGTCCTTCTTGTTTTCAAGGACGGTCGCTTTGACGCTGGCGCCTGCAATAAGCGGAGAACCGAAGCGGGTGTCCGCACCTTCGCCAAGCATGAGGATTTCCTCGATGCTGACGGTGTCGCCGGCATTGGTGTCTGGGTAGGCGTTAACCTTGAGGATGTCGCCCTCGGAGACGGTGAATTGTCGGCCTTGTGTACGGATTGTCGCTTTCATGGGAAAAGCGTTGTAGAAAAGCATCCCTGCGCCCGAAATCAAGCAGAAATTCGTTTATTTTATCCGTGAAACAAGAAGGGGGCTTGCCATGGGGGCATCAGGTCTCAATTCTGTCTCAATAAGAAACATGGTTAATCCAAACGCCAACCCGGACGAAGTCCACAATACCTTCCGTGAATTCCTGAGCAGCAAGGGTCTGCGGGTCACGAACCAGCGACTTGCAATCTTTGATGCGGCGTATCAGCACGAGGATCATTTCACGGCGGAGGAATTACTGGAAGCAGCGCGCGCGATTGATGACACGGTCTCGCGGGCCACGGTTTACCGGGCTCTGCCGATTTTGACGGAGAGTGGGCTCATCCGCGAGGTCGATGTCGGTCGGGATTACAAATTCTACATGGCAAATAAAAATACCAACACCTTCAAGGCACAGGTCATTTGCGTAGAAACCGATAAGATCTTTGAGATCGATGCGCCCTTCATGGAATGGTATGGGAAGACCGTGGCGGATAAGCTCGGTATGGAAGTGGTCAGCCAACGCCTGCAAGTGATGGCGCGTTGCAAGGGCGGGCATGATTCAAAAACCTGCGACAATTGCGACAAGCCGGGAACCTCGTCCTGAACGACCGCGCGCTGGTAATGAAAAAAACCAAATACGCCTTTGAGCTCAGTTTTTTTGCGGATCTCCACAAACGGATGCCCCGCGATGTAAAGGTCGCCACCATTCTCGCGCAACTCTACACCGAGGCGGGGCAGGTCGATGAAGGCCTCAAAATCGATCGCAAGCTGGTGCGCCTTGTTCCCCATGACGCCACTGCCCATTATAATTTGGGCTGCAGTCTCGCGCTGAAGGGTCGCAAGTCTGAAGCCACCCGCGCGATCCGCAACGCCGTAAGTCTGGGCTTTAAAGACTATCACTGGATGCGCAACGACCCTGACCTCCTGCAACTACAGGACTACAAACCCTTTGGGGAATTGATCCATGAATTAGAAGTGGGTTAAGCGGTCTCGCTCCCAGTGGCCCTACCTGCACATGAGTGACGCGAAACCAAGACCGAAAACGAAGCCCTCCATCCCGACGATTGTCGAGGTTGTGCCGCTTTCGGGTTTTGACAAAGCCCTTGCTTACGCCGTGCCACCCGCTGCCCAGCCTCAGATTGCGGTCGGTTCCCTCGTTCGGATCCCTCTCCGGCGCCGTAGCGAACTGGGGGTCGTGCTCCGCACCGGCAGCGATCAGGAAATCCCACCGGGTAAACTCAAGATGCTCTACGAGGTCGTGCAGGATTTTCCCGTCCTCACCGCTGAACTCATTGAACTCTTCCACTGGGCACGCCATTATTACGCCACCAGTCCCGAGGCGGTCCTCGAGGCCATGATTCCGCCTGCCATTCGTCGCGGGATGCGCCCCAAAACCCGACGCTACCTCGCCCCCGGAACCGCCCCCAATCCCGAGGCCCTCGCCGCCCTTGAAAAACG
>DKOX01000107.1 GCA_002470925.1 Opitutia bacterium UBA7350 | reverse complement strand
GACTTGGTCTTGACCGCGGTGTTGCCCTCAAACTCGATCGATTTGATATGGAGCTTGCGGGCTGCGTTTATCTCAAAAATCGCGGTCGCGTAACCGCTTGCCTGGTCCTTTTCAATTTGGTATTCAACCGTGGAATCGGGGTAACTTTTTTCAACGAAATACTCCTGTAATTTCCGCGCACCCGCCGCAATGGCATATTCGTCCAAGGGCACGCCCTCGGTGAGTTCAGCCTTCTCCATCAGACGGTCGTAGGAATAACGACCACTGCCCTCAAAACGGATCGTCATTAAAGTATATTTTGGGACAAGCTGCAGGATCACCTTAACCGCATCACCCTCCCCGTCCTCGACTTTAATCTCAACAAATTCAAACCGGTTGGTCGCATACAGGGCGTGTATGGTCTGATCTGCGAGCACCGAACTGTAAGCCATTCCCTCGCGCAACTGCACAAAACCCATCACAAAACCGTCACTGACCGATTGAAATCCCTCAAATTCAATTTCAATTGATTCGATCGTCGGCAGCGAAGTTTGCTCGGATTGAGCGGGCAAGGCAATCACCCAACCCACACAGGCAAGGAGCAATACGCCCGCATATTTTTGAAGCCTCGAGATAAACATAATAAAGATAGATTGGATAAAATTCGATCGTTAGCGCTGGAAATTCTCGTATCGTGTGTATCGCCGCATGAAGGTGAGATCTACCTCACCTATTGGCCCATTCCGCTGTTTGGCAATAATTAACTTGATATGCTCGATATCACCGGCCATGCCGCCTTCATTCACACCCTCGTCCTCGTCTCGTTTCTTCGGACGGTGCAGGATCATGACCACATCCGCATCCTGCTCAATAGATCCGGATTCACGCAAGTCTGATAAACGCGGATCGCGGTTCTCGCGCTCCGATTCACGATTCAATTGGCTGAGCACCACCACCGGAACATTCAATTCTTTTGCCATCCCCTTCACCCCGCGGGAAATTTCTGCAATCTGCTGCTCCCGCGGCATCCGCGGATCCGTCCCACGAACCAACTGCAGGTAATCAATCACAATCAAACCCAAGCGGTGCTTGCTATCTACCCGCCGCGCCTTCGCGCGCAAATCGAGAATTGAGGAACTGGAAGCATCATCAATCCAGAGCGGCACCGTCTCCAATTCTTTTGAAGCCTCGAAAATCTCACGTTGATCCTGCGCCGAAGCGACCCGATCCCGTATGCGTTTTTGATCCACCCGGGCCCGACTGCAAATCAAACGCATTGCCAAATCCGCCGCCGTCATTTCCAAACTAAAGACCAACACACCCGAGGGCTTGTGACCGCCATCCGGAATGACCGCATGTTCAGCGAAATTCATCGCAAGCGAGGTTTTACCCACCGAGGGCCGCGCCGCCAAGACAATCATCTGACCCGGGTGGAAGCCGTAAGTCATACCGTCCAAATCCCGAAAGCCCGACAACACGCCCTCCAGGTCGTCCCGCCCATTCAGTAGGGCTTGGATATTGTTCACCGCTTGATCCAGCGGTTTTTTAATCGGCACCGCTCCCTCGGTAATACGGCCGCTGCTGATCTGGTGGATGTCCTGCTCGATCTTTTCAATGAAGCCACTGATATCCTCCTGTTGATAATAGCAGGCCTCAATCGCCTCGCGCGAGGTGCGGATCAAACGCCGTAACAAATACTTCTCATGAACAATTTTGGCAAAGTAGCGAGCGTGGGCGGCGGTCTCAATCCGGTCTTGAATCGCATAAATCGTTGCAATCCCACCAACGCTTTCATCCAGCCCTTCCTTTTTCAGGTATTCATAGAGCAGGATCTCATCAATGGGGTCGCCCACTTCATAAAGTTTAATGAGCGCCTGAAAGATGAGCTTGTGCGTTTCCTTGTAGAAAAAATCCGGTTGGATTTTCGCCTCAATGCAATCTGTCAAGACCTCGCGCCCACCATCAATCAGGCAGGCCGCCAACAAGCCTTCCTCCGCCTCAATACTGTGCGGTTGGGCGCGGGTTATGGATTCATCACCACTCGGGCGCGCCGCACGTCCACCCTCAAAATCACGACTACCGCGATTCGTTGGTTTAGACGTGGATTCGGACGGCATCAGTGGGACATGTTGATGGAGTCGCCGTTTTAGTCAGCGACCTCCTGAGTCTCCGCATCCGCTGCCACATCTGCAGATTCCTCAATCGGGTTTTCGGAAACCACTTCAAATTTCAGCTCAGTTTCCACCTCGCCGTGCAATTTAATGCTGGCGAGATGCGGCCCCAATTCCTTGACCGGAGCCGGCAAGCGCAATTGCTTCTTCGCAAGCTCCACGCCCTCCTCTTTCAGGCGGGTTAATAAATCATTGGCGGTAACGGCGCCAAACATTTTACCGCCCTCACCGGTCTTGACTGCGATTGCAATCGTGATGGCTTCGATCCGTTGCGCCAATCCACGGGCGGACTCCAGTTCTTGTTGCTCGCGGGCTTCACGAGCCTTGAGCAACGCCTCCATTTGTTTCTTGTTGGCCTGCGTGACGGGCAGGGCAATCTTGCGGGGCAAGAGAAAGTTGCGCGCATAACCGGAGCGCACCGTCACCGTGTCGCCCTCAGCGCCGAGTCCCTCAACGGGCTTGAGTAAAAGTACCTGATTGGTAGCCATAATTTATTGGAATTTATCTAGTGTTATTTGTGGTAAAATGGAAGTGCCCCGCTTTTAAAAGGGGACGTCTTCGTCGAGGGCGCCGGCATCCCCGGCGTTCTCGGCGGTTGAACCGGGAGTTGACCCCGAGTTGCGGGCAGGAGGCGAACTTTGTTCGTAACCGCCCCCTTCGCCTTCTTCGCGCGGGCCGCCTACAAATTGGAAGTTTTCAAGAATCACGCCGAGCTTCGAACGTTTTTGGCCGTCGCTTTCCCATTGGTCAAATTTCAAGCGCCCTTCGATCATGATGGGACGACCCTTGCGCATATACTTGGCGATGACCTCCGCTTGTTTCCCAAAGGCGTCGATATCCACAAAAGTGGTTTCCTCACGGCGTTCGCCCTCGCGCGTGGAATAGTTTCGAGAAACCGCCAGGCCCAGCTTACAAATTGAAAGCCCCCCGGAGGTTACGCGCATTTCGGGGTCGCGTGTCAGGTTGCCCATGAGGATTACTTTATTGAAGGAGGCCATAACGAGGAGGGGTTGAGGTGGTGACGGATGGAGAAGAGGCCGATCTTAGGCCTCGACAAAAATACGGTCTACGCGGCGGTCGTGGCGCAGCTTTTCTTTGAGCTCAGCAGGTAAACCCGGGCCTGCATTGACCTGCATTTGCACGTAATGCCCCTGAGTGAAACGCTGGTCAGCGGCACGGGCAAACTCCCGCATGCCGAGGATTTCACTCCCGGTTACCTCGCCGCCAAGACTGGTCGCGATGGATTGAATGTCATCAATGACTTTCTGCGTGTCGTCTTCCGAATCACGAAGGTCAAAAATGAAAGAGATGTTATAGGTTTTGGTTTTGGTTGCGCTCATGCTCAGATGCGTTGCGTTGATTTATAGTATTCATGGCAGTGTCGAAGTCACTGTCAATAATGCGAAGCAGGTGCGCCACGTAAGTGGGCATTTGTTCCGCTAAAAGTTTTCTTTCCTCAGTAGAAAATTGACTGAGGACGTAATCGGCAAGATCCATCGATTTGTGGGGTTTCGCACCCACCCCGACCCGAAAGCGCCCGAATCCGGGACCTAGTTGGCTGAGCATATCGGCGACGCCATTGTGGCCCCCCGCGCTCCCGGTGAGGCTGAGCTTACAGCGCGCCAAGTCGAGGGTGATGTCGTCAAAGATCAGCAACAAATTTTCAGGATCGAGCCGCCGGTAGCGCATCAGCGCCCCAAGCGCGCGACCACTGTTATTCATGAAAGTTTGTGGCTTGACCAACAGGAGCCGCTGCGCGCCGTGAGTGGTCTCCGCGATTTCAGACTCGAATTTAGCCTGCGCTTTCCATTTGGCTCCCAGCCGGTCAGCGAGGGCTTCAATCACCTCAAAGCCGATATTGTGGCGGGTGTGCCGGTATTTTGAGCCTGGATTTCCCAGGCCGGCAATTACCGCGATGGACATGTGTGAAAGAACAAAGGTGGGGCTGTAAAGCCCGCTCGGAAAATGACAATGCAGAACGCCGGGGAATTATTCCCCTTCGCTTGCACCCCCTTCTTCCGGTGTTTCGGATTTAATATTATCCGCCGGAACATCAGCCGGATCAACGACTTCCTCAGTCGTCTCGACCGCGGCTACTGTCGGCGGCTGGATAGATACAATAACCTGCACCTCATTGCCGAGGTATTCCACCCCTTCAATTTCAGGCAGGTCGCTAATGTGAATCGCATCGCCGACTCCGAGAGCGGCGATGTCCGCGACCACGTGCTCGGGCAACTTGGACGGACGGCAACGAATTTCGACATCGTGCGACTTGAAGTCAATCACACCACCGCCGTTTTTAACGCCGTCGCAGATCTCCTCGTTCTTGAGGTGAACCGGAACCCGGGTGACAAAAGATTCACCGCGGCGCACTTCCAGGAAGTCGATGTGATTAATTGCACCGCTGATCGGATCCTCCTGCACTGTCTGGATCAACGTGAGCATCGATTCACCCTTGTCATCAGTTAATTCGATGAGGGAGGCCTCTTCGCCGAGTTCACGGCTGAGTTTGCGGTAATCCAGCTTTCCAACCGAGATAGCACGGGCATTACCCTGTCCGGAAACATTGGCGGGGATAAATCCTTCGGCGCGAACGCGGCGGGCCGCGCTGGTTCCTGAACCCTCACGGGATACGACTTTAAGCTTGAGTTGATTCATAAAAGTGATGCTGCAATTGATACATCCGGAACATGCCGGATATTTGAGAAACCGATGAAATTAAAATAGCCTTAGTGAAAGGCAACCCTAAGTTTCCTAAAATTCATCCTCCTGCCCGCTTGCACAAAATCCCTACTAATTGCTAGGCTTCCCGAGTTCATAAGCTTATTTCTTAATGTCCCAAGACCCGACACCACCGCTTACCGAGGCGCGACTCGCAGCCTTGCAGGCCATTCCCGCAAACGAGACCCCCTCGCCTGCCTACGTGGTACACCTCGACCGTCTCATTGAAAATGCCCAACGCCTCCGGGACTTCGCCAAACAGGCCGAGGCAACCGTTTTGCTCGCCCTGAAGGGATTTGCCTGCCACCACAGTTTTTCCGCCCTCCGACCCTACCTGACCGGCACCACTTCCAGCGGACTCCATGAAGCACGCCTCGCGAAGGAAACCTTTGGCGGAGAAATTCACGTTTACTCCCCCGCTTATAAAGACTCGGATATAGAGACCCTCAGCGAATTTGCCCACAGCCTTATTTTTAATTCACCCGGGCAACTGATCCGCGCCCTGAGGCAACTGCCAAACAAACGCCCCGCCCTCGGCCTGCGCGTCAACCCGGAATGTTCCACCGTCGAAACCCCGCTCTATGACGCCGGCTTGGCCGGTTCACGTCTCGGCACAACCCGCGCCGTCCTCGATACCGCCTGCAAATCTGCCAACCGCGACCTCATCGCTGAACTGGATGGCCTGCACTTCCATACCCTTTGCGAACAGGACGCCGATGCCCTCGAGGTGACCGTTCACGCCTTCGAGGAAAAATTCGGCGATTTGTTACCGCGCCTGAAATGGGTCAACTTTGGTGGCGGTCACCACCTTACCCGGCCCGGCTACGATCTGGAACGTGCCATTCGCGTCATTCGCGATTTTAAGAAACGGCACGCACTGGAGGTTTACCTCGAACCCGGCGAAGCAGTCGCCCTGCACAGCGGCGTCCTTGTTTCAACGGTCCTCGATATTCATCAAAGCGGCGACCTACAGCTTGCCATACTCGACACCTCCGCGACCTGCCACATGCCCGACGTTCTGGAAATGCCCTATCGCCCCAACATCCTGGGAGCGGGGGAAGGGGCGGATTTTCCCCACCGCTACCGCCTCGGCGGACTCTCCTGCCTCGCGGGCGACGTAATGGGCGATTATGGATTTCGGGAAGCCCTGCAGGTCGGGCAACGGCTCGTCTTCCTCGATATGGCGCACTACACCATGGTGAAAACAAGCACCTTCAACGGCGTGCCCCTGCCAGCCATCTGCACCTACAGCGAAGAAAGCGGGCTCCAAACCATCCGTGAATTCGGCTATTCCGATTTCCGCGACCGTCTCTCCTAGCCCTCGCCCGCGCGACAAATCGCCTCAAATTCCGCCTTTGTCACTGGTGTGATCGAGAGGCGATTCCCACGCTGCAAGGCACGCATCTCCGCCAGTTCGGGCATCGCTTTCATTGCCTCCAGACTCACCATCTGCGCAAAGGTCGAGCCATAACGCACATCCACTAGAATCCAGCGCGGATTATCCGGGTCGCTCTTGGCATCATAATACTTGGACTTCTCATCAAAGGCGGTCGGGTCCGGATAGGGCTCGGTCGCGACTTCCGCGAGTCCCACGATGCCCGGCGGATTGGTATTGGAGTGATAAAAGAGCACCGCATCCCCCACCTGCATGGCGTCTCGCATAAAATTGCGCGCCTGGTAATTCCGCACTCCGTCCCAGGGTTCCTGTTGCCCCGGTCGGTTCTTTAAATCGTCCAGCGAAAAAACGTCCGGCTCGGATTTCATTAACCAGTAGCGCATCAGAAAATCCTCAGGTATTCAGACCCAGTTGCTCCAGGATGCGTTCAAGATCGTCATTGCTCACATATTCAATCGTGAGCTTCCCGCGCTTGGCGCCATGCTGCACCTTCACGCTGGCGCTCAAATGTTCAGTCAGGCGTTTTTCGAGATCGCGAATCGCGGTCGCCTCCGCGGCGGTGATTTGTCTGCCGGGTTTTTGCGTCCCGCCTTTCTTATTCTTCAAACGTCGCACCTCCTGCTCCGCCTCGCGAACACTCATTCCTGTCTCAATGACCCGGCGCGCCAGTAAACTCCGCTGGGCAGCATCTTCCACCCCGAGCAATACCTTCGCGTGACCCGTTGAAAGCAAACGCCGGCTCAGAAAACCTTGGATTTCATTGCTCAGACTCAGCAAGCGCAGGGCGTTTGCAATCGCGGCCCGGCTCTTCCCTACCCGCTTGGAAGTCGCGTCCTGAGTGAGGTCAAAATCGCGGATCAGGCTCGCATACGCCGCGGCCTCATCAATCGGATTCAGATTCTCGCGCTGAATATTTTCGATCAAGGCCAGCGCCGCCGAAGCAGCATCACTCACTTCCATTACCCGCGCCGGAATTTTTGATCGCTTCAGGAATTTAAAAGCCTGCAAACGGCGCTCCCCCGCGATGAGTTCAAAACCGTCCCCCTTCGGACGCACCACCACCGGTTGAATCAAACCCTCCGAGCGAATACTTTGGGCGAGATCCTCGACCTGCGCTTGACCGATCTCACGGCGCGGCTGATGCGGGTTCGAAACAATCCGGCTCAATTCAATTTCCCGGAAAGCATCGCCATCATTCGGGGCGGCATTCTTTTTAGCGGCGGACTCGCCCGCAGCGGCGGTCGTCTTTTTTGCGACTTTATTCTTTTTGGGACTGGCGGCGGGTGTCGCGGATTTGGGTTGAGGGGCGGCGCTTCCCGCCCCGGCGATGAGGCCACCGAGTCCGCGGCCGAGTCTGCTTTTATTACTGGACATTAGGGTTGGGCTATCGGGATAAAAATTGATTGGCCGACCTGCAGATCCCGCGCGGGGTTGGCAATTTTGTTGGCGTTTTGAATGTCTTTGACAGTGGAGCCGTGTTCGCGCGCGATTTTGGTCAGGGTATCGCCCGAACGCACCGTATAGGTCACACCGGTCGGTGGATAGTCCTCCGTAAAACGCACCGGCGGCGCAATTTTAGGCTGGCTGCTCACCGCTTTGGAAACACTCTCCAGCGCGGTCTGCATCTGGCTCGCCAGCGATTCCATCTGCCGCTTCACCTTTGCCATGATGGCACGCTCCTGCGCGTTGTCCGCCTGTTTGAATTCCTGCCGCAGGTTTTGATGATCCGCCACCAATTGCGCCAACTGTTGCTGCGCCGCAGTTGAATTCAGCGCCGAGCGGAGGCTTTCATTCTCGCGGCGCAATTGCTCCACTTCGAGGCGCAGGGCGCGCACCTCCTGCTTCATACTGTTCA
>DKOX01000133.1 GCA_002470925.1 Opitutia bacterium UBA7350 | reverse complement strand
GTGGACAAAACCGCGGCGGTTTTCGGTTGCTGGACTTCGGTGAGCCGCAAGTTCGTGCTCCCGGTCTTCGAAAAATACAAGGGCCTGCTTTTCTACCCGGTGCAATACGAGGGTGAAGAGGAATCACCCAACATTTTCTACACTGCGGAAGCGGTTGGACAGCAGGCGATTCCAGCGGTGGATTATTTGCTGGAAGAGGGGTACACCAAATTCTATCTCATCGGTACCGACTATGTTTACCCACAGACCACCAATATCGTGCTCTTTGAATACCTGCTTTCCAAAGGTATTCCAGTTGAGAACATCGGGGGTGGCATTCGTTATGAAGGTGATGTTGCGGTTTCCGCCGGTAATTACACACCGTTTGGACACACCGATTTCCAACAGATCGTTGCCGAGATCAAAGACTTCGCCGCCTCGGGTGACGCCTGTGTCATCAACACCATTAACGGTGATGCCAACGTTCCCTTCTTCAAGGAAATCGCGGCTTCCGGTCTGACTTCTGAGGATTGCCCGATTGTTTCCTTTTCTCTCTCGGAGGATGAATTCCGCAGCCTGCCCACCAAGGACTTGGTCGGTCACCTCGGTTGCTGGACTTATTTCATGTCAATTGATACCGATGCCAACAAAGCCTTCAAGGCCAACTTCCAGGAGTGGCTTGCCACCGAGGCACCTGCCGCAGTGCAAAAAGAGGGTCGCGTGACCTGCAGCCCGATGGTGCTCTCCTACAATGGCGTATATCTCTGGAAGGCCGCAGTTGAAAAAGCAGGCACCTTTGATCCCGAAGCGGTGATCAAGGCGCTGGAAGGCGGCATCTCCTTCGATGGTCCCGGCGGAACGGTGACCACTCAGAAGAACCACCACCTTACTAAGAGTGTCTACATTGGGGAGACGCTGGAAGACGGACAGTTCGACATCCTTGAGGTTATACCGGACGTCTATGGCGAGCCTTGGCTGAAAGGTACTTTTAAGTAAGACAGCTTTGCTTTTACAAGTGTAGTTGTAGTTTTGCTTGTTGGGCTTGTGGGGTGGTTCCCACAAGCCCACTTTGCGAATGAAGGGGTCCAATTATGTTGGGCAAATTTGATTGTGCACAGAATCTGCTAAAGCGATTCGTGTACACACCGCAAACTTCATGAATGTAATAAAACGATCGATCCTGGCAGTTGCGTGTCTGGCTTGTACGGGCCTCTCGCTCCGCGCAGAGGCCACCGCCAGTGCCCGCGAAGTATTTGCCGATTTGATTCTGGCCGCGCCGGAGGAACAGGTCGTCTGGGTGGAAGTGCTGAGCGGTTATGGCGATCCCGTGATCTCAGAAATCTATGCCGCATGGCGGGCGGGCGGAATTTATACTTTAGAGAGCGAGGGTGGCCAACGTTTGCTCGAGTTGGATGGGGAACAGGAGTGGACGGCGGTGCGCACCGGCGAGGCGGTGCAATTGACCGAAGCAGAGGCGAGCAGTGCCGCCAAGAACCGGCCCTCCCGGAAGTTGCGCAAAGTGATGAAGGGCTTGATTGATACCCTTGGTTTAAAGGCGCCGGATGCAGCGACACGGATCGACTCTGCGATTAAAATGGGTCGCAGTCAAAAGAGTGAATACCTCGAGCCCCTGCGCCAGCGGCTTGAAGTTGAAAGCGATGCAAAGGTACAGGCGGCATTGCGGGAAGCGTTGGCGATCAGTCTTTTAGAGAATGGAGACGCCGGCGAGGTGCTCGCGGCGGTGGGGGAATTGGCGGCAATGAAATCCATTCCCGCAAAAGATTTTATTGATAAAATACTGGCGAAGGAGACCGCGGGGGAGGGTGTTGAAACAGAATTGAGTCAGGCGTGCACTCAAGCGCTGGTAACGATTGAACGTCATATCAAGACGATCGAATTTTACGGTAGTTTTTTTCGCGGGTTTAGCACGGGATCGGTGCTCCTGATTGTATCCTTTGGGCTCGCTATTACGTTCGGCTTGATGGGCGTCATCAACATGGCGCATGGAGAATTTGTGGCCATTGGCGGTTACGTGACCTTTATGGTGCAACGGGCATTTGCGGATGTATGGGGTGCGGGGAGTGCCGCATTTGAATGGTATTTTGTGGTGGCTTTACCGGTCAGTTTTCTAGTGGCGGCGTTGCTGGGGCTCCTTTTGGAAAAATCGGTGATACGATTTCTCTATCGCCGTCCGTTGGAATCCCTGCTCTGCACCTGGGGAATTTCAATGGTCATGCAACAAGCCTTTCGTCTCATTTTTGGGGCGGCGAATGTACAGGTGAACAATCCCAACTGGTTGATGGGCAACCTCACCTTTGGCGGGTTTAATATGAGCTTCACACGACTCTTTGTGCTGCTCTTGGCGCTCCTGGTGGTTTTCCTGACCTGGCTCTTGCTGCGGAAGACGCACCTGGGCCTGCATATTCGCGCCGTCATGCAGAACCGGGAGATGGCAAGCGGTCTTGGTATTCCGGTAGCCCGCGTGAATTCCCTAACCTTCGCGCTGGGTTGCGGGCTCGCGGCCCTTGGCGGCGCGGCGCTTTCCCAGATCGGGAATGTCGGGCCGCTCATGGGTCAAGCCTACATCGTTGACAGTTTCATGGTAGTGGTGATTGGCAGCGTCGGGAATCTGCTCGGTGCGGGAGTGTCCGCCATGGGGATCGGTCTGGTCGACCAGCTCCTGCAACCCTCGCTCGGCCCCGTGATGGGTAAGATAACGGTCTTTGCCGTGATCATTCTCTTTTTGCAATGGCGGCCCGGGGGAATTTTCCCGACCCGTTCCCGCAGTCTTGAAGATTAAAACCGACCCGGATTTTAGCCATGCTCAAGCGCGAAAATACAAACGAATTTGTCATCCTGGCACTGATCACGGGGCTCTTGATGCTGGTGCCGCTCCTCAATGCCTGGGGCCCGGCAGAGGGAATTTTATCGGTCAATTCCTTTCAGGTTTCCCTTTATGGCAAATATCTGACCTATGCAGTGCTCGCGATGAGCCTGAATCTGTTATGGGGCTACACCGGGCTCCTGTGTTTATGCCAGAGTTTATTTTTCGCACTGGGCGCCTATATGATGGGGATGTATCTCATGCTCATGATTGGGGAGCGCGGCGCCTACCAGAGTGTACTTCCGGATTTCATGGTTTTTCTCGGTTACCAAGACCTACCGCTGCACTGGAAACCCTTCTACAGTTTTTGGTTTGCGAGTGGAGCGGTCCTTTGGGTGCCCGGACTCCTTGCGCTGATCTTTGGATTTCTGGCTTTCCGTTCCCGCATCAAAGGGGTGTATTTCTCGATTCTCACCCAGGCGCTGACCTACGCCGCCTGCCTGATGTTTTTCCGCAATGACTTTACCTTTGGCGGCAATAACGGCTTTACCGATTTCAAAGATATACTTGGGTTTGACCTGAACGCAGACGGCACGATTCGGGGCCTCTTTATTGCGACGGTGATCCTATTGGTGCTGACCTATCTCAGCACGACTTTCCTCCTGAAATCCAAATTTGGAAAGATCCAGCAGGCGATCCGGGATTCTGAAAATCGCGTCCGTTTTTCGGGTTACTC
>DKOX01000113.1 GCA_002470925.1 Opitutia bacterium UBA7350 | reverse complement strand
CGGTGATCGCGAATGCGCCGAATCCCGCCGGTCAAAGCATCCTCAGCAAATATTTCTCCGGAGGGGTTTCACCCTTGAAGCTCTTGCTGGGAGCGCTCTTTCCGACCCTCGTGATGGCGGTGATGTTCATGGTGCTACCTCATTAGGCTCAGGCCGCACCATTGTTCAGCTCGGTTCCGATTTCTTCCACGGGCAATGATGGCGATTGGCGGCGACGCGCTCGTAGATCCAGTCGCGCATCGCATGCGGTAAAACACCGAGCACTCGCGCCAGGCAGCGCCAGAATAGCCCGATTTCGCTCAAGGCGCGCAGGACGGCATCCGAACGCACATGCAATTCCGAGGGGGTGGCTTCGCTCAAAAAAACCGCCGTATTTAATTCTGCAGTTAACTCGACCGGCAACTGCGCGGCGGCCTCGGGGCTTTGCAGGGCGCAAAATTTCAGGTGCCCATGCCTGTTGCGGCGCCGCAAAAAATCGACCGCGCCCGCGCACAAGCCGCATTCCCCGTCATAAAAAAACGTCCCTCCCATCCCATAAGGATAGGGCGTCGCGTTGAAATGTCCAACCCCACTGTTATTTTCACGGCTTCCGCTTGCAGAACTTCGTCGGCTCCACACCCTCGATGGGGTGGAGTTTAAATTACAAAGTGCATATGCGCCGCAGGGGGATCAACCCGAGGCGATCCAAACCCTTGTGCAGGGCGCGCGGGCAGGGCAGGCGCGCCAAACCCTCCTGGGGGTGACCGGATCCGGCAAAACCTTTACGATGGCAAACGTCATCCAGGAACTCCAGCGACCCGCCCTCATTATTTCCCATAACAAAACCCTCGCTGCTCAACTTTACTCTGAATTCAAAGCCTTCTTTCCCGACAACGCCGTCGAGTATTTCGTCAGTTATTACGACTACTATCAACCCGAGGCATACATCCCGCAAACCGATACCTATATCGAGAAGGACTCCTCCATCAACGAGGAGATTGAACGCCTGCGGATTGCGGCTTCCTCCTCCCTCATCAGCCGTCGCGATGTGATCGTGGTGGCATCGGTCTCCTGCATCTATGGCCTCGGTTCGCCCGAGGATTTCAAGGATATGATGCTCCCGCTCACCCCCGGAATGGAAATCTCCCGCGACGACCTCCTCGAACGCCTCGTTGAAATTCTCTATAATCGCAACGATATCGATTTTAAACGCTGTACCTTCCGGGCACGGGGCGATGTGGTGGATGTCTTCCCCGCCTATCTCGAGACCGCCATCCGGGTCGACTTCTGGGGCGATGAGATCGAATCCATTCGCGAGCTTGATCCCCTCACCGGAGAGACCGGTGCCGCCCTCGAGCAATTCCATCTATACCCCGCCACTCAGTATGTCACCCCCAAGGATAAAATCAAAAAAGCGATCCAGGGAATCCGTGCCGAACTCGACGAACGGGTCGCGTGGTTCGAGTCCGAAAACCGCCTCCTCGAAGCGCAGCGCATCAAAATGCGAACCGAGTATGATATTGAATTGCTCCAGGAGATGGGCTTCTGTACCGGCATCGAGAATTATTCCCGTTACCTCGCCGACCGCAAACCGGGCGAGCGACCCTTCTGCCTCGTGGATTTCTTTCCGGACGATTTCCTCCTTTTTGTCGATGAAAGTCACGCCACGCTCCCGCAGGTGCGCGCCATGTATAATGGCGACCGCGCCCGCAAGGAACGCCTCGTCGATTACGGGTTCCGCTTGCCCTCCGCCCTCGATAACCGCCCCCAAACCTTTGAGGAATTTGAATCCATCACGGGGCAGACCATCTATGTTTCCGCGACCCCTGCGAAGCATGAAATGGAAGTGTCCAAAACGGTTGCGGAGCAGGTCATTCGCCCCACCGGACTGCTGGATCCGGAACTTGAGATCCGCCCCATCAAGGGTCAGGTCGAGGATGTCATGGGAGCAGTGCGCGATGCCACTGCCGCCGGCGAACGCACCCTCATCACAACCCTCACGAAACGGATGTCGGAGGACCTTTCAGAATACCTGCGCGAAGCGGGCCTCAAGGTTGAATACCTCCACAGCGATATCGATGCGATTGAACGGGTGGAAATTCTGCGCCGTCTCCGCAAGGGCGATTTCGATGTATTGGTGGGGGTGAATTTGCTCCGCGAGGGGCTCGACCTCCCGGAAGTGGCCCTTGTGGCGATCCTCGATGCCGACAAGGAGGGCTTCCTGCGCAGTGCTACCAGTTTGATTCAAACTGCGGGCCGCGCTGCGCGGCATGTGAAGGGGCGCGTCCTGCTCTACGCCGATGTCGTTACTGATTCGATTCGTCAAACCCTCGACACTACCGCCTATCGCCGTGAAAAGCAGTTAGCATATAATAGCGAACACCAGATCACCCCCCGTAGTGTGGAGCGCGGGCTCGACGAAAGCCTGCAAGCCCCCGGGAAAAAATACGACGAGGAAGCCTATGCCAGCGGCGTGGTGGAAGAGGTCGATGGACGCGATCGCGCTGCCGTGATTGCGGAACTGGAGGAGGAAATGCTGGAGGCCGCCCGCAACCTCGCCTTCGAAAAAGCCGCCATCATCCGCGACCAGATCGAACAATTACAAGGTGGCGCCGATCAAGCGGCGGCCGCTGGTGGAAAAGCGAAGAAAGGCCGCAAGCGCTCCGGGATTTACAACGCCGCCGGTCTTCCAAAAAAACGGAAACGCCAGCGCGATAGCTGAACGCTGA
>DKOX01000080.1 GCA_002470925.1 Opitutia bacterium UBA7350 | reverse complement strand
CGGATTCCGCGCGGGCGATGTAGCCGCCCTTGAGGGTGCCTTCCCGGCGTTCGGTGGCGCTGAGGGCATCGTTGGCGGCGACGCCCTGACGGGTGAAGATCAGTGCAGTGGGGCCATCCTGACGCTGCATCGCGGCAGTATAGGCACCCGCGACTTCTTCCGCATCGGCGGGACGAATGACGTCGAGGTTTGGAATGACGCGGAGTCCGCTGACGGTTTCAACAGGTTGGTGGGTGGGGCCGTCTTCGCCAACCCCGACGGAGTCGTGCGTGAAGATGTAGGTGACCGGAAGTTTGGCGAGCGCCGCGAGGCGGATGGAGGGGCGCAGGTAGTCAGCAAAGACCAGGAAGGTGGCACCGCTGGCGCGGAAGATGCCGTCGTAAGCGATCCCGTTGCAGATCGCGCCCATGGCGTGTTCGCGGATGCCGAACCAGATATTGCGACCGGCAGGATTTGCGGGGCCGAAGTCGCCACCGTCTTTGATGTAATTTTTGGTGGAGCCGTAGAGGTCTGCTGAACCGGTGATGAGTTGCGGGATGGCTTGCGCGACGGCATTGATGACGGTGCCGCCGGTGGCGCGGGTCGCAGCTTTATTACCCGCTTCGAATTCCGGGATGTGGCTGGAAAGATCGGCGGGGATGGCATTGCCGGCGCCACCTTCGAGTTCGGCGGCGAGTTCGGGGTTGGCGGATTTCCAGGCAGTGTAGGTCGCGTCCCATGCGATGCGGGCGGCTTGAGCGGTTTCGGCGAGGCTTGCGAAATGTGCGCGGACTTCGGGCGAGACGTGGAAGGTTTCGGGGGGGAGCCCGAGACCGGCGCGGGCGGACTCCGCAAATTTGGCACCGCCTTCACCGTGACCTCCGGCAGTTCCCTCGACTTCGGGGATGCCCTTGGCGATGGTGGTTTTGGCAATCAGGACGGTGGGCTTGCCGTTGTGGTTGGCTTTTGCGGCGGCGAGGGCCTCGGTGACGGCCTGCAGGTCGTGCCCGTCAAGGGTGACGGCATCCCAACCCTGTGATTGGAAATAGGCGGCGGGATCCTCGCTTTGGGTTTGTTCCGCCATGGCGTCGAGGGTGACGTCATTGGCATCATAGATGAGGATGAGGTTATCGAGTTGATTGTGACCGGCAAAGGCGATCGCTTCTTTGGCGACGCCTTCCTGGAGGCAACCGTCACCGTGGAGGGCGATGACATGGTGATCAAAGAGGGTGTGCTCAGGGGTGTTGAATTTTGCGGCGGCGCGTTTACCGGAGAGGGCGAAGCCGGCGGCGTTGGCGATGCCCTGACCGAGGGGACCGGTGGTGGCTTCAACCCCAACGGTGTCGCCGAACTCGGGGTGACCGGGGGTCTCGGAGCCAAGGACGCGGAAGTTTTTGAGTTCATTCAGGGACAGGGCGTAACCGGAAAGGTGCAGCCAAGAGTAGAGGAACATGGAGCCGTGACCACCGGAGAGAACAAAGCGGTCGCGGTTGAGCCAGCGCGGCGCGGAGGGGTCGTGACGGAGGCCGCCGTTGCCGTAGAGGGCGGCACCGATTTCGGCACAACCGAGCGGCAGGCCAAGGTGGCCGGAACTGCAGGCGTGCACGGCATCAATCGCGAGGCCGCGGGCTTGCGTGGCGGCGTCCTGTAGAATGGAAAGGGAGGTGGATTGCGGGTCGGACATTATGAATATGTTGTCTTTACTTGGATTATTGCGCTCGGATTACAAGAGTTTGTTTATTCAAGCGTTGTTTCAGGTGAGGTGGAAAGGAAAAAGGATGTCATGGGGTATAATTTCCGAAATTGTAATAATCAGGACTGGACGTGTGTGCGGCTTGAAAGTAAGGCTACAGGGATGTCAAATAAGGAAATAGAAGAAGGCGAGGTATTCCAAATGGACTTCACGAAGCTGCGGAAGGTTGCGAATTGCGGAACCGATGTGGTGCCTGCGATTGCGCAGGATGCCGCAACCGGGGAGGTCTTGATTGTGGGCTACGCGAATCGCGAAGCGCTGGAAACCGCTCGGGAATGCGGGATGGCTACTTTTTGGAGCACGAGCCGCAATGAATTATGGATCAAGGGAAAGACCAGCGGTGATTATTTGAAGCTGTTGGAGGTACGGGTTAACTGTGAGCAGAATTCCCTCTTGTATTTGGTGGAGCCGGCGGGGCAGGGTTCCTGTCACACCAAGGATGCCTCCGGGGCGGCGCGGAGCGGGTGCTACTATCGCCGCTTGAATGCCGGGGGCTCGCTGGAGTTTCTGGACGACTCGAAGCGTTAGGCTTTGCTTACCAAACGCCGAGTATTTCATCGGCAATACGGTTTGCGAGCGCGTTGGTCAGGCGCGGCATCGCTTGGTATTCGGACAGGCTGAAGTTGTCATCGCCCGTGATGGGATCGCTTGCAAAGGTGCTGGCATTAGCGCTGAGGTCGCGGGCTTTGATGAGGTATTTGGAAGCGCTTGGGTCAAAAAGCGCGATCCGGGCTTCGAGGACGAGATCAAAGCCAGCCGCAAGTTCGCTGTCATTACTGCGGCGAACTGAAGTACTACGGCGGTAATTGGTCAGGTTGACTTGGAGAATAGCATCCGCTTCGGCGGGCTTGCTCACCAGTCGGAGTCGACCGTCGCGGATGAAAGCTTGCCTGATTTGGGCGCTGAGGCTGGCTTGTGCCTGTGGGGCGGAACTGTCGTTGGTCGCCGGTTGGACGTAGATTGTTTTAAAGGGTGGCGCGGGACGGCTCCATTCATATTGACTGCACCCGTTCAAAAAAAACAGGGAGAGAATCGATAAAGAGAAAAGGAAACTTGAGCGAAGCGAGGGCATTTCAACGATGAACAGTTGTGATTGCTAGTCTGCGAGGAGGAGCTTGCGGAGGAGTTTTGAACGGGTGACGGGCCGGACGCCGGCCTCGATGTCTTTGATGCGCTGGCGCGCTTCATCGGCGGCCTCGGATTCCGGGGCAATCGTGATAGTCTCGTTGTAGAAGGTAAGGGCGGCGGTGTTGTTGTTGCGGTAGAGGTAGAAGAAATCACCCAACTCCAAGCGACTGTTGGCGAGCAGATTTTGCATTTGCGCCAGGTTTGCCTCGACTTCGCCGACATTGGAGTTTTCCGGGAAGAGCGCGAGGAAGTCTTCGTAGTAACTGATGGCCTGCCGGGTGGAGCCTTGGTCATATTCGTGGCTTTTGACGAGGTCGGCAAAGGTTTTGGCAAGGTGGTAGTAGGCATCCGAGGCGAGGATGCTTTGGGGGTAGTAATTAATGAGGCGGTCGAGGGCGTCGATCGCGAGGTCGGCCTCGTTTTGTTTTTCGGCGATGAGCGCGATGTTCATCAAGGCGAGGGGCGCGTAGTCGCCGTAGGGCGCGTTGGCGACGACGAGTTCAAATTGTTTTATGGCTTCGCCGTATTGCCGGAAGCCGGGAAGAATAAAGAGAATCTTGGAACGCGCCCCTTCCATCAAGGTGGTGGCGCATTGAAACTGGGCGCTGATGACCGCCTGAATGTTGGGGTAATCGGGGTTTCTAAAAATGATCTCCTGGAGGAGGGCATGGGCGCGGACAAACTGTCCGCGCTCCATTCGAATGCGAGCATGGAGGAAACGGGCCTCGCCCGCCGCTTGGGTCAGCGGGTATTGTTTGGCAATTTTTATGAAGCTGCGCCGCGCGCTCCGGTAATGCCCCTTCTCAAATTTTTGACGGCCCTTCTCAAGCAATTTGTTGGCGGCCTGCTCCAATTTCTGTTTTTCCAGGGCAGGGTCTGCTGGTTCTGCCTCACTGGAACCGGAAAACCAGTTGAAGGGGTTTATGGAAAATCCTGCCTGGAGCGAACCTGCACTGAGGAAAGCGGAGAGCAGAACAAAGAGAACGGCGCGTGGCATCATTATTGCCATTTGAGCAGACTGGCACCCCAGGTCAAGCCTGCCCCAAAGGCAACCAGCAGGATTAGGTCGTTGGTTTGGATGCGACCGGCGCGCCGGGCTTCATCGAGGGCGATGCCAACCGAGGCGGCGGAGGTGTTTCCATAATCCTGCAGGTTGATGAAAATCGATTCCGCCGGGACGCCGAGTCGCTTGGTGAGACTATCAATGATGCGAAGATTGGCCTGATGGGGAATGATGAGGGCGAGGTCTTGGGAATCGACGGCGGTTTTTTGCAAGAGGTCGGTGCTGGCTTGACCCATGACGCGGACCGCCTGCTTGAAGATCTCTTTCCCGTTCATTTTGAGGAAATGCTGCCGTTGATCGATGGAGTTGATGCTGGGTGGGATCGCGGAACCCCCTCCCGGTTGGCAGAGGACTTCCGGGTTTGAACCGTCGGCCCCGCCGATGCCGCCAATCATCCCTACTCCGGGGGTGTCGCTCCGTCCCAAGACCGCTGCGCCCGCACCATCGCCAAAAAGGACGCAAGTGGTGCGGTCTTCAAAATCGAGGATGCCGCTCAATTTTTCGGCACCGATAACAAGGGCTTTGTTGAAATTGCCCGATTGCAGCATACTGGTGGCAATATTGAGGCCATAAACAAAACCGGAACAGGCCGCCTGAATATCGAAGGCGGTGCATTGGGGCAAATTGAGCTGACTTTGAACCAGGCATGCGGTGGAGGGGAAGGGCATGTCGGGCGTCATGGTCGCGACGAGGATGAGGTCAATTTCCGCAGGGTCGATACCGGCGTCTTCAATGGCACGCCGCGCCGCAGCGGTCGCCATCTGGCTGGTGTGTTCGTCCTCCGCGGCAAAGCGGCGTTGGCGGATGCCGGTGCGGGTTTGGATCCACTCGTCGGAGGTTTCCACCAGTTGCGCCATGTCGTCATTGGTCACGACTCGTTCGGGCAGGTAGGAGCCGGTTCCGAGGATGACGATCGAGGGTGCGGGTGGGTTCATAAGAAGTCGGGCAAAAACCGAATCACTTATTCGGGCGAGGCGGTTTCTGATGGTTCAAGCAGCGTAGCGTTGGCCTGAAGAATATCTGACTGAATCGAATCCAGCATATCATGGCGAACAATTTCGGATGCAATCCGTATGGCATTGGCAATCGCGATGTAATTGGAGGAACCGTGGGATTTGAGGATGTTGCCCTTGAGTCCGAGGAGCGGTGCCCCGGCATGATGATCGGGGCTCAGGCGGGTTCGCATGTCACTGAAGGCGGATTTGGCGAGCGCTGCGCCGAGCATACGTTTGGCATTGCGGCGAAGTTCATCCCGTATGGTTTTACCCACAAACTTGAAGACTGCCTCGCTGGACTTCAGCAGAACATTACCCACAAAACCGTCGCACACGACAACATCGACATCCCCCTCAAAAATTTGGAAACCCTCGACCGGACCGATGTAATGGATAATGCTACCCATTTGCTGTAGTTTGGCATGGGTTTCATTAATGAGGCTATTGCCTTTGCCGTCTTCGGTACCGATGGTGAGCAGACCGACCCGGGGTTGCTCCAGGTTCAGGGCGGAACGGGCATAGTTTGTGCCCAGAATGGCGTTGTGGACGAGGTTTAGGGAATTACTCTCCGGATTGGCGCCCACATCGATGAGGACGCAGGGCTTTTGCTTGGTTGGGATGATGGTGCCGAGGGCGGGGCGCTCGACCCCCTCGAGGGGGCGGAGGCGGATCGTCCCTGCTGCCATCAAGGCGCCGGTGTTGCCACAACTGACAACCGCATGGGCTTCGCCTTCCTTGAGTAAATTTACCGCCTGAAACATGGACGCGTCTTTTTTGCTGCGCATTGCCATGACCGGCTTGTCGTCCATATCGACTACCTCACTGGCGTGATGAATGCGAAGCTTGCCCAGCGCGAATTTTGATTTTTGGGCTTTGAGGAGTCGCTCGAGGAGTCGTTCTTTTCCGACGAGGATAATTTCGCTGTCGAGCTTGAGTTCCTCGCGGGCATATAAAAGCCCGCGGATAAATTCCGAGGGCCCGAGATCGCTTCCCATCACATCGACCGCGATGGTGCAGGGTGCTGCGCTACCGGTCATGAGTTGAGTATGGGTTTTAACTTGGCAGCGCGCGTTTAAATTTCGACGTCCAGAACCTGGCGCCCGCGATACATGCCGTTGGCGGGGTTGATACGGTGCGGACGAAAGCGGGTTCCGTCTTGGGGATCTTTTGCCAATTGAGGCAGTTCGAAACGAACCGCGCCACGGCGTTTGCGGCTGCGCTGCTTGGATTGTTTGCGTTTTGGCTGTGCCATAACAATGAAATGCTGAATGAGAGTGATGTGGTGGGTGTTTTACCCAAGTGAACGGTGGATAAAAACAGTTATAAGAAATGCGTCAAGTTTTCTTACACACAGAGTTTGAGGAGTGCATCAACCAGTTTATTGATGCCAGCCTCGGCCTGGAGAAGAGTTTGAGCCTCCATATAGGCGGGTGTTGTGACAATTTTATTGTCGCGGTCAACAACCGCGGAATCGGCGTCACAGGGGGTATGGATTGCGCCACGAGCTTCGATTTTAGCGGCGGTATCGCGGTCATGCCCGATGGTTAGGTTAATCTTTTTTGATCCGAGAACCGCCGCCGCGAGGACGGGGGCAATGCACATGAACCCGAGCGGTTTGCCCGCGGTATGCACTGCTTCAATAAGATCGCGCACTATGGGATCCACGTCAAATCCCGCGCCATCCGAGGCGAAGCTGGATAAATTTTTAGCGACGCCAAAGCCACCAACAAAGACCAGGCCATCCATCTCATGGGGCTGTAGTTCACTCAGTTGTTTGATATTGCCGCGGGCGATACGGGCAGATTCCTCGAGGACGTTGCGAAATTCATCCTCTTGGGCGGTGCCGCTTTGATGGTTGATGACTTCACGTTGTGCGATGTCGGGCGCCGCGCAGAAGGCTTGTGCGCCGGCGCGTTCAAGGGCCAGCAAAGTAAGGACCGCTTCATGGATTTCGGCGCCATCATAAACACCGCACCCGGATAAAATCACCGCTACTTTTTTCATTTCTTTAAATTATATTTTTTACCCGTGTCGGGCTAGGCAAAAGTTAACAAAACCATCGCGGCAAGGCCGAGGCGATACCAGGCAAAGAGGCCGAGGCCGTGGCGCGTCAGGAAGGAGACCAGCCACTTGACCGCAAGGGCTGCGGAAAGGGTGGCGACCGCGATACCGAGGAGGAGGGGTCCCAGGGGGACGGTTTGTAGGATCTGCGGGCCCACGCTCAGGGCTTTATAGGCAGAGGCCGCCGTGAGGGTAACGAGGCCAAGCAGGAAACTGAATTCAGCGGCGCGCACCGGGCTGAGCCCAATGAGGTAACCGCCTACGATAGTCATCATGGAGCGACTGGTTCCGGGCCACATCGCGATGCATTGTAAGCAGCCAACCGTGAGGCATTGGCGGGTGCTGAGTTCATGGAGATCCGGGCCGGCTTGCGAGCTGTCGGGGTTTTTGCGGCGATGCCAGAAATCCACTGCGAGCATGAGGAGGGAACCCGCCACGAGGGCAATGACGACCGGGATGATGCCAAAGAGGGCGGCTTCGATCCAGTCATCGAGCAAGAGTCCGAACACGGCGGCGGGGAGGAAAGCCACGATGAGATTGCGGAGGAGGCGCAATCCGTTTGGGTCTTTGCCCAGAATGCCCATAAGAATGGTGAGGAGCCGTTTCCAGTAGAGGATGACGACTGCAAGGATGGCGCCAAATTGAATGATGATGGCGTAGGCATCGGCGGCGTTGGATAGGGTAAAAGGGCTTTGCCCGTCTTCGCTTTCAGGATCTTCAATCCAAAGGATGGCGCCGTCGCGGTCGAGAAGAGGGGTCTCGGAATCGAGACCAAGCGCGGCATTCGTCAGGATCAGGTGACCGGTCGAGGAAACCGGCAGGTATTCGGTGATGCCTTCAACGAGCCCCAGGATGGCTGCATCGGAGTAGGTGAATTGGCGGGTCGGCGCTTCCGGGGCATCACTTGCCTGAGCGGGCGATGGCATCACCGCAGCAAGAAGCGCGAGGAGGCCGAGGCGGAGGGAGCGTTCTGGGGATTGAGTCACAGGCATAAGCTGTAGTGAGTTGGCGCGGATGGGAAGCCGTAAAATGCGCCCGCGTTCAAGTTGGTAATTAGGCTTGAGCTTCGGTGCGGATGCGTTTGTTTACCAGCAACCCAATGGCTATACTCGAAGAGCTCAGGAACAAGATAACAAAGGGTGGGGATCTCGAATGGGAAGCCGCAACTGAGGCGGCTTTGGCTTTGGCGGATGCAGACCTCGCGAATCCCGAGAAAGCCGCTTTTCTGGTTGCGCTTGCCGAGAAGGGTGAAACCGCGACCGAGGTGGCAGCCTTTGCGGCGACTTTCCGCAAATTGGCGGTGGATCCGGAGGTCGGCGAGTGGGCCGCTGATGCGGTGGATGTCTGCGGGACCGGTGGGGACGGATCCGGCACCTTTAATATTTCGACAACCGTTTCTTTTGTTGCGGCGACGGCCGGGGTTCCGGTTTTCAAACACGGCAATCGTTCCATTACCTCAAAATGCGGCAGCGCCGACCTTTTGGAGGCTTTGGGCTTTAAATTGGATGCACCCTTGCCGATCCTGCGGGACTCTTTGAGGGAATTGAATTTTTGTTTCTTTTTTGCGCCGGCGTTTCATCCTGCTTTCAAGGCGATCATGCCGGTGCGCAAGGAATTGGCGGGACAAGGAATACGTACTATTTTTAATCTGTTGGGACCATTGATTAATCCCGGCCAACCCGCACATCAACTCTTAGGGGTCTTCTCGGATGAATGGGTCGCGCCTTTGGCGGAGGCTTTGGGAGCTCTGGATTTAAAGGCAGGTCTGGTGGTGAATGGAAAGCCGGAGGCGGGTCGCGCCCTGGATGAATTGAGTTGCGCGGGAAGCAATACCATCGCGGGTTTGGGTGGCTTGGATACCGTCGCGGGAGCTTTGAACGCCACCGATGCAGGGCTCGCGGCATGCGATTTTGCGGATTTGCGGGGCGGGGATGTCGCGGTGAATCTGAAACTATTGGATGGACTGGTGGGACCTGCCGGGGCGGAGCAAGTGCCGTCGGGTTTGCGCGATACCGTGCTTATGAATGCGGGGGCAGCGCTTTGGGTTGCGGGTCGTGCCAGTGATTTGAAGGACGGGGCAAGGCAAGCGAAGGCACTTTTGGAAAGTGGCGCGGTACGCGAATGGTTGGACAAAGCCCGGAACTTCTATGCGGCGCTTTGATCCGGTAATAATCGGTAATTTGTAATGGGTAAATATTTTGGAACGGATGGAATACGGGGAACCTATGGGGATGCCTGTATCAACACGGAGTTTGCTTACCGCATGGGAGTTGCCTTGGGGGCGATGCTTCCGAAGGGGGCGCGCGTGATTTTGGGGCGCGACACACGGCAAAGCGGACCGGACTTGTGCGGGGCGCTGGCGGGCGGTCTGCACCGCGAGGGGGCCGCGGTCGATGATTTGGGCGTGGTGCCCACGCCGGCGGTGGCGGGCGCAGTCTTGCGAGAGGCGGCTGCGATGGGGATCGCGGTAACCGCTTCCCACAATCCCGCCTGTGATAACGGGATCAAGTTATTTGATCGCAAGGGTTGTAAGCTGACGCCGCAGGAAGAACTTGAAATCGAAGCGGCGATCGATGCGGTACCGGTTCCCGGGGGAGCACTGCCGGACGCGGTGATTCATTCGCGGGACGGCACGCAGCAATATATCGATGGGGTGTGCGGTTTGTTTGCGGCGGATCTCTTGCAAGGCTTGAAGGTGGTTTTAGACAGTGCCAACGGGGCAACCTTTCGGACGAGTCCGGTGGTCTTTGAGGCGCTCGGTGCGGAGGTCGTTTTGCTCGGTGCCAACCCGGATGGTTCAAACATTAACCTTGGGGTTGGCAGTGAACACCCCGAGAGGCTGGCGGCGGCGGTATTGGAGCACCATGCGGATTATGGTATTGCACACGATGGCGATGGCGATCGTTTGGTCATTTGTGATGCGGCCGGCCTTGTCTTGGATGGGGACGTTTTGCTTGGAATTCTGGGTTTACACGCGCTGGAGTGCGGCCGTCTGGGAGCGCGCACCTTGGTTGCTACAGTCCAAAGTAACCTTGGCCTGGACCACGCCCTGAAGGCCGCGGGCGGGGAGATTGTGCGTACCGATGTCGGTGACCGCAATGTCGCAAGCCGGATGCGTGAACTCGGTGCAACGGTGGGCGGCGAGAATTCCGGGCATATTATTCTAAGTGACTACGCAAGTACCGGGGATGGTTTATTGGCGGCCCTTGAATTGATGCGGGTCTTGCGTGAGAGCGGTCAATCGCTCGGGGATTGGCGCGGGCGGGTCGAGCTTTTCCCGCAGGCGACCCGCAATCTGCGTCTAGAGGAGAAATTACCATTTGAAAGCCTGACATCCCTGCAGGCAGCGCAAAGGACGGTGGAAACTGAGTTTGGTGAAGCCGGTCGGGTTCTGATACGCTATTCCGGCACGGAGCCAAAATTGCGTCTCTTGGTTGAGGGGCGTGACCCCGTCGCCGTGGAAGCGGCGATGGGGGCGTTGGAACTCGCGGCACAGGCCGACCTCAAGGTGATGGATTAGGCCTTTACTCGCGGGCGCTTAGTTTGCCATAATTCCCATTTTAATTTGATCCTCCACTCCAAGCAAAAGTTTCATGAAAGAAATTGCCCTCGATAATCTTGACCCCCGTGAGCAGAAACAGGTGCAGAACGCCATCAAGGCGATCGGCAAAAACCCGGCCTACGCCATTGATATTTTATCCAACATTATCCAGCGCCACCCCGGTTGCCTGGAAGTGCGTCGTAATTTGAGGCAGGCGCAACAACGGGTCACACGGGGAAAATCGGCGGGCTTGTCGGGATTGATGTCAAAAGTCAGTGGTCTCGGGATGAGCATGCGGGCACCCAAGGTGGAGAAGGACCCACAGAAGGCGCTCGAAGCAGCAGAGGAAATGCTGCGTGCAAACCCCGGCAATATCGCGGCGCACCAACTCCTGGGTGAAGCTGCGGGCGCGCTTGAATTAAACGAGACCGCCGCCTTTGCCTACGAGGAAATTTACCGCATCGCGCCCGGCAATGCCGGCAATGTCAAAGACCTCATGGAAGCCTATATCTTAATTGGTAAGAATGAAGAGGCCATTCGCATCGGCGAGGCGGCCTACCGTGCCAACCCGAATGACGATGCCATCGAATCGCTGGTGAAGAAAGCCTCGGTTCAGCAAACCGTGAACAAGGGCCGTTGGGAAGAAGAAGAGAGTTTCCGTGATAAACTTAAGGATGAGGAAGAGGCCCAGAAACTGGAACAAGCGAGCCGCGCCAAGACGGGCGAAGCGGGATTGCGCGCCCTGATCGAGGATGCCTTGCAAGCGGTCGAAGCGGAACCCGACAATATCAACCTCTATCGCGACCTCGCCGGCAATTACCGTAAGTTGGGTGAATTTGAAAACGCTCTGGAATGGGTCCAGAAGGCGCGTCAATTAGATGGAGGTAAGGCCGATGTGAATCTGGAGCGTCTGGCTTCTGCGTTGCAACGCGAGAAAATGCAGGCCGCTATTCAAACGCAGGAAGCGATCCTTGAAAAAGAACCGGACAACGCGGAGGCCAGGGCGGCGCTCGATGCGATTCGTGCCGAGGCGCACACCATGCAGCGCGAGCAAGCCGAGCACCTTGTGCAGCGTTATCCAAACGAATTCAGCTACCGCTTCGAGTTGGGCGAACTTTACCTCGAGGACGGCGAAACCGATGCCGCGATCAAGGAATTGCAGTTGGCGCAGCGTAGCCCCAAGGTGCGGGTGCAGGCGCTCATCCTCCTCGGAAAAGCCTACAAGACCAAGGGATTCTACGACCTTGCCGTCGAGCAATTCATCAGCGCGAAGGGCGAGATCCCCGGCGTGACGGATATCAAGAAGGACGTCCTCTACGTACTCGGGGAATGCTACGAGCTTCAGGGTGACATGGAAAAGGCGATGGTCGAATACAAGGCACTCTACGGGGCCGATATCGCTTTCCGCGACGTTGCTCAAAAGATCGACGACTTCTACTCAAAACAGAACAGTTAGTTTGGCTTGGCGTTATCGCCTCAACTGAGGCTGGACAGTTGGGCACCGAGAAAGCAAATTGTAGGGTATGCAATTAAAACGAGTAGCCTTGACGATGTTCATCGTCGTTCTGTCGTTTTATTTATTGAACCTCGGGCAAGCGATTTTACTCCCGCTTGTCATCGCAGGTGCAATCGCATTTTTAATCAGTGCCCTCGCACATGCGATTGGTTCGGTCTCCTGGCGCGGCAGGCGCTTGCCAAAGATCCTCACCTTCGTGCTGGCAGTCATTTTGATTCTGGCCTCCCTGAGTTGGGTGATTCAGTTGATCACGGATAACGTGACGCACGTCATTAAGCAGGCTCCGGTTTATCAGACCAATCTGGAGATACGCATCAATACGATTTACGCCATGCTTGGCCTGGAGCAATCCCCCAGCGTGCGTGAAATTTTAAAGAGTGCGAATTTCAGCGGACTCCTGCAGGGCTTCGCTAAAACTGTCAGCAGTCTCGCGGGAAGCACCGGTATTATTTTCGTTTACCTCATCTTTATCATCCTGGAACAACGCACCTTTGAATCAAAGATCCGCGCCCTTTTTCCACAAGTTGAACAACAGGAAGCGGTTTTCAGTCTCATGCAGCGGATCAACCGCGACATCCGTACCTACATTGGAATCAAGGTGCTCACCAGTGCCGCAACCGGACTGCTCAGCTACCTTATCCTGGAGTGGGTTGGGGTGGATTCCGCCAGCTTCTGGGCGGTCCTTATTTTCCTCCTCAATTTTATTCCCACGATCGGTTCCATCATTGCGACCGCCTTTCCCGCGCTCCT
>DKOX01000093.1 GCA_002470925.1 Opitutia bacterium UBA7350 | reverse complement strand
CTCCACCGTCGATCAAAGCACCTACCGCTACGATGGCCCTCGCCCCGCCTTTAAGGAAAGCGCCATCATCTTCTTCGCCGATGGAGTCGAGGCCGCCAGTCGGACCCTGCCCAAAGTCACCCAATCCAACATTGAAGACCTCATCGACAAAATCTTCCGCGACCGTATCGAAGACGGTCAACTCGACGACTGCCCCCTCACCTTCCAAGAACTCAATAAAATACGCGAAAGCTTTGTCTATACCCTTCTCAACATGCTCCATTCCCGCGTTGAATATCCCAAGGGCGAAGAACAAGACCCCGACGAAGCCGAAGCCACTTCCAAGTCCTAAGATGGAACTCGCCGTAAGCAACCGTTACCCCGCCCTGCGTGACCCTGAGGGCGCGACCCAAGACCTTGCCGATTGCATCCAATCCCTCCCGCAATTCGCGCTCCCCTCCGGAGAACTCTCCATCGTTTTTGTCGACGACCCCGCGATCGCAACCATCCATGCCCAATTCATGGATGATCCCAGCCCCACCGACGTCATCACCTTCCCCCCCCAACCGCAAATGCAGTCCGCCGGGGAAATCATTGTCTCGGTCGATCATGCCCGCACCCGCGCTGTCGAACTCGACCTTCCCTTCCCCCGCGAACTTGCCCTCTACCTCATTCACGGTTGGCTACACCTATGCGGTTTCGACGACCGCCTCGACGCCGACCGGAAAAAAATGCGCACCGCCGAAGCAACCCTGCTGGAGGCCCTCGACCAGCTCCCACAATTCCCGGACTTTCAACTACAGTAGTCGCTTCAGACCCTTGCGCTCCCGCAGGCTTCACCCATCTGCCCATACACCTCAATTCCTTGCGACGAGTATTCCGTCAGGTCCGCATCAAATTTCACTGCACCGGGTTTAAACAGAGTTACGACACAGGAACCTCCAAAACTGAAATAGCCCTTCTCACCGCCCTGTGCCACCGTGCCGGGCTTGTAGGTTTGATGGATCCCGCCTACGCAGGTGGCACCCACTTCAAAGACCTGAACCTCGCCGAATCGCAGCGTCCGCAATCGCGTCCGTACCCGCCGGTTCTCCCATAATATTGCAAGCCGCCGCCGCAAGGCCAGCGGACTGACCGAACATAAACTGCCACTCAGTAGGACGGGTGCCTCCGCTTCCCCCGCAAGCGGAAAATGAAAACGGTGGTAATCAATCGGGCACAAACGTGAAATTAAAAGCGCCCCGCCCGCATAATCCTCCGCCAAGGCCGCATCCCCCACAAAGGCCTTCAAGTCAAAGGCCTGTCCCTTAATATAAAAGACCCCGGCGGCATCGAGATCGGGAATAGCGAGATGACGGCCATCTGCGGGAAAGACCACTTGATCCAGCCCCCCTGCAATGGGACGCGCCCCCGGCTTTAATTTCCGGTAGAAAAAATCATTAAAATGAGCAAAGCCTCCTTTCGGTTCCACGAACTCGCTGCGATCCAAGCGAAAGCGCTGGATGAAGGGTTCGATCTTTGCACGGCTCGCCGCTTGGTTCATGCGCCAGCCATACCAGATTGAAAACCAGGCCCGCTGCACCATCAGGCGAACTGTGAGGCGACCGATGCTCGTGCCGTAAGCCCAACGCAAAAATCCCTCCCCGTAAATTGGCTCCCATTGCAGAACTGCTTTCCTGCGATCGTAATATTCAATACGGGCGTTGTACACTGCCTCGCTTTCAGCGCGCGACCGCGCCAGTGAAAACCCCAACCAAACCGCCAGCAAGCCCAGCACCACACTCCCCGACACATACAAACCTGCCAGTTGACCGGAGCCATCGTGTAAGAGTTCCACGATCTGCTGACTGAACAGCGAAAAGGTCGTATAGCCGCCGCAAAAACCGGTAACCCAAAAATGCCAACGGTAGGACCTTGCAATCGTCGGCCCGCCTTGCGCCCAACTACCCGCCAACCAACCAATCAAAAACGATCCGCTCACATTTACCAGAATTGTCGCCAACGGTAATTCAACCCCCAACCCCTTGGCCAGCGCCTCTAGACCAAACCGCAAAAACCCTCCCAGAGCAGAACCCTGCGCGATCACCCATAAATCTTTTTTATGAATATTTCTCACCAGTATTTTCATATACTCAAAACCGCACAGGCATAAAACGCCAAAACACCCATACTCAGGTTTAAAAGTATATAACAACCCAAAGCCCCGCGGCGGCCTTGCGACAACAAATTGAGATTATCCAGACTAAAGGTCGAAAAAGTCGTAAACCCGCCACTAAAACCCACTAGGATATTGCCCCATTCGGGATAGCGGAGTGCCAGCCCCAAACCATACCCCAGCAAGACACTACCCGTTACGTTGACGAGTAAGGTCCCCCATGGGAAACGATCCCCCCACCATGCCGTAAGCGCCGTCGACACGACATGACGCGCCACTCCGCCGACTGAACATCCGATGACTCCGAGTAGCATTTCCACCCTTTCATCTCTGTGGTATTCCTCGCTTTTTGTAAAGCGCTCCCTTCTTTGCGTTTTATGCATCGCCAAGCAACTAATTCACCGCACACTGGCGTTCCAATGGATCTGCGAAAAAAAATCCTCACCCTCCTCAAATCTCCTGACTATGTGCCACTTCGACAAGAGGAAATCATTGCAGTCCTCAAGCTCAACAAGGATTCCACCAAACGCGGCCGTAAAATCCTTCAAGGCCTCCTTGAGTCCGGCGAAATTGCCCGTATAAAAAAAGATCGTCTCTGCCTTTCCGACGACGCCAATCTCGTCAGCGGGCGCATCCAGTTCCGACAAAGCGGCTCGGCCTTCCTCATCCCCGACACCGATGCCGGTAAAAAAGGCGTCGCCGGGCATCCTGTTAATGCCGAGGACACCGGCGTCGCACTCCACGGCGACCATGTCCTCGCCCGGATCGAGGAGCAAAATCATAAAAAATTCTATCGGGGGCGCGGGCGTGGGCGCCGCTACGAAACCCAGCGCCGCCCCAAATACGCCCCCGACGAAAAACCCAATGTGCGCGTCATCCGCATCCTTAAGCGCGCCCGTGAAACCATCGTAGGCAATCTTAAAAAAGGACGTCACACCCACTACGTCATTCCAGACGATCCCCGTATCATTCAGGATTTCATCGTCCCGGATCCCCGTAACTCCGGCATTCAACCCCTCCCTAAAGTAGGCGATAAGGTTGTCGTCAAGATGATTGAATGGAAACAGCGGCATCTCAATCCCGAGGGTGAAATCATCGATGTCCTCGGAGAAACCCATGCCCCCGACGCCGAATTCAAAGGTATTCTCCACAAATATGATCTCAACCCCGCCTTCCCTGCCGCGGTCCAGAAACAAACCGAAACCATCCCGGAGCAGGTGCGCGCCGCCGACCGCGAGGGCCGCCGCGATTGCCGTGATATCTTTACCTTCACAATCGATCCCGATGACGCCAAGGATTTCGACGACGCCCTCTCGATCGAGGAACTCGGCGATGGACGCCATCGCATTGGCATCCATATCGCCGACGTCTCGGCCTACGTTAAACCCGGCACCCCGCTCGACAAAGAAGCTCAAAAACGCGGCAACAGTACCTACCTCGTCGGCACCGTTATACCAATGCTGCCCCACGCCCTCTCCAACGGACTGTGCAGTCTCGTCGAAGCGCAGGATCGTCTCACCAAATCCGTCTTCATAAGCTTTTCCCAAAAAGCACAGATTGAGCAGATCGATTTCGCCAACACCGTCATTTGCAGCAATAAACGCCTCACCTATAAACAGGCCTTCGCCTTCATGCAAAACGATGACCTCGAGTCGGTCCGAAAAACCCCGCTCCCGCCCAAGCACCAGACCGGCTCCACCGGTCGCCCCCTCAGCGACCTCTCTGATTCCGAAATGGAAACCCTCCAGCGCCACATCCGCGCCCTCTGGGAAATCGCCCACCAACTCCGCAAACGCCGTTTCCAGAACGGCTCGCTCGACCTCGATATGAACGAAATAAAGATTTACGTCGACCCCGAGGGCTATGCCGACCGTATCGAAAAACAGGAAAACGACGAAAGTCATCAACTCATTGAGGAATTCATGCTGTCTGCGAATGAACAGGTCGCCCGCAGAATGAAACGCAACCGCTTCCCCTGCCTTTATCGCGTTCACGATGAACCCGATGAGGAAAAACTCCAGGAGCTCCGCCAAACCATGAACAGCTTTGGTGTTCCCTGCGGCAACCTCTCCAAAGCCAATGAAATGTCCAAACTCCTTCAAATCCTGAAAGAGCACCCCCAGGGATACACCCTTAAAACGCATGTCCTGCGCAGCCTTAAACAAGCCCAGTATCGCGCCTCCCCCGATGGACACTACGGCCTCGCCAAAAGCGACTACACCCACTTTACCTCGCCCATTCGGCGTTATTCCGACCTCGTAGTGCACCGCGTCTTTGATGCCTTCCTTTGTAAAGACGGCGCCGATTCCGCGCTCGAAAAACCCGAGATCCGATATCCGCAGGCCAAGCTCGATTCCCTCGGTGAGCACCTCTGCATCACCGAACGCAATAGCGTCGATGCCGAACGCGAATCCGTGAAGACCAAACTACTGGAATTCTATGAGCGCGAACTTGAAAAAGATCACAAACAAGCATTCCCCGCGGTTATAACCGATATCAAAAATCACGGCCTCTTCATTGAACTAACCGATACCATGGCATTTGGGATGATCCACATCTCCACCCTCGATGACGATTTCTATCACCTCAGTGAGGATGGCTCAAAAATCGTCGGTCGTCGCAAGAAGAAAACTTACGCCCTCGCCCAACACATTC
>DKOX01000090.1 GCA_002470925.1 Opitutia bacterium UBA7350 | reverse complement strand
TAAGAGTATGAATTGGAGAAGGTGGTTCCAACGAACAACCCTCAACTAACGACTACCAACACCCCCAATCCAATCCGCATCCCCGGTTTCCCATAGGAGGCCGTGAGGGTCGGGTTCCTTGCCGAAGGCGTCGCGGAGGTGTCCGGCGATGGATTTGCTTTGGATCGTTCCGGCGGGTTGGATGATGTAGAGGGCGCGGCGGGCGCGGGTCATGCCGACGTAGGCGAGGCAGAGATTCCCGAAGTCGCGTTGTTGGGCGTTGTTTTCGGGGAGGGCCGCGAGTTGGGGGTCGGCCTGCATGCTGTCGCTCTTGAAAGGTTCGAGGATCCAGTCGATGCTACCGTCGCTTTTGCGGTGGGGGGCGATGCGTCCTTCGGTGGGGCCGGCGTGGGATTCGGCGGCGAGGATGACGGCGTCGTATTCGAGTCCTTTGGAACGGTGAATGGTTTCAATGATAACATTGCCGCGGGCCTCTTCGTTGGAACTGCGCTCGCTTAGGAATTCGTGGAAGCCGTCGAGGTGGCGCTCGTCCTCGTATTGGTAATCGCGGGCGTATTCGCAGAGTCGGTCGAGACGTTGCCGGTGGCGTTGATCGTCGGCGGGGAGTTTGGTGCGGATTTGATCGGCGGCCCATTCGGTGGCGCGGGTGTAGCCGTCGAGGTGGAGGCGGTCGCGGAATTCCGGAGCGCGGTCGGCGAGTTTGGCACCGGGGGTGTTGTGGTCGAGCCAATCGAGGTAACCGCGGGCGAGGGCATCGCCCGGGTGGGCGGCGAGGCGGAGGAATTGGAGGAGGGTCGTGCCGGCGGCGTTGTCGGAAGCGGGTCGGGTCGCGGATCCGGTCTGGACCGGGAGACCGGGGATTTCGGCGCGGAGGTAATCGGCGAGGGCGGTGGCGTCTTTGTTTTGGCGCACGAGGCAACCAACGCTGATTTTGTTTTGGAGGGGCTTGAGGGAAAGGAGGAGGTCGCGGGTACGTTCCCACTCGGTGCAATTTTCGGCCTCGCTCGCCTGAAGGACGCAGGCGTAACCCTTGAGCCCGGCATTGCCGGGGGCGGCCTGGTGGGTTTCCCAGGCCTGGGCCCAACGCTCTGAGACGGCGGGGGAGAGGCGGGCGGCGAGGGCGGCGGGGTCGTCAAAGGCGGTGTTGACGGCATGGAGGACGGCGGGCGCGGAACGCCAGGAGGTCGCGAGGCGTTTACTTTGAATCGCGGGGTGGTAGTGTTGTTGGATCTCGTGGAAGAGGCGGTCGTCGCCCCCGCGCCAGAGGTAGAGGCATTGCTTGGTGTCGCCTACGTAGAAGAGGGAACGCTGACCGGAATCGTCCTGCACGATTTCGTCGATGAGGTTTTGCAGGACTGCCCACTGGGGACGGCTGGTGTCCTGGAATTCGTCGAAGAGCCAATGGTCGAAACGGCTGTCGAGGCGGAACTCGAGGAGGAGGCGCGCGGCGGGATCGAGGAGCGAACCAGCTTCGTCGGGGCTGAGGAGGCGGGTGAGGTCGTTGAAACTGAGACGCCCGGGGCGGCGCACGATGCGGTCGTAGTTTTGATGGTATGCCTGAAGGATGCGGTGCACCCCGCGGGTGTTTTGGAGGGCGCGGCGGAGGTGGTGGGCGAAGATCGCCTCGACGGAGGCGAGGAGGGCGGCGTGGAGGGGGGCGCTCAGTTCCACGAGCTTGGGGCTGCCGAGTTTTACAAAGCGGTAGCCCTTCCGGTATTCGGGGAGGTCGTTGAGGATGTTGTTGAGGAGGGCATTGGTTTTTTCCTTGGCGGAGTATTCCTCGACGTGGGTGGCGGCTTTTAGAATGAACCCGCGTTGATGCCTGGTGAGTACGCTTTCTTTTTCGGCGGCGTCGCGCAGTTGGGCGGCGAGTTGGGACCAGTCGGTTTCGGTTTGTGCGTCGCCGGAGAGTGGGGATGAGGCAGGGTCGGGCCAGATGGAGCTTTCCTGTCCCCAGAGGGCGGGGTCGGGGGCTTCGAGGTAGAGGCCGTAGAGGTTTTCGATGAACTGCGAGACGGTTGTTTCGACACTGCGGGTTTGTTGTCCATGGGTCGCCTGTTTGAAGGCTTGCCAGAATTCGGTGAGTTCTTCGTCGAGTTCACCGCGGCGATGGACGAGGGCATCGCAGACCGCGCGGCGAAGGCGGGGCTCGCTGCTGGCGTCGAGGAGTTGAAGGTTGCCGGTGAGCCCAAGCTCGAGGGCGAAGGCGCTGACGATGCGAAAGAAGAAACTGTCGAGGGTTTGGAGGTTGAGACGGTGCATGGAACGCACCACGAGACGGAGGAGGGCGTGGTAGCGGGCGGCGTCGGCCTCGATGCCGAGCTCGCGGGAGAGTTGCGCGGCGGTATCCGGTGCAGCGGCGGCCTTGCTCAGTTTCCCGATGATGCGGTTGAAGAATTCCCCGGCGGCGTTGCGGGTAAAGGTGAGCGCGATAATGCGTTCCGGTTGCTCCGCGAGGTGCAAAAGGGAGATGAAACGGTTCGTGAGCTGGTAGGTTTTACCGGAGCCCGCGGAGGCCGCGATCGCTATGTTTTGAAGGGATAGCATTTGAAGGTTTCGGGATCGACGCTGTTTTCAATTCCGTCGGGGAAGAGGGCTGCGAAATCGTCGTAGGATTCGTGAATCTTGGCGTTGGGGGGCCAAAAGACTCCCGCCTTGATCTGTTGGATGACCTCCACCGCGCATTCGCGGGCGGAGTCGAGGTGATCCTTGGTGAAGTCGTCCCAATAATCGAAGGCGCTTTTTTCGAGGGTCTTGGCGAGGTTGATATAGGCGAGGCGGGGGTTCCGGATGTCGGGGTATGCCTCGCGGGCAGCAAGGGCGTAGAGCGGGAGTTGTAGGTCGGTCCAACGATAGGTCTTGCCGTCGAGATCAAAGAAGGCGGCACGGGGTAAATGCTTGGGGGTCGTGGCGGTGGTGGCGGTGGCGAGGTGGGCGGCGGCAGGGGTCTTGGGATTGTCGGCAGTCTTGTAATCGTAGAGGGTGAGGCCTGCGTTCCCGGAGTCGACGCGGTCAATGATGCCTTTGATTTTGGAACCTTCGAGGGTCATTTCAAAGCCCTGCTCGGCGGCTTGGACTTCGGTGGCGCCGTGGGTTTCGAGGTCTTCGGCCTGGCGGGTCACGAAAGCCTGCAGGCGACCTTCGAGGGCTTCCTGTTGGAGGCGAAGCGCGAAGGAGGGTTGTTTCCCGTAGCGCCGCCCGAGATTTTTCGCGATGCTGGATTTCAGCTCACGGGCGAGGGCTTCGGTGTCGAGGGGATTCGTTAGTTTGCGACCGGCGAGCTCGGCGAGGACATCGTGGAGGCGATTGCCGAAATTCGCGGGGGTCAGTTCGCGCGCCGCGAGTTCGGCGGGGCGCAGTCCCATGATGTGGCGCAGGAAAAAACGGAAGGGGCATTGCAGGTAGCTGCGGAGACTGCTCGGCGAAAAATGCGAGGGGAGGGAAAGACTGGGCGGAGGGGCGAGTCGCCAGGGGAGGCTGTGACTGAAGCTGGGCGCGTGCGCTTCGTCATCATCCTGAAAGAAGGCTTGGATGCGTTGGAGGAATTCGGCGTCGGGCCCTTGAAAGAGGAGGCGGGAGGGTTTGGCGGGGGTGCCGTCCGCGAGGGTTTGAGGGACGAGGATTTGGAGGCGACCGCGGTCCCCGGCGCGGCGGTGGGAGAGCGCCTCGAGGAGGTAGGCGTCGCGGGCGAAGCGTTGCGCCTCGGTACGGAGACCGAGGATTTCGCGGAGGGTTTCCGGGAGGAAGCTGTCGGCGGGGCGGGCTTCCGGAACGATACCTTCATTGAGGCCGGCGAGGCTGAGGTGGGGCGAGTCATCCCAGAGCAACTCGAGCCAACCGAGGAGGTCGTGGGCCCCTTCGGGGCGCGGGGGGTAGGTCTTGCTTTTGCGGAGGGCTTGCTTAAAGGCGAGGCGGTGGAAGCTGGGGGGTAGTTTCGCAAAATATTTGGCGGCCTCGATTCCGGCCTCGAGGCAAGATTCGAGGTTAGCGTCGAGCTCGTCGCTTTCGTTGGCGGCGGCGAGCGCCTGTAGGTGGTCGCGCAGGGCTTCCGGGAAATTGGATGCCTGGAGGAGGGCGCGGCGGGTCGCGTCGATTTTTTTGAGGGCCTGGGAGAGCGGGGTTTCGTAGGCGAATTGAAGGAGGGTTTCGAGGTTCGAGACGAGGTGTTTCTCAAAGATCGTATCGACTGCGATGAGGAGGGTTTCGACGGGGGTTTCGGTGTCGAGCCAACGATGGTTGAGGGGGTTTTGCAGGAGGGCGCGGAGGTTTTGCAGGCTGGCCTCTTCGCAGAGATTGCACCAAAGCTCCGCGAGATGACCGCTTCCGCTGAGATGGAGGGCACGGCCTTCGGGATCGTAAGCGGGGAGTCCTTTTTGTTGGAGGGCGCGTTCTACGTAGGGCGCGAGACTGGGATCTGCGAGTCCGAGACAATGGGCTTCCGGGGCGACGGCGACGCTTTCCGCAAGCCTTGCAGCGCATTCGCGGGGATCGCGGCAGGAGAGGAGTTCCGCGCCCCAATCCTCGAATTGAAGGGGGCGCTCCGCCCAGAGTTCGGGGAGGGGACGGCCCCAGCTATCGAAACAATCGGCGGGCCCGTAATGCCAGACTTCCACTGTCACGGTTTCCGCCTGAGTGAGGGCGAGGAGGGGGAGTGCCTGCGGGTCGGGAATTGCGAGGAGGAGGATTTCTTCGATTCCTTCCGGGGGGCGATAGTTTTCGGCGGCGGCGCGGCGGGCGAGGATGGGGTCTTCCAGTTTGCGAGCGTGCAGGGTTTCGAGGTAGCGGCTTTCGAGGCGGGCCAGTTGCCGCCAACGATCGCTCTCCAATCCCGCTTCGGCGGCTTTTTGGGCGGCGGCTTCGATCGTGAGTCCGGCCACGCCGAGTTCGCGGCGGAGTTGCAGGAGGCTTTGCGCCATGGAGAGGAACCACGCGGTGGTGGCTGGGGGTTCCTGCGGGAAGACCGCGGGGTAGTCCGAAAATTTCACGGCATTCAGGCCCGCGAACCAAGCGGCGAGGAGCGCGCCCTCTCCAATTGGCGGGGTGGGGAGGCTTGCCGCGAGAAAAGCATCGGGGGTCTGGATGGCGGGGAGTTTTAAATCCGGGCGCGCTTGGAGGAGGCTCTGGCGGAGGCGGCGCCCCGCTTGCCGGGTCGGGACGAGCGCAAGGAGGTGGCGGAGGTCCTTGCCTTCGTTGGAGGCCCGCTCGAGGAGTCCCGCGGTGACGGCGGGCAGGAGCGGGGCGTTCCAGTCGAGGCGGTGGTGCTGCAGCATATTATAGAAAAATCTAGGGCAGTGCGGGGCAGGTTGAAAGTAAAACTGCGATGAATTTTCAACGGGGTAGATGCGGGGCAGTTTGGAATTTCAAAGGGGCTTGCGATTTGAGCCAGTTCAGCTAGTTTTTGCAAATGAAAAGCATACAGGAAAGAGAAGTGGGTGCCTTTGAGGCGAAGAACAAATTATCGTCCTTGTTGGATGCGGCTTCGCGTGGACAGCGCATCTGGATTACAAAGCACGGCAAGCGCGTGGCGCTGCTCTCCTCGGGTCTGGGCACCGTCGATACCGAAACAGAGAATTTGGTAGAGGAGTTCAGAAAAATCCGTGCCTCGGCCAAGCCCGGCAAGGAAACAATCAAGGAGCTGATTGAGGAGGGCCGCCGGTGAAAACGGCGGTTGTCGATACCTCCGTCAGTGCGAGTTGGATTTTGCCGGACGAGCAAAGCGAGTTGGCGGAGGCTTTGCTAAAGGAGGTTATAGCGGGTAAACTGGGCTTGTTGCAGCCGGTATTATGGCAATATGAAATGGTCAATTTGATTCGTTCAGCCCAGCAACGTGGTCGTTTGACCAAGGCTGGCGCAAAAGCGGCCTGCTCTTTATGGGCAAAAGTTTTCGTTCACGATCTAGACAGTCCGGATGCGTTTGCCCGGCAAAGGACGCTGGAACTGGCAATGCATTACGGGCTATCGGGTTATGACGCGGCCTATCTGGAACTGGCGCAGCGTTTTGTGGTTCCGCTTTACTCGGCAGATGCGCGACTGCAGCGGGCGGCGAAAGCGCTGGGTCTGCCGCAGGGGTGAGGGCCGCGGATCCTCAGGTGAGGTCGGCGAGGAGTTGTTGTAGCTCGGCAGCGGGTTCGCGGTGATCCTGCGCGATGGCGAGTTGCAGGGCGGTTTCAAGGATCGGTTTGGCGGTGGCGGCTTGCCCGTCCTGAAGGAGAGCCTTGCCAAGAAGGATGCGGGGGAGCATCCAATCCTCGCGGGATTGCACACAGCGTTCGAGGTGGGGAATGGCGGCGTGGGTTTCGCCTTCTTCGGTTAGGGCCTGAGCGAGACTGAAACGGAAGAGCATATTGTCGGGCTGGGCTTCGACCTTCGGTATAAAAAGTTCGGATTTTTTCATAGGAATTGAGGGCGGGTTTTAAGGAAGGAAGCTTCAGACGAAAGCGGATTCATTAAAGACCGCTTCGCGATTTTGTAGGCTAAAGCGTTCGTAGTTCCGCATGGGGAGGGCGTCGAGGAAATGCCGACCATAGGGCTTGGTGAGGATACGGGAATCGAGGACCACGATGTTGCCGCGGTCGCTCTCGCGGCGGATGAGTCGCCCGACGCCTTGACGGAACCGTACCACCGCATCGGGGATGGCGATATCGGCAAAGGGGTTGCCGCCCTGCATGCGGCAGTCTTCGCTGCGCGCCTCGCTGACGGGGTGGCCGGGGTGTTCAAAGGGGAGGCGAGTAATGATGACTTGCGAGAGGGCGGGGCCGGGGACGTCGACCCCCGTCCAGAAACTATCGGTGCCGAAGAGGACGCCGTTGCCTGCTTCGGCAAAGCGACGAGTGAGTTCCGAGCGTCCGTGGTCGAGGCCCTGCGCGAAAAGGGGGCGGTTGATTTTTTTAAAGAAATCGGCGTTGCGTTCGCGGACCTTGCGAAGGTCGAGATGACTGGTGAAAAGGACAAGGGTGCCGCCTGCAACGCGACGGCTGCACCATGCAATCATATTGGCGAGGTAATCGAGGTCGAGGCGACCGGCGCCGGGTTGCGGGAGGGGCGCGTCTTTCGCAATAAACAGGCGGGTGTGGTTGGGGTAATCAAAGGGGGAGGATTCCATTTGTGCCTCCGCGGCTTCCGCGCCGACTTTGCTTTGAAAACGGTCGAGCTTTTGTCCGTCGGAAAGGGTGGCGCTGGTGAGGACGGCGGCGGTGTGGCGGCTGAAGAGGGTCTCGCGCAGGGCGGGCGCGACGAGGAGGGGGGCGCTGCGCAGGGAGACGATTTGGCCTTTCTTCCCGCCGCGTTCGAGCCAATGGACATGGCCTTCCTCAGCAAGGGCGATGAATCCACTGACCGCATCGCAATACCCGAGGAGGCGTTTGCGGTGGTCGCGGAGTTCATCCTGTTGGCGTTCGTCGTCGGTTTTTTGGATGCGGGCGGCGAGGCGTTCGGTGACGGCTTTGAGGGGCCCGCTCAGGATGTTCTCGCAAAATTCCGGTTCGTGGATACGGCGGATGGAATCCTTGGTGAGGAAGGTATCGTGCAGGTAGCTGAAGAATTCATGATTGGCGGCGAGGGCTTCCTCGATCGCGGCAAAGTCGTAATGATCGCCTTCTTTTTTAAGGGCGCCGCGTTTGTTGCGGGGATTATAGAGACGTTTGAGGGCGCGATCGACGGCGTAGTTGCTAAGGTGGATGCCGAAGTGATCGGTGGCGATGGCGGGGATGCGGTGGGCTTCGTCGAGGATGACAAAATCGTCGGGTAGGAGGATACCGGGTTGTTCGCCGCCCGGTGGCATTCCGGCGTTGATAAGGGCGAAGAGGAGGCTGTGGTTTACGATGACGCAGTTCGCCTGCTGGACCTGTTGGCGGGCGCGCTGGTAGAAACAGGCGGCGGGGTCGCAGTTTTTACGGGAACAGGTAGAACTGTCGGCATTGACGGCATCCCAGACGTTCGGGAGGGGCGGGGGCGAAAGTTCCTGCACGACGCCATTGCCGCTTTCGGCGGACCATTTCGCAAGGCGGATGAGATCGTTTTTTTCGTCGTTTGGGAAAAGGTCGGCCTGTCCGTTCTGGGCGTCCTTGAGGGCATTGTTGAGACGGGTGGTGCAACAATAATTGCCACGCCCTACCATGAGGGCGGTTTTGAATGAAGCGTAGGGTTTGAGTTCCGGGACCGCTTTGAAAAGGTCGCGGCAGATTTTGAGGTCCTTGCTGCGGATTTGTTCCTGGAGGGAGATGGTGTGGCTGGAAATGACGCAGGGACGCTCGGTGCTGATGGCGTGGATGAGCCCGGGGATGAGGTAGGCGAGGCTTTTACCGACTCCGGTGCCCGCTTCGAAGAGGAGGGGGTTCCCGGATTCGATGGAATCGGCCACCGCGAGCGCCATGGCACATTGCTGGGGTCGATGATCGAGCTGAAGCACGGTCTGAAGGTGGCCACCCTCCTTGAAGATGCCTTCGACAAGCGGCATGAGATAACCCGCCACAGGGGCGCTGCCGTTGTTTTCGATGAGTCCGATCATAGCTTTACAAAGGAACACTAAATGCGGGCTTTGAAAAGCGCAGAGGGAATTCTTTTTATTTCAGCCTTGGGCTTTGGGTGGGTAAAGATATAGATATTAGTTAAGGTGAGCGTTAATACGGAGCAGGATAGCACGAGCTGTTGGAAGGAACGGTTCTGTAATTTTTTGCAGGGGCGCAAGGTGCATGCGCACAGCCATGCGACGGAGGACTGGCGGATCCTCGGGGCTTTGGCTTTAGTGTGCGGTCTGCTGGGTCTGGTGGCCTCGTTATTGGAGGCGCAGAGCGATTTGTCAGGTACTTGGGTGTTGGCACTGTACGTCCTCGCGATGTTGGCCGGCGGTTGGGACGCGCTGGTGGATGTGAAGGAAGGTTTACCGAAGGGGGAATTGGACATTCATTTTTTAATGGTGGCGGTCGCCCTGGGGGCAGCCTCGATCGGGGCGTGGAATGAGGGCGTCCTTTTGTTGTTTCTTTTTTCGCTTTCGGGCGCCTTGGAGGCTTATGCCTCGGATCGCACCCGGAAGGAAATTGACAGTTTGTTTAAGGACGCGCCAAAGGTGGCATGGGTTCGGGGTGCCACGGGGGATTTCATGGAAGTACCGGTCGAGGCGGTTGCACCGGGGGCAGTCATTCAGGTCAAGCCCGGGGCGATCTTTCCGGTCGATGCGGAAGTCCTCACGGGGCAGAGTGCAGTGGATGAATCAACTTTGACGGGGGAAGGGCATCCGGTCTCGAAGGCGGCGGGAGATGCGGTCTACAGTGGCACTTTGAATTTATGGGGAACGGTGGAGGCAAAGGTAGTGCGGCGGGTTGATGAGAGTGCCCTGCAAAAAGTGATTCATTTGATTCACAAGGCGAAGCATTTAAAGGCTGCCAGTCAGCGCTTCACCGATCGTTTTGGAACGGGTTACACCCTGCTGATTCTGGTGGTAACAATTTTGATGTTTTTTGTGTGGTGGTTGGGTTTTGGTATTCCGGCCTTTGAAAATGCGGCGGGGATGCGATCGGCGTTTTACCGCGCCATGACCTTGTTGGTGGTGGCGAGTCCCTGTGCGCTGGTGCTTTCGATTCCGTCTGCGATTTTGGCGGCGATTGCATGGGGGGCGCGGCACGGGATCCTGTTTCGGGGCGGGGTTGCGATTGAAAAATTGATGGAGGTCGATCTCGTATGTTTTGATAAGACCGGAACGCTCACGACGGGTGAGATGTCGGTAGAACGGATTGAAAGTTTTCCGGCGGGGCGCGAACGGGAAGCGGCGGAGTTGGCGTATTCTTTGGAAGCGCAGGGTTCACACCCGGTCGGGCGGGCGATTTATCGTTACGGGAAGGAGCAGGGTTTGAGGGCGCAAGCTATTGAAGGTTTTCGTGCGATGAACGGGCTGGGAGTCGAGGGCCGTGACGGGGAGGCGCTCTGTGTGCTGGGGCGGCGGGAATTGTTATTGGAGGGACCGATGGCAGAGCGGGTGCGGGAAGTCCCGAAACCATCTGCGGAATTTGTAGAGAATTGGATTTGCCGGGGCGATTTGGTGGCGCGAATTTTATTGCGTGACACGGTCCGGGAAGAATCGCGGGGTGTTTTGGAGCGTTTGCGGGATTTAGGTATACGCACTGTAATGCTGACCGGGGATCGTCGGGAGACCGCGGAGGCGGTGGGTGCGCAGCTGGGAATCGAGGAAGTGCAGGCCGAGTTAAAACCGGAGGACAAGGTGGCTTTGGTGGCCTCGTATTCAAAAAAAGGATACAAAGTTGCGATGTTGGGAGACGGGGTGAATGACGCCCCGGGTTTAGCGGCGGCGTATGTCTCGGTGGCAATGGGGATACGCGGGAGTGATGCCGCCCTTGAGCAGAGTGAGGTGGTTTTGATGCGTGACCGCATCGGTAATTTTATGGCGGCGCGTTATCTGAGTGAGCGCGCCAGTTCCGTGATTCGGCAGAATGTGACGATCGCGCTCGGGACGGTTCTGATCATGACTCTCGCAGCGGTGCTTGGATGGCTTCCCCTGAGTGTGGGGGTGGTGGCGCATGAGGGCAGTTCCGCGGTGGTATGTTTAAACAGTTTAAGGCTGTTGTTTCTGAAGTCGAAGCAGTGATGTGGTGGCGGGCGGACTTTTTGCGTTTGCCATTCCGCGCCTCTGCGGCAAAGACCTTTGTGAATACATGACACAGGAGCATAACCAACATGAAGGCACGCACGATCTTTTTGCAGTGCGGATGCAGAAGCTGGAGCAGTTGCAGTCGGAGGGGCGCAACCCCTTTGCGGCGAACTGCAAACAGAGCCACACCACCGAGGCGGCGCTCGCGGCCTATCAGGAAGGCGCGGACGATGCCGAGCAACCTTTGGTGAAAGTAGCGGGCCGTATCGTGGTGTTCAGGGTCATGGGCAAAGCCAGTTTTATCAAGATTCAGGATCGCGCCGGGCAGATACAAGCCTATGTGACGCGGGATGAATTGCCGGAAGGGGAATACAATACCTATTTCAAGAAGCTCGACCTCGGTGACATCATCGGGGTGGAGGGCCGGCTCTTCAAAACCAAAACCGGGGAAATCACGGTGCGGGCGAC
>DKOX01000012.1:2266-5591 GCA_002470925.1 Opitutia bacterium UBA7350 | reverse complement strand
TCCTTACTGACAGGCCTCGCATTCACCACCGTTCAACATCGCGTCGAGGGAACAGGCCTGCTTTTCAGCTTCGGTAAATTCCTTCTTCGGCTCAGCCGCGGGAGCGGTTTGATTACCGGCGCGCCCCCGCACATCCTTTTTCACGTTGACGGTGGCCTTCTCAATATTGGAAGCCCCGAGGGTGCGCAGGTAATAGGTGGTCTTGAGGCCTTTGTGCCAGGCTTCGCGATACATGTGCGAGAGGGTCTTGATATCGGGCTGAGCCAGGAAGAGATTGACCGATTGAGACTGGTCGATCCATTTCTGGCGGCGCGCGGCGGCGTCGATGAAGTATCGATATTCAATGGTGAAGGCGGTCTTGTATTTCTCGCGAAGGTCTTCGGGAATGCCTTCAACGGAATCCAGTTCGCCGTCGAAGTATTTGAGTTGGTCGAGCATCTCAGCGCTCCAGAGGCCACGCTCCTTGAGGTCGCGGACGAGCGGTCCATTCAGTACAATGAAGTCGCCGGAAAGGTTGCTCTTCACAAAGAGGTTTTTGTAGGTGGGCTCAATACAAGGGGTGGTTCCCATGATATTGGAGATCGTGGCAGTCGGCGCGATCGCCAGGACGTTGGAATTGCGCATGCCCTGTTTGGCGATCTTTTCGCGCAGGGGTTTCCAGTCCATTTTGCCGGCGCGGGGTACCTTGACTTCAACGCCTCGTTCTTCCTGCAGGAGGTCGAGGGTGTCCTGCGGCATGAGGCCACGGTCCCACTTGGAACCCTTGTAGGTGCTGTAGGTACCATGCTCAGCGGCGAGGTTGGAGGATGCCTCGTAAGCGTAGTAGGCAATCGCTTCCATAAACTCGTCATTGAAATCGACAGCGGCCTCGGAGGCGAAGGGGATGCCCTTGCGGTAAAGGGCGTTTTGAAGACCCATCACACCGAGCCCGACGGGGCGGTGACGGCTGTTGGCGGTCTTGGCGGCCTCGGTGGGATAGAAGTTGATATCGATGACGTTATCGAGGGCGCGCACCGCGATGCTGATGGTGTCGCGGAGTTTCTCGTGATCGAGGTTTCCATCACTGTCCAGATGCGAATCCAGCACGACCGAGCCGAGGTTACAGACCGCGGTTTCCTCCTCGCTGGTGTTGAGGGTGATCTCTGTGCAGAGATTGGAACTGTGAATGACGCCGGTGTGGTCCTGGGGACTGCGGAGGTTACAGGGATCCTTAAAGGTGATCCAGGGGTGCCCGGTCTCGAAGATCATGCGGAGCATCGATTTCCAAAGATCGATGGCCGGCATTTTTTGACCGACGATTTCACCGCGCTCGGCTTGGGCTTCACATTCGAGATAGCGTTCTTCGAAGGCCTTGCCGTAGAGCTCGTGCAGGTCGGGTGCTTCGTTGGAACGGAAGAGGGTCCAGTCCTCGCGAGCCTCCATGCGCTTCATGAAGAGGTCGGGAATCCAGTTGGCGGTGTTCATATCGTGGGTGCGACGGCGGTCGTCCCCGGTATTCTTGCGCAGTTCGAGGAAATCGAGGATGTCGTTGTGCCAAGTTTCGAGGTAAGCGCAACCGGAACCCCGGCGCTTGCCGCCCTGATTGACCGCGACGAGTTGGTCATTGTGGAGCTTCAGGAAGGGAATGACGCCCTGGCTTTCGCCGTTGGTACCCTTGATGAAACCACCGGTCCCGCGCACTGCAGTCCAGGAGCCACCGAGTCCGCCCGCCCATTTGGAAAGGAAGGCGTTGTCCGCAATGCCACGGTGCATGATGGACTCAATGCTGTCGTCAACCTTGTAGAGATAGCAAGAGGAGAGCTGAGAATGGAGGGTGCCGGAGTTGAAGAGCGTCGGGGTAGAGGAACAAAAACGGCGGCTCTTGTAGAGGTTGTAGAGGCGCACCACAAAACCCTCGCGGTCTTCCTTTTCAGCATGGAAGAGCCCCATCGAGACGCGCATCCAGAAGAATTGCGGCACTTCGAGACGGCGATGGGATTTGCTCGTTTTATCCACGATGAGGTAGCGGTCGTAGAGGGTTTGAATGCCGAGGTAATCGAAGTCGAGATCGGCAGACGGATCGAGGGCATCGCCCAGGCGCTCAAGGTCGTATTCGAGCAACTTGGGGTTGAGGCGTTCAATTTCAATGGCGCGCTTGAGGTAGGTTTTCAAGCCGCGGCGGTGGGCATCCTTGAGTTGATCCACCCCATCCCGTAGAATGTCCCAATCGAGAACTTCCTCATAAATGAAGGTGAGGAGAATGCGGGCCGCGAAACGTGCGAAGTCGGCATCGCGCTCGATGAGGGCCTTCGCATTGAGAATGATGGTTTTCTTGAGGTCGCTGCGCTGCATCTCTGGGTAGATCGAGCGGCGCAATTCCGATTCCACGTCCTCGGGGCTCATGTCGATTTTCAGACCGATCATGGCGTATTCGATGCGGCGCTTGAGATCGACCCCATCCCAGAAGTTGCTGTCACCATTGGCCTCAGTGACCACGATCATGGAGCCCTGCTGGGTCTCATCCTGTGCCGCGATGCCGCTCTCCTCCCGGAGGCGGGCGCGGTGCGCGCGATATAGAATGTAGGATTCCGCAACCTTGAAATGACCCTGGCGCATCATCTCTTCCTGCACGCTGTCCTGTACGTCCTCGATATTGATGAAGGCCTGCCCGGAACGGTTGAGGCGATCGGTGACGGCCCGTGCAATTGCAACTGCGGGGGACGAATCGAGTTCGAGGGAGAGAAAGGATTTGCGGACCGCGATTTCGATCTTGGCCTCATTCCAGGGAACGACCTGCTTGTTGCGGCGGATCAGGCGAATGGAGACCGGGAGCCGCTCCGTTTCGGTATCACGCTGTTGGCGGGAAAGAACGAGGCTCTTGGCAACATCGTAGGCGTCGTTTTCAATGAGGGCCTTTTCAATGAGAAGGTTGATGTCGTGCGCGGTCAGTTTTAGCTCCTTACCCTGCTCGATTTGCGCCGCCAGCACTTCCCCGACGTTTTCCGCGACCTTTGCGACGAACTGGCGATTCATCTCGGTAAAGATTTCCTCTTCCTGGCGCGACAGCAGCAAATCCGTCAGGGCGGTGCCAATGGTTTCGGCAATTTCGGCGAGGTCAAAGGCACGCTCTTCACCGGCTGCTTCGACTTTGATCTCGGGGCGGTTGAGGCGGTCTTCGTTAATCACGCCGCGCCAATCAAAGCGGGGCTTGTCTTCCTTGGGAGTAGAGGTGAAACGCTTCAGTTCGAGATCTTCGTCAAATGCCAGTTTGTGAATCATAGAGTTAGTTTTCTTTTAAGTTTAGGTGGGAAGTAGGAGTAAAGTTGGAAAAGGGTTCGGCGCGGAA
>DKOX01000012.1:0-2141 GCA_002470925.1 Opitutia bacterium UBA7350 | reverse complement strand
GCGGAGGCCTTTTGGTATTCGGTGACGCGACCCTCGAAGAAGTTCTGCTCCTTTTTAATGTCCATCATTTCCGCTAGCCAGGGGAAGGGATTCTCCACACCCTTGTTGAGCGGGGAAAGCCCGACACCCTCGAGGCGGCGATCGGCGATGTAATCGATATATTGGCAGAATTCGTCGGCGCTGAGACCGAGGGCGTTGACTGGGAGGCAGTCACGGATGAACTCTTTCTCGAGATCGACCGCCTCGCGCATGAGCTCGGTGAGTTCCTCGCGGAATTCCGGCGTCCAGACATCCTCGTTCTCCTCGATGAGATCCATGAAGAGATTGCGGAAGACCTCGATGTGATTGGACTCATCACGCAGGGTATAGCGGAACATCTGGCCGATGCCCGGGAACTTGTTCTGGCGGTAGAGCGATAGCACCATGCCGAAGAGGCCATAGAATTGGGTGCCCTCCATGCACTGTCCAAAGAGGAACATGTTTTTCGCAAAGGCCTGCTTGTCCGCGGTGGTGGTCAAATCCATATCGCGGCGCAAAGCGCGGGAATTACTCACCACAAAGTTGGTCTTCCGCTCGATGGTCGGGATGTCCTCAAACATCGCCTCACATTCGTGGGGATTGATGCCCAGGGAGCTGATCATGTAAACCAGCGAGTCGGCGTGAATGTTTTCTTCGTGCGCGTGACGCCCGAGGACCAGTTTTAATTCCGGAGCAGTCACCATCTCGCGGGTCACGTGCTGAATGTTGTCACCCACAATCCCCTCCGCCGCGGAGAAATACCCCACCGCCATTTTGATGATCCAGCGCTCTACGTCGGAAAGCTCACTGCTGCGCCAGAGTTCGACATCCTTCTGCATGGGGATGTCCTCGGGTTCCCAGTGGTTGTTCTTCATGGTCTTGTAGAGATCATACGCCCATTGGTATTTCAGGGGCAGGATGTTGAAGAACATCGTGTCTTTGCCGTTGATGATTTTCTTGGCGGAAAAAGCCTCTTCGGCTTTGGCTTGGTCCAGCACGAATGTGCGGTCTCCGATTTTGTAGGTTTTGTCCATGGTTGAGGGAATTGCGCGCTTGATTGGCTTTGTTGATGGTTGATTCTACAACAAATCAGTTTTTGCGGCCATTGTTGGCAGCCGATCCACTAATTGTGTGCAGTAGATATGTGTCATCAGCAATATACGTTACTGATAAAGGAAAATGAGCCCGTTCCACCCCCCTGTCAACCCATCAACACAATATATCGTATTTTTTTTGAAAAAAATCACTACATATAGTAATAATCCACAAGTTATTCACAATCAAGCGTGAACAAGTTCCGTATGTTTTTTTGTAAGTTTTAAAAATATTTCCTCTCAGGGACGTAACTTTCTAATTTTGAGGACGATACCCATTTGTGCCATGCTTGCCAAGACCCTCAACTGCAATCATTCTTTTTTTCCGCTAACCTCAGCAGCGCCGGATCCAAAACCTGTCATGAGTTCATCCCCTTCTTCGGAATCTGTAATTGAGACCATTGACAGTGCCTGCATGCGCGCCGCCGCGGAAGGCGACACCGGCGCTTTTAAGAGCATTGTCGATCGTTGGCAAACGCGTCTCATCGGCTTCTTCTACCGCAGCCTCGGCAACCGGGTGGATGCCGAAGACCTCACCCAAGAGACCTTTGTACATCTCTACCACGCCCTTCCCCGCTATGAGTCCCGCAACACTTTTAATGCCTACCTCTTTACCCTTGCCCGCCGTCGCCTCATCGATTTCCAGCGGCGCCACGCCCGCCGGCCCCTCGAATTCATCGACCCAAACGACTGGCCCCTCCAGCAACAAGCCACCCCCGAAAATTGCACTGCCGAAATCGAGAAAGCCTTTCACCGCGCCCTACACGATCTGCCCGCCAAACAGCGGCAGGCCATCCTCCTCCTTCAACAACAAAACCTCAGCTACGAGGAAATCGCGCAGATCCTCGGCACCAGCATCGCCTCTGTTAAAACCTCCATCCACCGCGCCCGCACCCATTTGCGCGAAGCCCTCAAAGAATTCCGACACATCCTTTAAATCCAACACGTCCGATGAAAGACAAGCATTCACCTGATTCACTCGATGCCACCATCGATTCCCTCCTCAGCATCCAGCCGCTCAAGGCGCCG
>DKOX01000021.1 GCA_002470925.1 Opitutia bacterium UBA7350 | reverse complement strand
CGAGCAATAGCGAACTTCCTCCCAGGAACGCGCCCATTTCTTGCGCCATTTAAAAGGTCGCACGCAAACCGGGCATATTTTTTCGGGAAGATCGCGTTTTTGGACTGTTTTTCCCTTACGTTTCACAACCTCGAATGAGTCACAAAGCAAAGAAAGCTCAAGTTGCGGGGTTATTTATTTCGTAAATGAGGCATCGGCGTAAATGTGATTGCAGGGAACCCTTTGCTTAGTGAGGATTCGCAACGATGTCGAAAATCCACTATAACTTTGAAACTTGCCCGGGACGGCGCGGCCATGGATCCCTCAAGTGGGAGAAATACGCGGACCCGGAGGTCTTGCCGCTTTGGGTCGCCGACATGGATTTTGAGACCGCGCCTGAGATTGTATCCGCCCTGCAGGCGCGATTGGATCATGGGGTCTTTGGTTACACGATCCCGCATGCTGAACCGATCGAGGCAGTGCTTCGCTATCTCGAACGGGCGCATGGCTACGCTGCAAAAGCGGGATGGCTCAATTTCCTGCCGGGCCTGGTGCCGGCGATCAACCTTTGCTGTCACGCCTTCACCCAGCCCGACGAATCGGTCATGACCGCGACCCCGGTCTACCCACCCTTTCTAACCGCTCCGGACTATGCAAAACGGGAATTAATTGGCGTGCCGCTATGCTTCAACGAGTCCGACCAATGGACCCTCGATTTCGAGGCAATGGAAGCGGCGATACGTCCAAATACCCGCCTCTTCATTTTATGCAGTCCGCACAATCCGGTTGGAAGGGTCTTCACACAGGCAGAATTACTGGCATTGGGGGAATTCTGCGAACGCCATGATTTAATCCTGATCTCGGACGAAATTCATTGCGATTTAATCTTTGACGAGGCTGTCACGCACACCGTGACTGCAAGCCTGAACGAATCGCTTGCGGCGCGCACCATCACCCTCATGGCGCCCAGCAAGACCTATAATCTGCCCGGTCTCGCCTGCGCCTTTTCCATCATCGAAAACCGCGAACTGCGCCAACAATTCAACCAAACCATTCGCGGAATCATCACGGAGGTGAATTGCTTCGGTTATGCCGGTTGCGCCGCGGCCTACAATCACGGCGAAGCCTGGCGCCTCGCTCTGATCGATACCCTCCGGGGCAATTACAACACCCTGCGGGCATTCCTCGCCAGCGAACTGCCTCAGGTCATCTTCCGCCCGATGCAGGCAACCTATCTCGCCTGGCTCGATGTGCGTGGCCTGGAATTGAAACAACCGGCGCAATTCTTTGAACAAAACGGGATCGGTCTTTCCTGTGGCGAACCCTTTGGCGGACCGGGGTATGTGCGCCTGAATTTTGGTTGCCCCAAGACCCGCCTCGAGGAAGGGCTGGAACGTATGGCTAGGGCCTTAAAGCACCGTGATTAAACAATGGAAAGCGTGCGACTGGACAGGTGGTTATGGGCGATGCGGGTTTACAAAACTCGCAGCGATGCTCTGGAGGCCTGCCGCGGGTCGGCGGTGCGACTAAACGGCAATATCGCCAAGCCCGCGGCCAAGGTACGGATCGGTGATACTGTGGTGGCACGCACCCAAACGTTGCGCCGTACCCTGCGGGTGCTCGCGCTCAGCGACAAACGCCTCGGCGCGGCGCGGCTCCCTGAATTCATGGAAGATCAAACCCCACCGGAAGATCTGGAGGCCGCCCGCGAAAAGCGCGCCAACGCAAGGCTCTTTAAACACGAGGGCGGCGGTCGCCCCACCAAAAAGGACCGGCGCACGATTGAACGCCTGCTGGGGCCTTAAAGCGGGATGCTACTTGGGGCTTATGGGCGTCCCAAGAATTGATATTTGACATCGTCAAAATATGTACATTATCCTGTTCGTATGAAGGCTATCACGTATACCGCTGCCAGAGAAAAACTGGCCGCTACGATGGATCGAGTCTGCGAAGACCGTGACCCGGTCATTATCACAAGAAAACGGGAACAAGCAGTGGTCATGATCTCGCTGGAGGATTATGAAGCCTTACAAGAGACCGCCTACCTCATGCGGAGTCCGGCGAATGCGAAACGCCTCATGGAATCGATTGAAGCCGCCGAAAAGGGCGATGCCCGCTCGCAAAAGATTGATCTGGAAGGATGAACCTCAGCTTTACGCCTCAAGCTTGGGAGGATTATCAATATTGGCAAAAGACGGACCGACGCGTCTTAAAGCGGATTCATTTATTGATACGAGAAATTTTGCGTGACCCCTATGAGGGCATTGGAAAACCGGAGGCCCTAAAGCATAACCTGAGTGGTTATTATTCACGGCGCATCACCGAGGAACACCGCATTGTTTACAAACAAATCGAGCGCAGTATCATTTTAGTGCAATTGCGCTACCACTATCACTAGGATAGTCTAAGCATGTTCCAGCATGAAGGCCTTGATCGCCGCCGGGGTGGGGTCAACGTAGTGCTTCACAATGGGGCGATCCTTGAGCACTTCGAGGCTGGGATGAGTAGGTTCTTCGCCAATCGCCTCAACAATGGTGTCGGGGAATTTCGCGGGGTGCGCGGTGGCGAGAATGATTTCCGGTCCGTCCCCTGCCCCGTCTTCCTGGAATCCACATGCGGTGTGGGGATCGACGACGTAATCATACCGGGCATGAACCGCCTCGATGAGGCTAGCGATTTCAGCATCATCGGTGCGGGAACTGCCAAAGCTTTGGCGGTCAAAATTCTCAAATTCATACCGCCCGGTGGATTTAAAAGTGTGCATGATTTCGCGCACCTTGGCGGGGTCGGAACCCACTAAGTAATAAAGGAAGCGTTCAAAATTCGAGGCGACCTGAATATCCATGGAGGGGGCAAGGCTGGGCGCGACATTTTCAAGGGCGTAGGTGCCGGTTTGAAAGAGGCGGTGCAGGATATCGTTTTGATTGGTTGCGACCCGGAAAGCCTTTAGGGGCACTCCCATTTGCTGCACCAACCAACCCGCGAGGACATTCCCGAAGTTACCGGTCGGCACCACAAAAGTGACGTGTTCGCGCTCCGCGGCAGGCAGGCGGAAAAAGGCGTAAAGGTAGTAAACGCACTGAGCTAGAATGCGGGCGAGGTTGATGGAATTGACCGCGGAGAGCCCGACCTCCGCGGCGAAGGCGCGGTCTTCAAAGACCGTTTTCATCGCAGTCTGGGCGTCGTCAAAGCTGCCCTTGATTGCCAGGGGAAAGACATTATCCGCCCCGGTGCAGGTCATTTGACGCTCCTGCAGCGGTGCAATGCGTCCATCGGGATAGAGAATGAAAGTTTTGACCCCTTTTTTACCGAGAAGGCCATGAATCGCAGCGGCGCCGGTATCGCCGGAAGTTGCACCGAGGACCGAGATGGGGCGTCCGGTGCGGGCGATTTGCGCCTCGTAGAAATTACCAAGGAGTTGCAAGGCAAAATCCTTAAAGGCGAGGGTCGGCCCATGGAAGAGCTCCAGGACATAGCGCCCGGGACCCAGTTCCCGGATTGGAGCAATGGCGGGATCGTCAAATTTATGGTAGGACCGGGAAACAATATGGTGTAGTTCTGTCGCGTCCAAATCGGTGGCAAAGTGCGCGAAGAATGCCTCGCACAATTCAGGGTAAGTCAGGGATTCCCAGTCGCGGAGATACCCACTGAGATCGGGGAGTTGCTCAGGCAGGTACAGTCCGCCGTCGGGCGCGAGACCGTGCTCGACCGCCGTGCTGAAAGAAACAGGGGGGACTTGACCGCGGGTACTGTGGTAATTCATGAATCGCTGGCGACATCGAGACCGAAGGCACGATGCACGACCTGCGCCGCTTTTTCGGCGTCCTGCGGGTCGATACCAACGGAGATCTTTATTTCTGAAGTGCTGATAAGCTGAATATTGACGGCGGCTTCGGCAAGCGCCTCAAAAAGCGTGGCGGCAACTCCGGAATGGGTGCGCATCCCGACACCGACCACCGAAACCTTCGCAATTTCACTGGCTTCAAAACCCTCCCCCGCCTCCAATTCCGGAAAGGCTGCCTTGACGGCTTTTTCCGCGCGCTTCACATCGTCACGCGTTACGGTAAAGGTCATGTTGGCTTTGCCCTCGCGCCCGATATTTTGAACGATCATATCGACCGAAACACCGGCATCTGCAATGGTTTGGAAGAGCTGCGCGGCGGTTCCGGCCCGATCCGGCAAGTCACTGACTACCAACTTGGCCTGGTTTTTATCAAGCGCCACGCCGCTGACCACGACATCTTCCATTGAGGGGACTTCTTCTTTCACAATAGTTCCGGGGTTGTTGTTAAAACTGGAGCGAACTTCAAATAGAACCTTAAATTTTTGAGCGAATTCAACCGCGCGATTCTGCATTACCTTAGAACCGGCGCTCGCCATTTCGAGCATTTCCTCATAAGAAATCGATTCAATTTTTTTGGCGAGCGGCACGATGCGGGGATCCGCAGTATAGACGCCGTCCACATCGGTAAAAATCTGACACAAATCCGCTTTAAGCGCTGCCGCAATCGCGATGGCACTGAGATCGGAACCCCCGCGTCCGAGCGTGGTCACCTGACCCTCCGGCGAATGCCCTTGAAAACCAGCGAGGATGACGACTTTGCCGGCATCGATTTGCTCGCGGATGTCGCCACCGGTAATACGAAGAATGCGGGCGCGGGTGTGGGCGGGATCCGTCTCGATACCGGCCTGAGAACCCGTGCGCGAAACCGCCGGGATGCCCAGGGCATGCAAAGCCATCGCGGTCAGGGCGATGGTCTCCTGTTCGCCGACCGAGAGCAGCAAGTCCATCTCACGCTCATCGGGATTCGGGTTTAATTGGTAGGCCCGCTTGACCAGTTCGTTGGTGACACCCGAGCGTGCCGAGACCACCACCACTACTTGATTGCCGGAATCGTAACTTTCCTTGACGCGACGGGCGACATTCTGGATGCGTTCGACATCCGCAACGGAAGTCCCGCCGTATTTTTGAACAATGAGTGCCATTTATAGGATGCGTAATTGAGGCCTTATTCCCACCAGAGCAAAAATTTATACCTCCGGTTCAAAAATGCGGAAACTGACCGGAGGGGAAAGCACAATATTCAGCCCGGCGAGCGCTTCTTTTGCGGCGCGAATATTGGATTCACGGCTCTGGTGCGTGGTGAGCATAATCCTAGCGGTCCCGTCGCTGAGTTCCTTTTGGTTAACGGTCGCGAAGCTGATGTGGTGCTTGGTCAGAAGATCCGTGAGCGCGGCAAGCACCCCTTCTTGGTCCTGCACATGAATGCGGAGATAATAACGCCCCTCCAGATCCTCGGGGGCGGTCAACTCCAAACCATCCGCGAGGCGGGCGTAAACCGCCTCATCTTCTTCGGAAATCGCGGCTTTGGGGGCACCCTGCAACATGAAAACCGCGTCGGCGATATCACTGATGACCGAACTCGAGGTGGCATCCTGCCCTGCCCCGCGACCGATCAGGACAGTGGTTCCCACTACATCACCCGTAACGCTCACACCATTGTAAACTTCGTCCACTCCCGCGATGACTTCTGACTTTGAAATGAGGGCGGGGTGCAGTCGAACCGAGAGCTGGTTTGCTTTGAAATCGCGGGCAATGACCGCGAGGAGCTTGATCTTATAGCCGAGTTCTCCCGCGATGCGAATATCGTCCCCCGTGATCTCGCGAATCCCTTCGCAGATGATTTCGTTGAGCTTGACCCATTTTCCGTGGGCGAGGAAAGCGAGGATAACAGCCTTGTGGGCAGCATCCACCCCATCGAGGTCAAGGGCTTCATCGGCTTCGACATAGCCCAACTCGCGGGCATCGCCCAAGGTGGCATCAAAGCTGAGGCCCTCGCGTTCCATGCGGGTGAGGATGTAATTGGAGGTGCCGTTCAAGATGCCGAAAATCATGCTGAAGCGATTCGCAACGAGCGCTTCGCGGATGGTCTTGATAATGGGGATGCCGCCCGCGACCGAGGCCTCGTAGAAGTAATGCCCACCGTTTTCATGCGCGATTTTAAAGAGCTCCTCGCCGTGTTCGCAAATGAGCGCTTTGTTGGCGGTGACCACAATCTTACCCTGCGAGAGGGCGCGACGCGTGAGTTCGAGGGCCGCGCCGGTGCCGCCCATCAATTCGCAAACAATATCAATTTCAGGATTATCGACCACGCGGGCGGGGTCGTCCGAGTAAATTTCGCCGGGGATTTGCACGCCGCGCTCGCGGTTCAGATTTTTTACGACGACTTGGGTAATGTCCAAGACCGCACCGAGGCGGTATTCCAACGCCTGGCGATTTTTTTCAATATTTTTCCAGACGCCTTGGCCGACAACCCCGAAGCCGAGGAGTCCAATGCGAATTGTGCGTTTATCAGCCATTATAGAATCAGGGGGTTGTTTGATGCGTAGCGCAGCAGTTATTTTTTAAAAGAGTTTTCCTCACCTTTGAGCAGGCGCTGAATATTGGAACGGTGTCGCACGATAATGAGTAGCGCCAACAAAAGACCAAGAGCAAAACGCAGGTCTCCCGCCCCATACTTCAGAAAAGCACCCAGCGGTAGGCTGATGGAAAAACATATGGAAGCGATTGCAACAATGCGCGTGGCGTAGAAAACGATCACCCAGACCAAAAGCCCCACCAAGAGAACCGGAGGCATCAAAGCCGCGAGTCCACCCATCGTAGTGGCAACCCCCTTCCCTCCCCGGAAATTCAGGAAGCAGGAAAAACTGTGGCCTGCAATCGCGGCAATGAGTCCCAAAACACCGAATGCCAGCGTTTCGCCCTCATTGGCGCCCAAAAACAACAGGGGCCAGCCGGTCGCAATAAAGCCCTTGAGCACATCGAGAAAAAAGACGGCATTGCCTAAGCGCGAACCGAGGACGCGTTTAACGTTGGTTGCACCGGGATTCCCGCTGCCCACTTTCAAGATGTCAACGCCCTGAGTGCGCGCTACCAAAACCGCAAAACTGATCGATCCCAGCAGATAACCGACGATCAGGACAAGCAGTATATTTGGAATCAGCATGGTGTTGAGCGGTTTGCCGGGTAAAGCCGCGGTCTATGATACAGACCCTAACTTATCCCTAGAGCTTGATGATGCGATATTTTTCGATGGCTTCGTGATCCGTGATTTTTTTGGCAGCGGCCTCCGAGGGCACGCTGTCGAGTTCAAAGACACTCACTGCAAATCCTTCGCCCTGATCACGACTGAGCGACATGTTTGCAATGTTGACCTGATCTTCTCCGAGGGTCACCCCGATGAAACCCACGATCCCGGGAACGTCTTTGTTCTTGAGCACCAAAAGGGTCGCGTCGGTGTTCACCTCCACCCCGTGTCCGTCGATGAGCACAATGCGCGGCAACTGATTTTTCCCAACGAGGGTGCCGCCGATCGCGCGGGTTTTGCCGCCCTTACAGGTGACGACGACCTCAATCAATTCATTAAAGTCTGCGTGGGCACTGCTCTTGACCTGTTCGCATTCAATCCCAAGGCGTTCGATTTTCTTGGGGGCGTTGACGTTGTTGACGTTGTCAGAAATCTCACGCAGGAAGCCGCGTTGAATTGCATTGGTGAGCGGCAGGGTATCCAACTCGATCATCTTTCCATAATAACGGATCGAGAGTTTCTCCACACCATCCGGAGCGAGTTGCTGTGAGAAGGTCCCGACTTTCTCCCCCAGCGTCATATAAGGGGCGAGTTTTTCGAGCACTTGAGGATCCACCGAAGGCATATTCAACGCGTTTACCACGCGTCCGCCATTCAAGGCTTCAATCATCTGCTTGGCAACATCGATCCCGACATTCTCCTGCGCCTCGGCAGTCGATGCCCCGAGGTGCGGCGTTAAAACAAGATTTTCAATCCCGCGCATGGGGTGATCCTCGACCGGCGGTTCGTCCTCGTAAACATCCAAGCCCGCCGCGGCGACCTTGCCGGACTCCAAAGCGGCGATCAGCGCGGCCTCATCGATAATACCGCCGCGGGCACAGTTGAAAATACGCACGCCGTCCTTCATACGGGCAAAGGCATCGGCGTTCAGCATGTGTTTGGTGTCCGCAGTGAGGGGCATGTGGACCGTTATGTAATCGGCATTTTCAATGACCTCGTCGAGGCTCGCTTGCTTGATCCCAAGGCTCTTGGCGCGGGATTCGGTCAAATAGGGATCGTAGGCGAGGACCTTCATTTGAAAGGCCATGGCGCGCTTGGAGACCTCCGCTCCAATCCGTCCCAAGCCGAGGACACCGAGGGTCTTGCCGTTCAGTTCCGATCCGGTGAATTTTTTGCGGTCCCAACCACCCTCGCGCATGCGGGCGCAGGCTTGCACGATGGGGCGGGTGCCCGCGAGCATGTGCGTAAAAGTCAATTCGGCGGTGGCAATGGTATTCCCGGTGGGGGTGTTCATCACAATGACACCCCGGTCGGTAGCGGCCTCGATATCGATGTTGTCGACCCCCACTCCGGCACGACCGACCACCTTGAGGTTCGGGGCCGCAGCAATGACCTCGGCACTCACTCTGGTATCGGAACGGACCGCGATGGCGTCAACTTCAGGAACCAATTCAAGAATTTGTTCAGGGGAAGAACCATAGGCTTCAATGACCTCAAAACCGGCTTCGGCTTTGAAGAGATCCACACCAATGGGAGAGATTCGATCTGCGACTAGAATTTTCATGAAGGGCGTAAGTAAATTTGTAGCGGTCAATTTTGCAATGAAAACCCTTGTATATCTTACATTTGGCACCGAATTGCATAATGCCTGACATACTGATTGCTCCCTGCGCGGAAATACCTAGCAAAAATTTTGGTTTTTTTAAAAAAACTGCAGCATGAAAGACCATAATCGCTAGGGCATCCTTTGGGGCTTCCCCGCTCGTTTTGAGGCCACCATTCGCAATGTGGTACGTGATCTCTGGATCATAGAAAAACAACAAAGCGGACAGATTCGCGAGCACGGCTACCTCAGCACAAATCACCAAACCGCCGGAAATGGGCTCCACCACCGCAGCTATCAACCGGTAAACCGCTCGACGCAATCACCCTTGACGGCTTCAAAATTGCCTATGGCCGATCTGGCAACAACGAGGGGCTTGAATGGATCGCTTAGGATTTCCCCGCGGTAAAACAATACCTCGCCGATGCGGCGCAATGGAACCATAGCCCGCAAACCCAACCAAGCCTCCTGCAAATCATACAGAGTGAAAACGCCAGCGAAACTGCCTCGGGGCAAGCAAGGGATTGACAGCTATATGCCGAATCCTAAGTTCGCACCTTTGGCTAACCACTCCTATCAATGATTTCCTGGATTCAACACCACTTAATCCGCCACGGTCGCTGGATTTTCCTTACCCTCCTCGCAGTTGTTAATGTTGCCTTCGTCGGCACCATCGGCAACACCCCCGGTTGCACCACCAACCGCTCCAACTATGAGGCGCTGGATTATTACGGCTATGACCTCAACTCCGAGCGCGATATGCGCCCGGTCGGGATGCGCCTCTC
>DKOX01000023.1 GCA_002470925.1 Opitutia bacterium UBA7350 | reverse complement strand
GCTTCCACGAGATACTACCCTATCGAAGCTTCTAAGATTATGATTAAGAATAAGAGTAAGGCTATTCCCATCTAAAAACTCCCACAACCTTCCTACCATTACCCCCGGCCACCCATTCGTGCTTTTCGTGTATTTCGTGGTTCCTCTTAAAAGTTCGATGTTCAAAGTTCGATGTTCGATGTTTTCGTGGTTCTTTTTCACCACATAATCCTTCTGCTTCCCCAGCCTAAATTAAATGTCGCCAATTCTGCGGGGCCGAACCAGAAGTTAGAAGCAGCAACCACCCAAACCCATGAACGAATACGCCCTCCTCGACAGTGGTCACGGCCGCAAACTCGAACGCTTTGGAACCATCCTTCTTGATCGGCCTTGCGCGCAGGCGGTTTGGAATCCCTCCACCCCGGCGCTTTGGAAGGAAGCCGATGCCTACTTCACCCGCAAGGACGGCTTGGAATGGCGGGGCCGTGAAGCGCTCCCCGAGTCATGGATTGCAAGTATCGAAGGTGTCTGCATGAAACTCGCCACCACCGATTTTGGTCACCTCGGAGTCTTCCCAGAAACCCGCGACCTCTGGCGCTGGATTCGCGAGCGGATTGAAGCGGAAACCAAGACCCGCAAAGCACCCTTGAATTTCCTCAACCTCTTTGCCTATTCCGGAGGTGCCACCCTCGCGGCGGCACAGGGGGGCGCCCATTGTTGTCACGTTGATGCCTCCAAGGGTATGGTTGCCTGGGCGCGCGAAAACGCCGCACTCAACCAATTAGAGGAGCACCCCATCCGCTGGATCGTGGAAGACGTCAATAAATTCCTGCAGCGTGAGGAACGCCGGGGCCGGCGTTACGATGCGGTCCTGCTCGACCCGCCCTCCTTCGGACGCGGCAAGAGCGGGGAGCTCTATAAAATCGAACACGCCCTCCTCGAGACCCTGCAGCTCGTCAAGAACGTCCTCAGTGACCAACCCGCTTTCGTTTATTTGACCAGTCACACCCCCGGCTTCACTCCGACTGTACTGAGCAACCTCCTCCGGCAACTCCTCCCCGGCGGAACCCTCGAGCAGGGCGAGATGCTCCTGCAGGGTGAAGACACCGTGCTGCAGGTTCCCAGTGGTACTTGGACGCGGTGGTCGATTTAAAAGCGGTCGCTAATGTGCGGTAGTGGCGTGAGGATCGACGAGTCCCGCTTACCGTGTTTCTTCGCGCCGCGTTTAAGGAAGTAATTCATTTCCCTGCCGGCGGCACGATCGCGCTCGATGCCTTCCATCGTGTTAAAGTTGCGCACCTAATGAACACGCCCGCCACGCCCAGAACGCTCCGCAAAGTAACTACGGCACTGGATTCCCTGATTGTGCGAAACCCCATAGATATAGTCGCGGTGTTGCTGACTCGCACCGCTGAACGCTGGGAGCAGGCTCTTGCCGTCCAGTCCCGCCGCTACCGTCCCATCTAACAGTTCAATCGCAGTGGGCACAAAATCCGCATAACTCGTGTGCGCGGCGGTGCAGTTTTCCTCCTGCAACAAAGTCGAAAGACTCAAAACCACGAGCAAAATAAAAGACGGATATACCGGCAGACTTATGCGGTTTCGTCCGCCCAGAGGGCCTCCGGGGCTTGTCGCTTGCGAATCAGACGGGTCGAGCCGTCGCTTTCGAGGAGGATTTCAGCAGCCTCCGGATAGGAATTGTAATGCTTGGCGGTCATGGCGGCACAATAGGCCCCCGCCCCATCAATCGCGCAAAGATCTCCAATCGCGGCGCGCGGCAAGGCACGGGGTGCAAGTAATTCCGGATCGCCCGATGCCGGACTGAGAATATCGCCCGATTCACAACAATGCCCCGCCAGAACATACTCCACCGTTTCACCGGAAGGTTCTGCCTGAAGAAGGGTCACGGGGTGTTGCGCGCCGTAGAGGGAGGGCCGCAGCAATTCCGTCATACCGGTGTTGAGCTTCAGGAATTCGTAGCCTTGCGAGCCGGTGGAAACTATATCCTGTACTTTGGCGAGCACCGCTCCGGCGTTTGCGAGCAGGAAGGTGCCCGGTTCGATTTCCAAATGGATTTCACGCCCGGTCTCGGCGGCAAACTCGCGGAATTTTTCCGCCACGGGCGCCCCACAGGCCTGCAGGTCGGTGCCGGTCTCTTCCGGCATACGAGCGACTTTGTAACCGCCGCCGAGGTTCAAAGTGTGGACCTCCGGAAAAGCCCGCACCAAATCCAGGCTCATGCTGGAAATCTTTTGCCAAACTGCCGGATCACTCCCCGAACCGATGTGAGTGTGAATACGCACCACCTTGAGTTGATACTTCGCAACGAGCCCCTGCGCCTCCGGCAACCATTCATGCCATATGCCGAAACTGGAGGCTGGCCCGCCCACATTCGTACGGTTATTACCGCCTGAACCCGCGCCGGGATTAAAGCGCAAGCCCACTTCGCCCCCTTCAAAGGCGGCGCCAAAGCGCTCCAGTTGATTCAGGGAACAGGCATTCAACAGCACGCCCTGCGCGCATAATGCCGCAAAATCCTCCGGCAATTCCTGCGTACTCAGGGAAATCTTCTCCGGCGCAAAACCCGCCGCCATCGCCCGCTTCACCTCATAGCCCGAACTCGCATCGATATGCAAACCCGCCGCCTCAAAGCGCCGCAGAATGTTTGCATTCGGGCAGGCCTTCATCGCATAACGCGCCGTCAAACCATAGGCATTCGGAAACGACAGCACCGCCGTGGCATTCGCATCGAGGGTCGCAGCATCATAAACATAACAAGGCGTGCCGTATTCCTCCGCGATGCGCTGCGCGCTGGCATACTCCAAAAAACGTGACTGGGCATTGTTGGACATACCCCCAGCAAACTTGCTCCCGCGCTTGAGGCAAGCGTCATGTCGCCTTTCCCCTGCCCCGATAAAACCGGCCTAGCTTCCAAACGAACCGACAGCTTTGGCATCCTGCGGCACCGGCATATCAATCCGAACGCGCTTGCGCCCCCGGAAATAATGCAAATCCCGAAAGCCCTTCTCCCGCAACAGCGCCTGCACCGTATTAAAATATTGCCCCACCGAACCCGGCGCGTGCGCGTCCGAACCCATCGTCAATTTCACCCCCATCTCCGCCGCCCAACCCAGAATTAAAGGATCGGGATGCACCTCAAAATCACCCTTCGTCAGGCCACTGGTGTTTACCTCTATGCATATATCCGCATCCACCACCGCCTCTAGAAATTCACGTATGACGTCCTCGTGCTCTGCCGGCTCAAACTGCTCCACCACCCCGTAGGTCCGTATCACATCCGGGTGCGACATACTATCATAACGACCCGATTCCGCCCCGTCCTTCAAATGCCGAAAATATGAATCAATGATCATAGCATCATCCTTGACCTTATTTTGCTTCAACCATCCCCGGTAACTCGGGCACTGCGCGTGCAGCGACCCCAGCACAAAATCAAAATCATAGGCCGCCAAAACCGCATCCATCGATTCCATATGGGTCTCATCCGGGAAAACCTCGGCCTCAATCCCGCAGAGCATCTCCACCCCAAAATCCGATGCCACCACCGCCGCCTTTTTCACCATTTCAATATACAAATCCAAATCTTCCCGCGCCATCCGGATCCCTGCCTGTCCAAAATCCGCCCATTCCATCGGGATGTGACAGGTGATCGTGACGAGATCAATCCCCTGATCCCGCGCTGCCAAGGCGTATTCAATCGGATGCCCTAAAGCGTGACCGCAAAGAGGCGTGTGCATATGGCAATCAACCCGCATCATCCAACAGACTTCCTAAGGCGCCAAACGTTCCACCGACCACGCTCCTGCGCCATCGTGCTGGTAAACGAAGCGGTCATGCAGACGACTGGGTCGCCCCTGCCAAAATTCAAAACGCTCCGGCACGATGCGATACCCGCCCCAATGATCCGGCAGGGGCACCTTACCCTCCGGGAACTTAGCCTTCATCTGTTCCCATTTCGCCTCCAGAATCTGCCGCGAGCTGATCACTTTACTTTGCGGCGAAGTCCATGCCCCCAACTGACTCGCCAGTGGACGCGAAAGAAAATACTTCAGGGATTCCGCCTTGCTGATCCGTTCGACCCGACCCGCTACATTGACCTGACGCTGCAGCGGCAACCAAAGGAAATTCGCCGAGACCTGCGGGTTTACTTCCATTGCCTCCGCCTTCCGGCTTTCATAATTTGTATAGAAAACCAGACCCTTCTCTGAAAATTCCTTCAGCAAAACAATGCGCGTCGATGGCTGCCCGTCCGCATCTGCGGTTGCGAGGCAAAAGGCATTCGGTTCCTCCAGCTTACAATCCTCCGCCGCGGCATACCAGCTGCGGAATTGCGCAAAGGGAGAAACCGCCAAATCCCCGATATCGAGGGCATGCTTGGTGTAATCCGCTCTGCGATCCGATAAATCCATTTCGCAAATTGTAGGCTAACTGGGATCAAGGCAAACGAATCCCTATTGTTCCGCCAACCAACGCTCCGCTTCGATCGCAGCCTGGCAGCCCATCCCCGCCGCCGTTATGGCCTGACGATAGACATGGTCAACGCAATCACCTGCCGCAAAGAGCCCGGGAATCGAAGTCTTAACCTGGCTCCCCTCCGACGGCACGATATATCCATCCCCATCGCGTTCCAGCAGACCCTCCGCGAAATCGGTATTCGGAATGTGTCCAATCGCAATGAACACCCCTTTGCACGGAATCTCACGCTCCTCGCCACTGACCGCATCCTTCACACGAATCGCACGCGCATTCCCCGTTTCGTCCGCCAAAATTTCCTGCGGCAGGGAATTCCACGCCATCTCAATCTTATCATGCGCGATAGCACGCTCCGCCATTATTTGGGAAGCCCGCAGGCTATCACGCCGGTGAATCAAAGTCACCTTTGAACAAAAACGCGTCAAAAAGAGCGCCTCCTCGCAGGCCGAGTCGCCGCCGCCTACGACCACCACGTCCATGTCGCGGTAGAAGGCACCATCGCAGGTCGCGCAGGTCGTCACACCCTTCCCGCCAAACATTTCCTGTTCGCCCGGGATGCCCAGAAGCCGCGGGCGTGCCCCCGTGCCAATTATAACGGTATGCGCTTCGTAAACCTTATCCCCCGCGTACAGGCGTTTGACTTCATCCTCCACCTCGATCCGGTCGATCTTGGCGTGTTCATAACGCGCTCCAAAGCGCGCCGCTTGTTTCCGCAGGTTATCCATCATGGTATATCCATCAATCCCCTCCGGGAAACCCGGGAAATTCTCCACCTCCGAGGTCGTCGTCAGTTGACCTCCCGGTTGTGTTCCCTCCAGAACGAGAGGATTCAACTGCGCACGACCGGTGTAAATTGCTGCAGTCAGACCCGCACATCCGGTTCCTAAAATGATAACATCATTCATAATACATTTATTAGGTGTAAAAAAGAATTTCACTGCAAGATGATTCCCTTGCCGCACATCTCAAGCACTTTCATTGACAAGTCGATTGATATATATCATGGTATATACCATGAAAACCGCAAAACTCTTCGAAACGGGGCGCTCTCTTGCGCTGCGAATCCCCAAAAGCTGGGTCAGTGGCGTTCGCGAAGTAAGCCTCGAACACCACAAGGACCACATCATCATTCGCCCCCGCAATCCCTCCCTCGCTCAGGTGGCAGAAACCTGCGCTGAAATTGGCGGCGATTTCCCGGATCGCCTTCCATAAAGCACCACCGGACAACGCGTGAACCTCAAAGCAAGCAAGAAGATCTAATGTCGTACATGCTCGACACCTCCGCCTGCATAAACCTCTTGCGCGGCATGCAACCGCCCGCGGAAATCGAGGGGAAGGCTTGTTGCATCAGCGCAGTCGTTGAAAGTGAACTTTGGGCGGGCGTTCACCACGCCGGTGGAAAACGGGAAAAAAAGAAGGTTCAAATCCTCCTTGATGCCGTGAAAGTCCTCCCATTTGAATCGGAAGCGGCGCAGGCAACTGGACGACTCTTGGCATATTTGACTGGTAAAGGGATTCAGATTGGTGATTTTGATACCCAGATCGCCGCACATGCACGCTGCACGGATTCTACCCTTATCACCGCCAACGCCGAACACTTCAAACCAGTCCCCGATCTAAAATTATTTATTTGGTAACACAAAACCCCGCCTAAAATGCCCTCCTATTCGCTCATCGACAGTCATTGCCACCTGCAGGGTTTTCAAAAAAACGGCACCCTTAGTGAAGTGTTGCAGCGAGCCGAGCTGGCTGGCGTCGGGCAAATGATCGCGGTCGGCACCTCCACGAGCGACTGGGTCCCCTATCGCGAGATGAGCGCCGCCCATCCGGGTAAAATTTATTACACCACCGGTCTCCACCCCTGCTATGTCGAAGCCGATTGGGCGGACGATGTGACACAACTCTCCCCATTCTTCATGCCGCCCCATCCTCCCTGCGCCCTCGGAGAGATCGGGCTTGATTACTTTCACCTGCCAAAGGATCCGGTCGCAGCGGGCGAGACCATGCTCCATCAGGAAGCGGCGTTCCGCGAACAACTGGCGCTTGCCCGCGAACTGGAAGTGCCGGTCATTATTCACAGCCGCGATGCCTTTGACGACACCCGGCGTATGATTGACGAATCCGGCATCAATTGGGCGCAGGTCGTTTTTCATTGCTTCAGTTATGGCCCCGAAGCGATCAAACAAATCAACGAACGCGGGGGACGCGCCTCTTTTACCGGGATTGTGACCTATAAAAAAGCGGACTCGATACGGGCCGCCCTCGCCACTCAGGGGCTCGAACGCCTCATGCTTGAGACCGACTGCCCCTATCTCGCCCCCGAACCACACCGCGGCCAAGGCAACGAACCCGCCTATCTAAAGTTTATTGCCGCAAGCGCCGCCGAGACACTCGGGGTTGCGCCCGATGCACTCGCCGCGATTACCGCCGCCAATACCCGCAACTTCTTCGGTCTGGAATAAATCACCGTGAATAACCGATCAACTAACTGGCTCGCCATCGCCTTCCTGCTCTTCCTCTGCGTGGCAATCCCCTACGGTCTGCACCTCGAGCAACAACTGCGCGAACTGCTCCGCCTCAGTCA
>DKOX01000130.1 GCA_002470925.1 Opitutia bacterium UBA7350 | reverse complement strand
ATCTGTTCCTATTTCCCGCAGACCCGTGCCCTCGCAGTGATCCTTTCCGGCGACGGCAGTCTATCCGCCGGTTCCGATGCGGAGGCTGCCGGTGATTGATCGGCTGCGTCGGCACTGGTTCACGCTCGGTCTGCTGGGGGTAATTGCGCTCGCGCTTTTTGGTTTTAGCTCACCTGCCTCCGGGGTGCTCGTTCCCCTCGGTATAGGGATTATTTTCCTTTCGCAGGGAATGGTCATGGGGAAAGGAGCGGCGGAAACGGGCCAAAATTGGCGCGGGACACTGGCCTTTGTCCTGAGCTGGAACTTCCTGCTTTTCCCAATCCTAACGGTGAGTCTATTGCTGCTCACCGGCCTCTGGGGACAGAGCGAATTCTGTTTCGGTTACTGGCTCCTCGCGTTTCTTCCAACCACCATTGCCTCCGCAGTTGCGATGACTGCCGCCGCCGAGGGTCGGGTGGGGTATGCCTTGCTTGCCACCGTGAGCTCAAATTTGCTCGCGGTCTGGGTGGTCCCGGCGGCGGCGGTCTTTTACCTCGCGATTGAAATACAGATTGAAATTGCCCTCCTCCCGCTCGTGCTACGAATCGCAATCCTCATCGTCCTGCCCCTGATTATCGGCTACGGCCTGCGCCGATTGGAGCTCCCCGGCACGCTTGCGCTGGCAGGGATAGCCCGCCCACTGACGCAGGGCGTCTTGTTATTCATTATCTTTGCGAGCTTTTCGCGCAGTGTGGCCTCCGGGCAACTCGCGAATCTCGGGCCGGGCTCGATCCTCGAATTACTCCTTATTTGCGGCGCCTTGCTTTTGCTCGTCAGCGTTGCGGTATGGTTCAGTGCCGGCAGGTGTGGCTTTGCCCGCCGCGAGCGTGTCGCGGCGTTCTATTGTGCGAGCCAGAAGTCCCTTGCGACCGGAGTCCCCGTGATTGGATTCGTCCTGCTGGCAGTCGGGCCGGAAAACGCCAGTGCCCTTACCCTCCTGCCCATTTTATTTTATTCTCCCATGCAATTACTGCTCGGGGGACTACTGGTGCCGCACCTGTCAAAGGAGTGAAGTTCAACTGTTTAACCCGTCCGCACCAAAAGGAAGGCGCCGGCGCCATCGTGTCCCGTTTCCCAGGGATAGCTCAGGGTCTGCTCTTTAAGCTCAAAGACTTTCCCGCCCGGACTTTTAAGAAAAGCGTCCACCACGTCCCGATTTTCCGCGGCTTCGATACTGCAGGTGCTGTAAACGAGGCGGCCGCCGGGTTTAACGAATCGACTGGCAGCCGCGAGCAGTTGCGATTGAAGCTCGGCGCAGGCGCGGAGGTCTCTGGCTTGCAGGCGCCATTTGACATCGGTGCGGCGCTGAATGACGCCGGTGTTGCTACAGGGGGCGTCCAGGAGGACTGCGTCGAAGGCTTTGGGCAGGTCATCTTTTTCAAGATCGTCTGCTTGCAGGGTGAGGAGGTCATGGGCGAGGCGGGCGCAACGCAGCCCCGTACTTTTGAGGCGGGCAAGGTTTTGGTCGAGACGCTCCATGCGTTCGCCCGGCAGGTCGAGCGCGACCAGAAAACCGCTCCCCTTTAAACCTTGAGCCATTTCAAAGGCTTTCCCGCCCGGAGCAGCGCAGAGGTCGAGGATTGCCTCGCCGGGTTGGGCATTGAGCAGGGCGGGGGCAAGTCGGGTTGAGGGGTCTTTAACGTAGGCGTCGCCGCTCTCGAGTAGGGGACGGATTGCTTCGAGCCAGGGGCTGTCGGTGGGGGTGCGGTAAAAGCCGGGCCATTGACTGGCTTCGAAAGCGTCGGGCAGGGCTTCTTCGGAACGGACATAGGTGATGGGGATCTGTTGGTTCCAGCGCAGGAGGGCTTCGCAGTCTTCGGTTCCGTAGGCTTGGGTCCAATGCTTGACGAGCCATTCCGGGTGGCTGTGTTTGCTTGCGGCTAGGGTGGTATCGTTTTCGATTTCCGTGAACGCGGCGGGCAGTTTCCGAAGAACGGCATTGATGAGGGCAGTTTCGGGTTTGCTGACCCGCCCTTTGCTTCCCTGCACCGCGTGGTGGATAATTTTAGGTATTTTTTCTTTCTCGGCTTGGAACAATTCGTAGCCGGCGACCAGGAAGATGGCCTCGACCCAGTGGCGCGGGGCTTTGCGCAGGAAGGGTTTTAGGGCGGCGCGGGTGCGATGCCCATGGCGCAGGGCACCGAGAAAAAGTGACTGGCAACTCTTGCGGCGACCGCCGTGGAAACCGCTTGGCAACTGATCCAGAAGTTGATCCGCCTTCCAGCCACCATCCAGATAAGTAGCAGTCAGAAATACCGCGGCATCCCAACCTGAGGCATTTGTTTCAGCTAGGTTAAACTTAAGGCTTCTCATAAGCATAAAAATTGTCCATTGTATTGCGTTTACCTACCTGACTAGCATTCGCAAACAATTATGAACGAGGCGGCCATAGACGCATTAATAGAAAACAATCCCAAGTTGGCGCACGCCCGTGCCAAACTCGAGAGCATGGCGCCCGGCAATTACTGCCTGCACCGCAGCTGGGGATTCGGGAAAATAGTGGATTTTGATGAGGCGCAAGCCAAGATCGTTATCGATTTTGAGGAGGGTGACAAGACCGGCCATGCCATGGGAATCGCCTTCTGCGTGGATAAACTGGAAATCCTCAAGGCGACCGACATTTTAGTGCGATCACGCACCGAGGCGGATGCGATTGAGGAAATGATCAAGAAGGCGCCGGCTGATTTAATCTGTGAAATTCTGGCTGGAAGCGATGACATGGCGATGATGGCTTCGGAAATTGAGCGCTCGCTGGCTCGCGTGATCGGGCCGGTCAAATACAAGAAATGGTGGACTGCCACCAAGAAAATACTGGAAAAAGACCCCCGCGTCGGAGTACCAAATAAAAAGACCGAACCGTTTGTCCTGCGCGATGAACCGGTTAAACCGGAAGAGGAAATCCTTGAGCAGTTTCACGGCACCCGTAACTCCAAGGAGAAGATCCTGCTTGGAGAAAAGCTCTTTGCCCTGTCCGAAAATATCTCGGTGATTCGTGAAGAATTGCCGGAGATTCTCGCCGAACTGACCGATGCGATCAAAAACGCAAAATCTTTGAGCCAGGCAGATCGCCTGCACGGAGTTTGGGTTCGTAATGACCTCGCCCGTGATTTGCATGAAGACGTTGAAACGCTGGAACCTTCCTCTGCCTCCATTCTCGACTCCACGATTGATTATTCGGAATTGGTTTCAGAACTCCCTGCGAATTTCTACAAGCGTTATCTCGATTTGATTCGCCGCACTTATGAGGATAAATGGCAATCCATGCTGGAAGACCTCCTTCGCAATTCCAGTGGTAAATTTACAAGCGAATGCATCAATTTCATGCTGGAGCATGGGTTTGATGGTCGCATCGCGCACTGTTTGGGTCGCTGGCTCAACGATCAGACCATCAAGGGGCCACTCTTGCTTTGGGTGGTAAAAAACCGTAACTCTAAGAAATACGCGCCGATTATTTCGCCGCTGGTCTCTCCGCGTCTGCTTTCGGCGATGTTCTATGCGATTGATTATGAGGCGCTGCAAAACGCCAGTGCACGCCGCATCCCCCTTGCAGACCTGCTGAGCGAGGACAGTGAATTGATTCCCGACTTATTGGCGGATGCGAATGTTGAGACCGCTCAAGATCTCGCTCAAACCCTCCTCCTCAATCAAGGCTTCGAGGATTTGACAAAAAAATCACTTATTGCCCGCTTTATTAAGAAATTCCCAACCGTGCAGTCCTTGATTGCCGGGGAAAGTTCCGAGGCTTCCGAGGAAGAGGGGCTTATTGTTTCGCAAGCCAGCTTCGATACTGCCAAGGCGGAATACGAAGACCTCATCGCGGTTAAGATTCCGGAGAATAAAGAAGCGATCGCCACTGCCCGCGAGCACGGTGACCTCAAGGAAAATTCGGAATACAAGATGGCGCGTCAGGATCAGGACATCCTCCTCTCCCGCAAGAATGAGCTGGAAGTCGATCTTTCCCGCGCCCGGGTGACTGATTTCAGCGAAGTGACGAATGACAATATCGGTATCGGTAGCGTCGTGGAATTAAGGGAAGGTTCCAGCGGCAAGAAACAACGTTATGCCATCCTCGGCGCGTGGGATTCCGATCCGGAGAACGATATTCTTTCCTACAAGACTCCGCTTGCACAGCAATTACTGGGCAAGAAGAGTTCAGATTCCGTGACCATCGAGATCGGTGGCAATACGGAGGACTGGACCGTCCTCAAGATCGAGCGCTGGGTCGACCAAAAGTAGCGTCCGGGCTTGGGCTTGACCGTCGGGGGTCGGGGGTAGATACTGCGGGTATGAAAATACCTGCAATCTTTACAAAAACCAGCTCCACTCTTGCTTTACTCCCGTTGCGAATTGGAATTGGAATCAGTATGTTCTACCATGGTGCTCAAAAGCTATTTGGCTGGTATGGTGGTAAAGGACTTGATGCGACTGCTAAAAGTTTTGCTGAAAACTTGGGCTTGGAACCCGGCATCGTTATGGCTTCACTTGCCGGTGGTGCTGAATTTTTGGGTGGCATTGGTCTGATCATTGGATTCGCTACCCGACTTTGGGGTGCCGCTATTGCCTTCACGATGGGGGTCGCCATTTATACCGCCCATTTGGATGGCTTTTGGGGCGGAATGGAAAAACCAATGATTTTGCTGCTCGGAAGCCTTACGCTTATGATTGCAGGAGCTGGTCGCATCTCAGTCGACTACGGTTCTTCCCGCAGTTAGTGCTCCCGCAGGCGAATCGTATGCGCTCCTTCGCGGGAACTCGCAAGGTCGAGGTGCCATGCCTCCGGCGGGATCGTTTCCTCGATTCGCTCCGGCCATTCCACTGCGAGGCACCAGGGTGAGCTCAGGAAATCCTCCAGCATGAGGGCGTCGAGGTCGGCGCCGGATTCGAGTCGATAGGCGTCCAGATGCAGGAGTTTTCGCTCGCCTTCGTAGAGGGTATAGAGATTAAAGGTGGGGCTGGTGATGGGTTCGGTGATGCCCCAGGCACGCGCCAGACCGCGAACAAAGGTGGTTTTGCCGACTCCCAAATCGCCGTGTAGCGCGAGTACCTGATCGGGCGGCAGGCAGTCCGCAAGCGCGCGAGCGACCGCCTCGGTTTCCGCTGCGCTTTCAGTGGTGAGGCCCCGGCGCAATTGGTCTAGAATTTCAGCCATCGTTGTTCCAGTGTTCGTAACCCCGGGTCCAGGGGATGGGCTCGCCGCTCGCGGCTTCGACAAAAATACCATCGGGATTCCTGGGGATGATTTGCCCGATGCGGGTGAGGGGAAGCTCGGGAAAGGTCGCCTGCCAGCGTGCTTCAAATGCAGAACCATCGGCCTCGCCCGATAGCGCGAGGAGGAGTTCGTAATCCTCGCCGTCGCAGAAGGCGTGCTCGAGCGCCGATTGACCATCGCGTTTTGCGAGTTCCCTGGCGGCGTCTGCCACTGGGATTTGAGGGAGTTCAATCGCGGCGCTGCTTCCCTGCGGCAGGAGGGCCTGCAGATCTTTGCCGAGTCCATCGGTCAAATCGATCATGGCTCGGCACTCGTTTTGTTTGGCAAGCCACTGCCCGGCTTCGAGCCGTGGCTCAAAGCGGTAGTGCTTGCCAAGGATGCTACCGCCCAGGCGGCCGCTCACGTAAAGCGAATCGCCAACCGAGGCGGTAGTCCTAAGCAGAGGGCGTGGACATTGCCCTAAAAGGGTGAGGCTTGCGGAGAAATGCCCCCGTTCAAGGGTGCTGAGATCGCCGCCCACAATTTTCAGCTGGTGCTGCTCGCAACTGGAACGGATACCCGCAAAGAAGGCCTTGAGCCATTCAAAGGCAAGATCCGGGCCGCTCAGAAGGGTGAGGACGGCGCTATGCGGGCTCGCGCCCATCGCGGCGAGGTCACTGAGATTGCGGTGGATGAGTTTCACTCCGGCTTCAAAGGGCGTCAGGCTCGCGTCGATATGTTGGCCGTATGTGATCGCATCGGTGGTGATGCAGGTCTTTTGTTGGGGGTCGAATTCGAGGAGGGCGCAATCATCACCCATCCCGGCGGGAGCGGGGGGGGTGATTGCACCGAGCCAAGTCTGGATGTGTTCCAAGAGCGCGCTTTCCCCCCGCCGCGCGATTTGATGCGCGGGGTCTTTGGTAAATGGAGGGTGATCCGTTTTCATTAATGAGAGAGCGTCAAACTGACGGGGCAATGGTCCGAGCCTTCAACCTGGTCAAGAATCTCAGCTGACTTGAGCAGTGGTATGAGGTCGGGGGAAGTGCAGAAATAGTCGATGCGCCAGCCGATGTTGCGTTTGCGGGCTCCGGCGCGGTAGGACCACCAACTATAGCGCTCGGTGGTTTCCGGATAAAAATGGCGAAAGGTGTCGATAAAGCCAGCTTCTAGAATCGCATCGAAGCGGGCGCGTTCCTCATCGGTGAATCCGGCGTTCTTGCGGTTGGTGCTTGGATTGGCGAGGTCGATTTCGGTGTGGGCGACGTTTAGATCGCCGCAGAAAATGACGGGTTTGTTCTTTTCGAGATTTTTGCAATACGCGAGAAAATCAACATCCCACTCGAGGGTGCGGTAATCGAGGCGGCGGGGGCGTTTGTTCTCGTCGTGGTTTTGTGAGTTGGGGGTATAGACCGTGACGAGGTAATACTCGGGAAATTCAGCGGTCAGGACGCGGCCCTCGGTATCATGTTTTTGTATACCGATACCCTTGGTGACGGAGAGGGGTTCCGTGCGGCAAAGGAGGGCGGTCCCGGAGTAACCCTTTTTCTCCGCGCAATTCCAATAGCGGTGCGGGTAGTCGGTAAACGAAAAGCCGGAAACCAGATCCTCCGAGATTTTTGTTTCCTGCAGGCAAAGCACCTCGGGTTTTTCATGCGCGAGGAAATCCTCAAAGCCTTTTTTTAGGACCGCTCTGAGGCCATTGACGTTCCAGGAGATAAGTTTGGTTTCGGGCATGGTATTTATCGGTAGAAGCCGCCACCCAGGAGGGTTTTGTCGCGGTAGAGGGCTAGGATTTGCCCGGAGGCGAGGGCGCGTTGGGGTTCGTCAAAGCGAACCCGGGCGGAGTCCGTTCCGGTGGGGGTATAGGTGATCGCCTGCGCGGGGTCGCGATAACGTGGTTTTGCCAGGAGACGGCAGGTTTCAGTGACAGGTTTATTGATGAAACTGAGGCCGTAGACTTCGACTTCAGAGGTAAAGAGTCCCGGCGCCTCCGGTTCATCAAAGGCCACCACTAGCTCGTTTTGCTCGATATTGAATCCGACCACCACGAAGAATTGATTATCGGTATTTGAGGGGACGCCGATTCCGCGGCGCTGACCCATCGTGAAACGGTGGAGGCCGCGGTGCTGCCCGAGAATTTTACCTTCGGGGTCGACGATATTACCGGGTTTGTCCTCAATGTAATATTCGAGGAATCGGTTGATGTTCATGTCGCCGAGAAAACAGATTCCCTGGCTGTCCTTTTTCTCAGCATTCGGTAATTTGAATTTCTGGGCGAGTTCACGAACCTGAGGCTTTTGAAGTTCCCCAACCGGAAAAATTGCCGGGGCGAGCTGCTCCTGGCGGAGGAGGGCGAGGAAATAACTCTGGTCTTTATTGGGGTCGAGGCCTTCGAGCAGGTCGAAGGTGTTATCCGTTTGGGCGAGCTTGCGAACATAATGGCCGGTTGCGATTCCATCAAACCCTTGTGAGCGGGCATACTTTTCAAAGATCCCGAATTTCATCTCGCGGTTACACATGATATCGGGGTTGGGAGTAATGCCCTTGCGGTAACCTTCGACGAGGTAGTGCACCACGTGCTCACGGTATTCGTTGACGAAGTTGACGATTTCGTAGTCGATCCCAAGGTGTGCCGCGACTGCGCGGGAATCCTCGATGTCCTGTTGGGCGGGGCAGTCCGCGAGCGGCATTTCCTCGTTCATCCAGGTGCGTATATAAGCGGCAGAAACGGCGTAGCCCTGCTCCTGAAGCAGCGTTGCTGCAACCGCGGAATCAACCCCGCCGGAAAGTGCCACTAAGATCTTTTGCATGAATTAAGGAAAACAGGCGGCGGGAGACAGTCAACAAGCGTTGGCGGGCGCTTCATTATTTACAAAAATTTTTTGGGTTTGTGTGAATGGGGATTGCAGGAAGGGGGACGAAGTGGCGATAATTGAAGGGTATGTCGAAGGGAACAAGACAGTTGGAGACCGCCTATTGGGAGAACGGAAGCGTGGTTCTGGTTTTTCTGGCGGAGGATCGCGACCTGAGCGCGGGCAACCCGGCACTGAAGCTTGGTCCGAAGGGAGTAGACTTTGCCTCGATTGAGCGATTGTCGCCGATGGAGGCGGCTCGTTACACGCGTTATTACCGCGAGGGAGACAAGTGGGTTTTTCGACTACAGGCAAGACGGTACCCTCAATTGCAGAATCCTGAACGGGAGGTCTATCTGGGTGCGGATTTTAATGATTGGGAGATGGCAATTGGTTTGAAGTGTTGGCGATTGGCTCCACAGAAAATTGATGGCGAGTTGATTTATGAATTGAAGGTCGAGGCGGAGGCGGTCCCGGAAGGAGGTCCTTCCGCGTTCAAATTTGTGACGGGGGAGGGTGAATGGCTGGATGTTCCCGATGGTGCACCCAATCTCATGCTGACGCATAATGGGGTCCGCAATTTCACCTTGAACCCGCAGCAGAGCGGGGCGCACCTCTATCGCTGTTGTTTGCCGCATGACTACAAGCCCAATGGCGCAGAATCTTTGGTTTGGGAGGATGCCGCGTCGCAGGAGGTGCTGGAATTGCCGCACACGCAATTCCTGAGGAAGGCCTCCACCGATTTGGAGTTGGGCGCGCAGGTATTGCATGGGGCGACGCGTTTTTGCCTGTTCGCCCCCCGGGCCCGTGAGGTGTATGTCGTCTTTGGGCAAAGGGCAGATGGTTCGGATGCGCAGACCGTAGCGCTCGAGCGCGCCGATGCTTCGACATGGGAAGTCCTGGTGGAGGGTGAGTTGGACGGGTGGTTTTACAGTTACCGTGTCGCGGGCGGAAACGATGACGGCACGACGCACTTTGACGCCCATTTCCCGATATTGGATCCTTACGCGCGCGCCTGCCTGGGGGCGCGCGGACCGGGGATTGTGCTGTCGGATGCGCGCACGGCTCCGGTAGAGCGTCCTTTTGTGCCGCCACACTGGCATGACCTCGTCATTTTGGAGGGCCATGTTCGCGACCTCGCGGCACACGCGCCGATCTCACTGAGCCCGCAGGAACGGCACGGTTATACCGGGTTGCGCAAATGGTTGCAGGCGGAGGGGTCCTATCTGCGCGATTTGGGAATCAATGCCCTCGAGCTTCAACCGATACAGGAATTCGATAACGAGTTGCCTTCGGATTATCACTGGGGCTACATGACTGCCAATTATTTTTCACCGGAGAGTAGCTATGCCGCGAATCCGTCTGCCGCATCTCAGGTGGAGGAATTTCGCGGCCTCGTGCAGGATTGTCACGATGCCGGGATCGCGGTGATTTTGGACGTGGTCTACAATCATGTCGGTGAACCGAATCACCTCCTATTTATCGACAAGTATTATTACTTCCATCTCGACAAGGCCAACGATTTGATGAACTGGAGCGGGTGCGGTAACGACTTGCGGTGCGATACCCCGATGGGGCGCCGCCTGATCCTCGAGAGTCTCAAGCATTTGATACGCACCTTCGATGTGGACGGATTCCGTTTTGACTTGGCGGAATTAATCGGGATCGAGGTGCTGCGGGAAATTGAGGATGAATTGAAGGCCCTGAAGCCGGGGATTATTCTGATTGCGGAGCCTTGGAGTTTTCGGGGACATATTCAGGATGAATTAAAGGACTCGGGTTTTGCCTCATGGAATGACGGCTTCCGGGAGGGGATTGCGGACTACGTGTGTGGGTATGGAAAGCAAGAATCCATCCAGTATTTCCTTGCGGGTTCGCCGGGGACGAGTCGTTTTGCCGCCCAAAGTATCAACTATACCGAGTCACACGATGATCATTGCTGGCTGGATCGCATCACGGAACGCGCCGCTCACGATGGTTCGGACCCCACCGTTTTGGACCGTCGCCGAACCCACCTGATGGCCTCCATCCTCTTTGGTTCACTTGGAGTGCCCATGTTGGCGGCGGGGCAGGATCTCCTGCGCTCAAAATGTGGGGTTGCCAATACTTACCAGCGGGGCGACCTCAACGCCCTCGATTACAATAAACGCTATGTGTATTCCGGGACGCACCAGTATTTCCGCGATTGGATTCGCTTCCGGCGCTCTGATGAGGGGAGGGCGCTGCGTTTTGACGGGGGTGTGCCGGCAGGCTATGTCGAATGTTATTTTGCGGAGGGTTCCAGCGCGGTGGTGGCAGTCTTTAATGCCGATCAATCTGTCCAAGCGCCTCGCGTGGTGCTGGGCATTAACCCGCATCTGGAATTTGTGGACATCGCAGTACCGGAGGGAACCATGGAAGGACTGCGACAAGTTGCGGATGCCGAACGTTTTGACGAGCGTGGCCTCGGCCTGGCGGATATCCCGCAATCCGAGGGGCTGGTGAGCCTGCCGCCGATCAGTTGCGGGCTCTGGGTGGGTTAGATGAATCTAACGCTGCGCGGCACGAAATTACTGCGGGCCCGACTAGTGGGCGTGGACGATGTCGTACTGCCGGACCGTTGCAGTGGTGAGCTCCACCCATTCGCTCCAACTGCGCTTAAGGCCGCGGCGAAGTTCCTTGATCTCGGCTTGAAGATGGGCGCGTTGTGACTGGCTGACTTCTTTGATTTCGCGGAGCTTGTTCATGAGCTCCTGGGTTTTTTCGTCAAAGTGGGCGGCCAGTTCTTCAATTTTTGCGCGCAGTTCTTGCGCGGCTTCATCGACTTCCTCGTTGAGGTGCGCAATGAGGAGTTTGCGGTCTTTCTGGATGAGGGATTTGCGAAGGGTGAGGGTATTGAGGGCGCGCAGGTTTTTGGCGAGCCCTACTTTGGAGGCAAGCCAGATGGTCCATTTTGTTGGGTCAAAGTGATACCAGCGGATCCCGTTCCGGTAATCTCCGGCAAAGGCGTGGTGGTAATTGTGGTAGCCTTCGCCAAAGGTAAGGAATGCCATAAGGGCATTGTCGACCGCGCTGAGTTCGCGGGCATAGGTTTTGGCGCCCACCGTGTGGCATAGGGAATTGATAAACCAAGTACAGTGGTGAATAAAGGCCAAGCGCAAGAGGAAGCCCATGTAGAAGGAGGCAATTGCGCTGCCGGTGACCCACCACCCGATGAGGAAGACCGCAAAATTCACGCCCAGTAGAAAGAGGCCATAGTGTTTGTGCTGCAGCATAACACGCGGGTTTTTCTCGAGGTCTGCGACCAGTGTGGCGTCATACTTGCGTTCAAAGTCAAAGAGCCAGAGGATGTGCGCATACCAGAAGCCCTTCTTGATGGAGTAGGGGTCTTTCTCGGTATCGCAATGATTGTGATGCAAGCGGTGGTCGTGGGACCACTTGAGCGCCGACATTTCAAAGGAAAGGGCTGAGCTCAAGAGGACGATCCATTCAAAGAGGGGATTGGCGGTGTAGGCACGGTGCGCGTAGAGGCGATGGTAACCGACTGTGATTGCCATGCCGCCCATAATGTAGGTCGCCAGGAAAAGCCAAAACGCCGCCCAGGAAAAGTTGGCAATGCATGCGGGAAGCAGGGCCAGCAGCAAAATGTGGTAGCCCAGCACAAAGGCGAACATATCCCAGTGTTTGATTTTCATGATTCTTCGGTGTTGGTGGGGGTCGATCGTTTAGAGTTCAATGCCCCAGGGCACTGTGGCACTGAGTTACAAACATGCCACAATCAGGTAGAAGTCAAGGTGATTGCTTAATTCCGGTCAGCCACAGCAGTCAACGGTTG
>DKOX01000022.1 GCA_002470925.1 Opitutia bacterium UBA7350 | reverse complement strand
ACGGAGGTGGAAACACCGGTCCTGCAGGGGGTGGCGGGCGGTGCGGCGGCGCGGCCCTTTAAGACGCATTTCAACGCGCTCGATTGCACCTTTTATATGCGTATTGCGCTGGAGCTGTATTTGAAACGACTCTTGGTGGGCGGCGAGGAACGGGTTTTTGAAATCGGGCGGGTCTTCCGCAATGAGGGCTTGTCGCGCCGGCACAACCCCGAGTTCACGATGCTCGAACTCTATGAAGCCTACACGGATTTTCGCGGCATGATGACCCTGACGCAGGGCTTGATCCAACACGTCGCGCAGAGCGTGATTGGGAGCTTGGAGATTCCGCGCCCCGACGGCACCGTGATCAACCTCGCGGGTGAATGGCGCGAGGCGAAGTATAAGGATTTGATCGTGGAGGCGACTGGGGATCCCGATTGGTTCAGCCACAGGCGCGAGGTGAAACTCGAAAAAGCCCGTGCCATGGAAATTGAAGTGGACGGAGCATTGGAGGATTACGAAATCACCAACAATGTCTTTGAAAAGCTCATTGAGCCGACTTTGATTCAGCCCACCTTTGTGACGCATATCCCGCGTGAGTTGTGCCCGCTCGCCAAGATCACAGAGGATGATCCCAGCACGATTGACGTCTTTGAGTTGTGCATCAACGGACAAGAAATTGCACCGGCTTACTCCGAGCAAAACGACCCGGTCATTCAAAAGCAAATGTTCCTCGAACAAGTGGGCGAGGAAGTGCAGGACATGGATATGGATTTCATCACCGCGCTGGAACACGGCATGCCGCCGGCGGGAGGGATGGGGCTCGGGATCGACCGCCTTGTGATTCTCCTGACTGGTGCGGAAAGTATTCGGGACACGATTCTTTTCCCGAGCCTGCGTCCCTTGACGCTGAGTCTTGAGGAGTCCAGCCCCGAGACGGAATCTTAAAGGAGGTTGGTCGGGAGGCTATCCGATTCGCTTGCAGGAGCGGTTTCCGGTACAGCCGCGGAGGTGCTTGGGAGTCCGGCAGCGGCACGTTCGAGGCCGTCGGTATGGAAGGCTTCTCCGCCGAGTTCGGCTTCGAGGAGGAGCGCCGCGAGGGAGAGGGCGGTTTGCCAAGCGTGCCGGTAATCGTAGCTTTGTTCGGCCGCGAGGCGGTTGGCGATTTCCTCCCAGAGCGCGTTCCAGTCGGAATTAAAGCGTTGGGTGAGGGGATTCTGGACGGCCTTGCGCCAGTTAAGGAGGGCTTGACTGGCGGGTCGTTCGGCGAAGGTCTGTCGCAGCGTCTGCAAAATATCTCTGAGGGCTTCCAGCGGTTCGCGTTCGGAATTGGGGAGGCAGGAGGCGGCCTCCGGGAGCCATTCGATTTCTTGGGCAACGGTTTCGAGGAGTCCCTCGAAGTTTGAGAAATAACGATAGATGAGAACCTTGTCGGCACCGGCGCGTTTTGCGATGGTATTGACGCCGAGTTCTTCACAACCCTTCTCGCTCAAATGCGCGACCACGGCATCGACGAATTTATTTTCAGTACGGGAGCGGGAACGGGTTTGTGGCATGGAGCGTAGGGTGCGTCGCTAACGGGCGATATCGTTTTGCCCGATGACTTTGATCTGGTGCCGTTGGAGGGTTTCGGCGGCGAGTTCATTATCTTCAAGGCTGAGGGCGAGGGCGTAGCGACCGCGTGGTCGAATGAGGAAGGGGTAAACGTAGTGGATGTTGATTTCCGCCTGAACAAGGGCACTGGTGACGGTCTTGAGGAGGGATTCGTCCTCGATCTCCACCGCGATGAGCCCGCTTTGGACATAGGAAAAGTTGTGTTCGACGAGCAGGTTTTGGGCTTCTTCGGGATAGTCAACGATGAGGCGAATGATGGAGCTGTCGGTGGTATCGAGAATAGAGAGCGCCATCACATGCACTTCGTGCACGGAAAGCAGACCTATTAATTCATTCAAGCGTCCGACCTTGTTATCGGCATGAATGGAAAATTGGATTACGGGCCGGTAAGGGTTTGGATCCTGTAGCACTTCAGCGCTCATAATTGTATACTTTGAGCCATTCGCGCGCGTCTTGCACTATTTTTTTGCGCAGGCCCGAGGTGTGTTACTCAACGTTTTGCACTTGTTCCCGAATGCGCTCGAGGATGTTTTTACCCTCCAGGACGGCGCGGGTGATTTCAATCGAGGTGGATTTGCTGCCGGTGGTGTTGAGCTCGCGATTGATCTCTTGGCAGAGGAAATCCATTTTGCGCCCGTGGGCTTCCTTGGAATTGACAAGGTTGCGGAATTGGTCGAGGTGGGCGTCGAGGCGGGTGAGCTCTTCGCTGATGTCGGAACGGTCCGCAAAAAGGGCGAGTTCCTTGAGGAGGCGTTCATCGTGGAGGTCGATATCAAGGCCGAGTTTCTGGAGGCGCTGGAGGAGGTTGTCGCGTTGTTGTGCGGCGGCAAGTTTGGCGTCCTGGGTGATTCCCCGGCACTGCGCTTCGAGGTCCGTCAATTGTTGGAGGATGTCCTTGGCGAGGGCGGCGCCTTCGGTTTGGCGCATGGCGTTCAGGTCATGGAGGGCCGTTTGAAACGCGGTTTTAAGGGTGGGCTCCAGATCGCGCCAATCGGGTAAAGCGGCATCCTCCCTGAGGGTCTTGGCGAGGTTGAGAAGCAGGTCACTGCTAAGCTCGAATGGGAAATCGTTTTTTTCGGCATACAGGCGGAGGCGCTCAATGCTGGCGTCGAGGCTCGCCTCATTCCAATATATTCCATTTTGGGAGGTACTATCTTTTGCCGCTTCAATTTTCAGATGAATGTTGATGCGCCCACGCTGGACGCCCTCGCGCAACCAGTTTTGGCAGCTTTGTTCAAACCCGTTCCACTCACGCGGGGCGTGGACATGGGCGTCCAAAGATTTGCGGTTCACGGCAGACAATTCAAATGTTGCGGTGAGACCCAGTTTGGGATCGGTGGCCGTTCCGCGACCGTAACCTGTCATACTGCGCATGCGGGTTATCATTCAAAAGCGCTTCGCTATTGCAATCCCAAGCTTTAGGGCAATGGCACGACCTCGGAATTACTGGCGAGGAGGATAAAGGTCAGGCTAAAGGCGTTGAAGAGGGCGTGAAAGCAGATCGCCATTCGCAGGCTGCCTTCCTTTTCGTAAATGTGCGCGAGGAGGATGCCCACCACGATGAGCGGGCCAAAGGAAGCGAGATTACCGTGAATCAAGGCAAAGATCACCCCACTGATGAATTGCGCGAAAGGGATGAGGGTCTTGCTTTTGAAGAAGCGATAGATGCAACCGCGGAAGAGGATCTCCTCGACGTAGGGCGCGAGGAGGACTGCGGAAAGGGCGAGGAGGGTGATCAGGACCGGGCTTCCGCCATTGCTGAAAAGTTCGACGATTTCCTGCGGGGGGGTAGCATCGACAATTCCGATGGAGTGCAAACCCGAGAGGACCACATTCCAGAGGATGCTCGCAAGCCAGATGAGGGGCAGGTAGCGAAGGAACACGGGCACGGTTTGGCGCAGCGCTTGCAGCCAGGGGAAGCGCTTGTGTTCAAGGGCCCCGGAAAATTGATGCGGGTAATAATTGCGCAGGCCGAGGATAATGAAGAGCGCGGGGAATTGTAGTAGTAAAATGGATACGAGCGCGTATTTTGGCGTCAGTTTTTCCGGTATATCAGATTCGATTATTCCGGTGGCGCCCAGAACGCTGAAGCCGAGGATTTGGCAGAGGTAGATCCCGACGACGAGGGCACAAAGGAAGATGCCGAAGTTGATCCAACCGATGGACCAGGCCGCGAGGGGTTCGTGCTCCTGAATGGCTTGCTTGGGGGCAAGCCAGCGGGCGAACCAGAGCGCGAGACTACCACCGAGGACGCCGAGCAAGAGAAGCGTTAGGAGGATCGCGGGAAGATCGGGGGTCGGTGGCATGAATTAGACGGTTATGGCGTTTCCGTCAAAAACCTGACGACCCGCAACATAGGTGCCTTTAACACGACCCCGCAGGCTGCGTCCACTCCAGGGGCAATTGCGCGAGCGGCTGAAGAATTTTTCCGGGTCCACAGTCCAGGCTTCATCGGGATCCAGGATGCAGATATCGGCGGGTGCGCCGGCGCTGAGGGTGCCGGCGTTTAGTTTGCAGAGTTCCGCGCCCTTGTGGGTCATGAGGGCAATGACTTGAGAGAGCGAGCAACGTTTGCTGTGGTAGAGGGTTTCAAGGGTACTGGCGAGGGCGTTCTCGAGGCCAATGATGCCGAAGGGGGCATAATCAAATTCCTGATCTTTCTCGGTGGGGCTGTGGGGGGCGTGGTCGGTGGCGATACAGGCGAGGGTTCCGTCACAGAGACCTTCGATGAGCGCTTCGCGGTCGGCCTCGGTACGCAGGGGCGGGTTCATTTTATAGAGGGTATCGTAATCCTCGAGGCAGGCGTCGGTAAATTCGATATGGTGGGGGCTCGCCTCGCCGCTGACCCGAATACCGCGCGCGATTGCCCGGCGGAGGATGTCGACCGAGGCGGCGGAGCTCACGTGTTGCATATGGATATGGGCTCCGGTGAGTTCCGCCAGAATGACGTTGCGGGCGACGATGATATCCTCGGCAGCTTTGGGCCAACCGCGCAAGCCGAGCTTGAGGGACCATTCGCCCTCATTCATGACGGCGCCTTCGGTGAGGCTGGCGTCCTGGCAATGATCCATCACAGGGAGGTCAAACATGTGGGCGTATTCCACCGCGCGGCGCATGATTTCGTTGCTTTGCACGCATTTGCCGTCGTCCGTGACTGCCACGATGCCGGCTTCCTTGAGTTGTCCGGTGGGCGCGAGTTGTTCGCCATTCATGCCAATCGTGAGGCAACCGGTTGTGTAGACGCGGATCACGGCGCTGCGGCGGACGGTGTCGACGATGCGTTGGATCGTTCCGGCGTTGTCGCAGACCGGATTGGTGTTGGGCATACAGACCACCGAGGTGTAACCGCCTGCGGCGGCGGCCTCACTGCCGCTTTGGATACTTTCCTTGTGAGTTTGACCCGGGTCGCGGAAATGCACGTGGATGTCGACCAGACCGGGAGCGACCACCTGGCCGGTCGCGTCCACTTTGCGGGCGGCCGCTTTTTGCGCATCGCTCAAGGCGTCGACAAGGATGCCGTCAACTGCGTAGAGGTCGGCGGATTCATCGCGGTTATTGGCCGGGTCGATGACGCGCCCGCCGTGGATCCAGAGAATGTTTTGGGTTTCGCTCATGCGGGCAGTTTGATTTTCAAGCCGCGGTGGTGGCAGTGGCAGAGGTGCAGCACCGCCATCCGGACGAGGATGCCGTTGGTGACCTGCTCGAGGATGACGGATTGTGCGGAGTCGGCGAGTTCGGAGTCGATTTCGACCCCTCGGTTAATGGGGCCGGGGTGCATAATGAGGGCG
>DKOX01000086.1:9228-11865 GCA_002470925.1 Opitutia bacterium UBA7350 | reverse complement strand
GGCGGGGGTGCCTTTTTTGCCCATCCACACCAGAGGGCGATTCATTTGGATGGTACGCGGCGGGTGGTTGCGGCGGCGCTCCGGAGCAATCCGGATGCAGCGCTCGAGGATGCCGCAAACTGGAGCTATCCGATTCAGGGTTATGAAAGCTTTGATGCCATGATTGAGGCACAAGCCGAATTGCCCGAAAATGAGCGCCTTGATTATGTGGTGGTTGTCACGCCGAATCATGCCCATTTTGCCCCAGCCTTGAAAGCGGTTGAAGCCGGCATTCCGGTTTTTTGTGAAAAGCCGCTGACGCTGAATTTAGCGGAGGCCGAAGAACTTGCAGCGGCGGTTAAGCGGCAGCAGGTACCCTTTGCGGTGGCGCATACCTACCTCGGGCATTGGAGCTCGCGCTTGGCCCGGCATATCGTGCAGACGGGTCTAATCGGCGAGGTTCGCTGGGTGGATGCTGCTTATCTGCAGGGTTGGCTTGCGGGCAAGACCGAGGAGGCTGGCGTGCAGCAGGCCGAATGGCGCACCGATCCCAAGCGTTCCGGGATCTCGAATTGTGGCGGCGATATCGGAACTCATGCGCTCATGCAATTGCGCTATGTGACCGGGCTTGAGATCGAGCGACTTTCAGCACGACTTGAGGTCTTGGTTGCGGGGCGTTCGTTGGACGATCACTTCACTTCTTATTGTGAACTGAGCAATGGTGCCAAGGCAATGGTGCGCGCTTCGCAAATCGCGATCGGCCACAAAAACGACCTCAGTATCGAGGTTAATGGAAGTAAGGGCAGCTTGGTGTGGCGGCAGGAGGATTCCGAGACGCTTAAAGTGATGTTGCCCGGTCAACCGGACCGCATCTATTCGCGGGGTGAGGTGAGTGCCAATGATGGCTTTTTAAGAGAATTGCCGGATGATTTGATGTCGCAACTCACGCTTCCTTCCGGGCATGTTGAGGGTTTTCATGACGCCCTCGGTCGCCTGCATCGAGATTTTGAGGTCGATGTTCGCGCGTATCATTCCGGCGAGGCATTTGCCTGTGACGGTTCCCGCTATGCTACGGTGGAGGACGGACGGATTGGAATGGCCTTTTTGCAAGCGGCAGTCGCATCCAGTGCAAAGGATGGCGCCTGGACTCAACTGGATTAAAATGAAGGTTTTTCTGGCAGTCACCGGCACTTTACTAGCTTCGACGCTTCTTGGAGCAAGCGCGAGTGAGGTGCTCAGTATTGATGCCGCGATTGCAAAAGGAAATATTCAGGCAGTACAGACCTTGTTGGCTGAAAACCCTGAAACGATTCAACGCGGAACGCATCCACGGCTCAGCCCACTGAGTCAGGCTATTATGCGAAAACGGGAAAAGATTGCTTTGCTGCTCATTGAATCAGGCGCGAACGCGAATGCGGTTGATCCGAGTCAGCGAACTCCCTTGCATCTATGCGTCGAACGTGACCTTCCGGTGGTCGCTGCGGCTTTGTTAAAAGCGGGTGCGGATGCAGATCGCCACGACAAGGTCGGCTGGACTCCGTTGCACCATGCCGCTGCCAAGAATCGACTCGAGCTTACCAAGGTATTACTAAAGGGGGGTGCAAATCCTTCAGTGCTCAGTCGTGAAGGAGGGACGGCTTTGCATGAGGCTGCCGTCAAAGGAAGTGTTGCACTAGTGGAACTCCTCATTGCCGCCGGTATTGAAACTTCAACGCGAGCTGCAAACGGAAAGACCGCTCTGGATCTCGCCAGAGCCTACAAAAACACGGCGGTGATACCGTTGCTATCAAGATAAACCCATTAAAATTTTCCAGCTTTTGTTTAAATAATCGATGCCCAAGGTTGGTCTAAAAGGAACCCTAAAACCATTTCATAAACTCAAACAATCAAACGTATGCCAAGAACTATAACACTATTCACCGGCCAATGGGCGGATCTCTCGCTTGCCGAACTTGCCCCTAAGGCTAAAGAAATGGGCTATGACGGCCTCGAACTCGCCTGCTGGGGCGATCACTTTGATGTCCAAAAGGCCCTCAATGAGCCGGACTATATCCAGAAAAAGTGGGAACTCCTCGAGGCCAACAGTCTGACCTGCGATGCCATTTCCAATCACCTCGTAGGACAAGCGGTCTGCGATAGCATAGATGCACGTCATGCCGCGATTTTAAGTGCGGAAATTTATGGGGATGGCGATCCGGAAGGCGTGCGTCAGCGAGCTGCGGCCGAAATGATCGATACTGCCAAGGCGGCACGTAAATTCTTTGATGCGCGGCCGGGGGGCGCTCCTGAAAGAGTGGTGGTCAATGGTTTTACCGGTTCCTCGATATGGCATTTGCTCTATTCCTTCCCCCCTGTTCAACCCGATCAAATTGAGCGTGGCTTTGCCGATTTTGCCGATCGTTGGACACCGATCCTCGACGCTTTTGATGCGGTTGGAGTAGATTTTGCCCTGGAGGTGCACCCCACCGAAATTGCATTTGATATTGCCTCTGCGCAGCGTGCGCTCGATGCCGTTAAGGGGCACAAACGCTTTGGTTTTAACTACGACCCCAGCCATCTCGGTTACCAGGGGGTGGATTACGTGAAGTTCATTCGCGACTTTAGTGAGCGCATTTTCCACATGCATGTGAAAGATGCATGGTGGGATCACGGAAATGG
>DKOX01000086.1:0-9111 GCA_002470925.1 Opitutia bacterium UBA7350 | reverse complement strand
GAATCCATCATCGTCGCACTCAACGATATTCAGTACACGGGGCCTCTGTCGATTGAATGGGAAGATGTTCGCATGGATCGCATACACGGTGGTACGGAAGCCTGTACTTTCACACGCGCCCTCGACTTTGCACCCAGTGCCGTCGCATTTGACGCGGCCTTTGATAAAGAAAAACAGTAAATCCAACTCAAATGGAGAAGCATTATGAATAAATTAGAATCGCGAAGAAAATTCCTAAAACGGGGAGGCCTTTGGGGGGCCGGTTTAATGGTGGCTCCTATGGTTTTGCGAGCTGAGACGCTTGGGTTGGGCGGGCGCGTTGGCCCCAATGGACGCATCAATATTGGATTTATTGGCATGGGAGGTATGATGGGAGCCCACATGGGGCTTTCCCAGCAGGCTGGGATTCAGCCGCGCTACGTTTGCGACGTCAAGCCGGACAAACTGGCGAAGGCTAAGGAGAAAATGTCGGGTTGGAATTATGAGGATGTCGTTGCGACTCCAGATTATGAAGATGTGGTTCATGACCCTTCAGTCGATGCGGTTGTGGTCGCGACTCCGGATCATTGGCACGCCGCGATTGCTATTGCCGCGATGCGCGCGGGCAAGGATGTTTACGTGGAAAAGCCCATGACTCTGACGATTGAAGAGGGCAAGGCCATGGTTGAGGCGGAGCAACGCTATGGAGCCATTCTACAGGTTGGCTCTCAGCAGCGTTCGGAAAATGCTTTCCGCAAGGCAGCTGAAATCGTCCGTAACGGTTGGATTGGTACCATCAAGGAAGTGTATGCAATGTTGGGAGGCTTTCCGCCGCCGGTGCTTGGTCCGGAGGAGCCGATTCCGGCGGGTTTTAACTACGACAAATGGCTCGGGCCTACACCCTATGAGCCGTATACTGCGGAACGTGTAAAAGGGTCATATCGCGGCGGCTGGCGACGCTATTATGAGTATGGTTCTCGCAAGAACGGCGACTGGGGCGCGCATCATTACGATATCATACAATGGGCTCTGGGGCGTGACCACACCGGACCGGTTAGGTTTGTGCCCAAAGGGTTTGAGGGTGAACCGTATTCGTTTTATGAATACGCAGACGGGGTGAAGGTCGTGCGCGACCACCCCGAAACCAAGGGACATATGATCCGCTTCATCGGCTCGGAGGGGGAGGTTCTCGTGAGCCGTGGTGGCAAAATCAAAAGTACGCCGGTGGCTCTTGCAAAGCGGCCCCTTGGCCCTGACGACATGCAACTTTATCGATCGATGAACCATAAGAACAATTGGCTGGAGGGAATACGAACGCGCAGGTGTCCCATTTGCCCGGCCTCGGTCGGACACCGCACCGCTACGATTTGTCACCTTGCCGCTTTGGCGGAGCGCTTGAAACGACCGATTTATTGGGACCCGGACAAAGAAGCGATCCTTGGCGACCCGTATGCCAAACGTTGGCAGAGCCGTCCGCGTCGGAGCGGTTATGAACTGCCTGCTTGAACCTCAATTTAGTATAAAATGAAAATTTTTACCTGCAGTTTTTTTATTATTTGCACCACTAACCTCTTGTTTGGGCAGAATATTTCCGGGCATATTGAAGCGTTGGCAGGGGAGGACGCTGCGGCACGTCTTGAATCGCGTGATGCGATCTTCGCGGCTTTTGCTGAAGCCACCGCCCCTAGTGCTACCGAGGGCGATTCTGCCGTACTGGAAGCTGCGGCGTTGGTGGAGATAAAGAGAAGTTCGTTGCCCTTGAGTGAGCGCCTCTATTTACTGAGGATATTGGAAAGGTTTGGCTCTGAGGGAGTCGCGGAAGCAGTATATCCGCTTTTGGGTGATGCCAGTCCGCACATTCGGGACAGCGCTCGCCGGGTACTGGTGGCCTTGCCGGGCAAACAGGCGGAAGCATTTCTGCTGACGGGCCTGGAACGATGTAGAGAGACTGAGCGGATTGCCTACATCAATGCGCTGGTGGAGCGCGGGGCGATCGCTGCGGCACCTGCAATTGCGGTATATTTGGAATCGTCCCGCCCAGCGTTGGTTGCGGCGGCAGCAGTAGCTTTGGGCAAGCTCGGCAATCCAGTGGTAGTGCCGCAACTATTGGTAGCGCGTGAATCCTCCGATGGGATCGTCCTTGAAAAGTTGGAGTCGGCTTTGTTGCAAGTTGGTTTGGAGCTTCCCCATGTGGTAGAACTTGCGCGAAATGGATCCAATGGCTCAATTCGTGCGGAGGCTTTTGAGCAGTTGATTCGCTTGGATGCCCACGAGGCAGAAAAATTGCTACGGGAAGTTTTGAGCGATGAAGCCTTTGTGGGACGCCTACGGTTTATCCAAAAGGTATTACAGAGCAAGTCCCCCGGGATGCAACAAATGGTCATCGCTCTGCTGAAGGATGGGCGAGTGGCTGAAAAAATTGTAATCGTTGCCGCAGTGGAGGCGGCCGGGCTTCGGGAATACGAAGGAGAACTCCTTGGGTTGCTTGCGGGGGCAGAGTCTTCGTTGCGGACCGTCATTGTTCGGGCCTTGGGGAATATTGGAGGGGAGGCCAGCTTTAGGGCACTCTTTGATGCATTTGTCGAAAACAGAAAGGATGTCGGCTTAAAGGAGGCGCTGGCGAAAGTTCAAGCGCCGCAGGCGGACGCCAAAGCGCTTGCGGTCTTAAAGAAAGGGACAGAATCGCGGGATCGTATTGCCGCGATGGAGGTTTTGGAATTACGCAACGTCGAGGGGGCGACTGTTTTGGTGAATAAAGTTGCGAGCGAGACCGCGGATGCTGAATTGCGCGAGGCCGCTTTCAAAACCTTGGAAAGTATTGGTGATGAGGCCAGCCTTCGGCTCTTGCTTGATTTTATATCACAGGGAAATCATTCCGTTACTACAGCGCAGCGCAGCTTAAAGCGTTTTTCTTTGAATTTCGGTAACCCGCACTATCAATGGGAAAAGCTTTATGAGCCCGCTCTAAGGGCGGCAGGTGGCGATGCGGCTAAGGGAAGGATTATTGAAATTCTTGACAGTGTGGCCTGCAGTCAAGTGGCAGTCTTTCTGGGGCAGGAACTGTCGAACGCACATTCAGGGCTTCGCGAAGCCGCACTGCAAAGCCTGCGGCGTTGGCCGGTAACGCCGAGCCTGGAGGATGGAGGGCTTTGGATTCTTGTCGCGGAAGCTGAATTCAGTACGGAGCAGGAACGCAGTTGGGCGGATCGTGCCTTGAAGAAGTTACTCACACAGAAGGGCAGTGATTACAATATTGGACAGGCAGATTTAATCGTTAAGATTGTGCAGTCAAACTTGCCCCGCGACTTCAAGCGCAGTCTGCTCGAAGTCTATGAAAATCCGGCAAGGCATTTTGAGAGCCGGCGTCGTCCCGCCGTCATTGAGCGACTCAAGCCGCTCTTGAAGGATCCCGACACCGGCGATATAATTAAACACATTACAGATTCATTTTAACCCGAACTCGTTCATGATATCCAAATTTAAATTCAAATTAATCTGCGCACTCATGCTTGTACAGCTTGCCTCCGGTATCGACTGGAAACCGCAGTTTGATGATAAGCCCCTTTCCGAGCAAGAGTCTGCGTTGATCGACAAAGCTTTGCCGCAGGCTCCCTTTGCGGCGGTGCAATCCAAGCGGCGCATCCTTTTATATAGTGCTACGGCGGGATTTCGTCATGGTTCCATCGTTACAGGCAAGGCGGCGCTGTCCCGTATGGGAGCGTCAAGCGGTGCGTACGAGGCGATTGTGAGTGATGATCCCGCGAACTTCGAACCGGAAATGTTACGGCGTTTTGATGCGGTGCTTCTATTGAGCCCCACCCGTGATTTCTTTATGCCGCATTCAAAGCAGAGGGATCAATTCAGTGCAGAAGAATGGGCTGCCCTGAAGGCCCGGCACAATCGCCTCACTGACAACCTGATCGACTACCTGGAGGCGGGTGGTGGTCTCGTAGGCATCCACGCTGCCACCGATGCCTGTTACGGGCATGCCGAATACGGTGAGGCGATGGGTGGTTACTTTAATGGGCATCCCTGGGGGGCAAATCAGGAGGTCACTATTGTCGTCGAAGACCCGGATCATGCCCTTAACAAGCCGGTCTTTGGTGCGATGGAAGACTTTCGCATTCGCGAAGAAATTTACCAGTTCAAGACCGAACCGTATTCGCGCGAACGTTTGCGGATCTTGCTGAATCTCGATCCCGCGCGGAGCGAAAAGCCGAAAGGTGAGTTGCGCCGCGAAGATAATGACTATCCCGTCTGTTGGGTGCAAAAAGTGGGTAAGGGACGAGTCTTTTACAGCAGTATCGGGCATAATCACCACATCTACTGGAACCCGCTAATTCTGAAGCATTACCTCGCGGGAATTCAGTTTGCCTGCGGCGACCTGCCGGCTGATACCACCCCCAGCGGGAAGCTGGCGCTGACGCATGTTGGCAAGTCGGATGATGGCTGGGTCGAACTTTTTGACGGGAAAAGCCTGGAGGGTTGGACGCAGCGCGACGGTAAAGCGATCTATGAAGTGCGCGACGGGGCCATCGTGGGCACTTCGGTTCTTGCCACCCCAAATTCCTTTCTCTGTACCGAGCGGAGTTATGGTAACTTTGAATTGGAGTTTGAAGTGAAGTGTGGTGCGATCAATTCCGGAGTGCAAATTCGATCGAAGGCAAGCAAAGAGGCAACGGTCATGGGGGGTGAAAAGCAACGGGTCAACGGCCCGCAGGTTGAAATCGAACACAGTCCCGGACAGGCGGGATATATTTACGGCGAAGCTTATAGCAGTTGGCGCTCGCCTGAACCAAAGTCAAAGGATCCTGCGGTGAAGGCACACCGTATTTTCCGAAATGATGAATGGAACCATTACCGCATTGTTGCCAGCGGGCCGCGAATCCAGACTACCATCAATGGGAAGCTTATCGCTGATCTCACCGACGCAGAGAGCTTCCGGCTTTATCCCGAGGGCTTCATTGGTTTGCAGGTTCACTCGCACTCGAAGGCTGGAGTGGAAATCCAGTGGCGGAATATCCGCATCCGTGAAATCGGGAGCCATTAATATCTTTTAAAATTGGAATAGAACCCGCCGAGCTGTGTATTTTGTCGGGTTGGTGGCACAGTTGTAATTGCTGCGCGATCACCGGTTGCTGGCGCTCCTTCGTCGAATGGCGGAGAAGGAGGGATTCGAACCCCCGGTACCGTTTCCGGCACAACTGATTTCGAGTCAGTCCCATTCGGCCACTCTGGCACTTCTCCTTGAATTTTGAAAATGCTGTGCGGGATGGACGTGCTGGCAAGCCCGGACTGCGGATCTAATTCGTGGTATTTTTGGCGGTGCGGGCGCTGTTGATCTCTTTTTCGCCTCGAATGATGCGGCGCTTGCCCTTGTAAAAGCGGACGTAATCCCTGAGTTGTTTCTCCGCTTGTTTACTAAAGGCTTCGTCTTCAGCGAGGAAGAGGACGACGTTGATAGAGGGCACGGGCTTATCAAATTGTTGGTAGAGTTGCTCGTTGAGTTGGGTTACGTATTTTTGGATTTCGCGCGGTTCAATTAAGGGATGGGGTTTATGTCCGGGATGGCGGGTGTTCCAATTGAGCCCCAATTCATTGGCATTACTGTAAACTCCGTGGCGTTGATCGAGTACGCGGGGTGGCTGTCCCTTCTTCTTACGTTCGGCGTTGATGCGATTTAATTCATTGGCAACACGTTGTTTCATGGCCGGAACTTCAATTTGATGCTTGGCAAGTTGTTCCTTGTATTCACGGCTACTGATTTTCTTCTGCCAGTCTTTTTCCTCTTTTTCGTTCAAGTGGCGGCGCACGGCTTCAAATCCCTGATGGTAGCCGGTAATGAAAAAGATCGTATCAATGTTCTGTTCCAGGGCATATTGGGTGATAAAAATAGTTTCGTTACCGCGGTGTCCGATGCTTAGAGACTTGTAAACTGTCTGATCGGAGAGGCTGCGAAGGGTGGGGCGTTTTGATCCGCGGACGCCTTCGAGTCCCGGTTTGTTGGCATTCGAGTTAATGGGGGCAATCCATCTGACGAGTTGGGCGTGGGAATCGGAGCCGGCGGTTACAAGGTTGGGCTTGAAAAGGAGGGTCCTGGTGCGATCCTGCAGCATGACGTTGTAAAGGGTGCCGGCGTTGAGATTGCCAACCATATCGGTGATCTCGTCCTTGATAACACGGTAACTGTTGAGGCCGCCTTTTTTGTCGGTCACCATCTGCCGGTTGGTGTCGATCACAAAGAGGATGCGCTCGGCTTTGGCTTTGATGCCAAAGACATTGACCTGTGAACTTCCAAAGTCGAGCTGACCGCGCCCGGAGCCAATGAGGTTGGAAGTGCCGCCGAAATTACCGACATTTCCGGTACGAATCGTGAAGGAATCACCCATAGAGGGGAGATCCACCGCAATATCGGCAACCGCAATGTTGCCGATATTTTTGGTGGACAGGTTGTTCATGGGCTGAATTTCATGCCTGGGTTTGATTTCGACCTTGACCTCGGGCGGCGGTTTTTCCTCGGCAACTTCGGCCGGTTCCTCAAATTGCGCGTCGTCGGGAATGATGTATTTAACAACGGTGATGCCCCCGAGAATGAAGAGTGCGATGGCATGAAGGGCTGCGCTGAACACCAATACATTCAATAGCATGGGGTTCATCTTGCGACGTTGTTGCTTGCTGATCATTTTAGTGGAGCGAGTAATTTGAGCGCATCGGATAAATGCGTTATCTAGCAAAGGAAAGGGTTAGGGCTTTAAAATTACTGACCGTAGGCGGCAAAAGAGACCTTTTTGACTTTGGCCTTGGCGCAGGCATTGAGGACATCAATGGCACGCTGGTGCGGGGAATCGGGGTCGGCTTGGATTTTTACGACGGTATCGATGCCGGCACGGTCAGAGGATTGTTTGAGCCGGGTAAGGGTACGGGTAAAACGCGGCATTTCACGATCATCAACTCCGTCCATGGGTGCTCCATTGAGAAGGATCAGCCCATTGGGGTAAACATCGACGATATGCTCACTGGGAAGATCAAGGTTTTCGGCAGGCGGGGTGTTGCTGGGGAGGCGAATGCCAATATCTGCTTCCTGAGTAAGGGGCAGAAACATGAAATAAATGAGGAGAAGGAAGACCACGTCGATCATGGGCGTGATATCGACCTTTTCTTCGGACTGCAGGATGGGATTTACTTTGCTCATGGTTAATCCTGCGAGGAGGCAAAGATGAGGTCAAAGATGCCTGCTTGGGCACAGGCGTCCATGACGCGGTTGACATACCGATGTGTGGTCGTGGTATCGGCGCGAAGGTAGAGTTTAACGGTGGGGAGTTCTTCGCGGGTTTTAATGAGGGCTTGGGTCAGGGCCTCATAGCTTATGGGGGCGGCGCCGTAAAACACCTCTCCGGCGGCATTGACGGAGATATACTGGCGTTCGCCGGGATCCTCCGGAATGGTCGCTTCCTCCGCGGTGGGCAATTCGAGTTTAACCAATTCCGCGCTGATGAAGCTCATCAGGGTCATGAAGAATGCGATGAGGAGGAAGACCACGTCGATCATGGGAGTGAGTTCAAACTCCGGATCGGCATCATCTGGGGCCCATAATTTCATGCAAATATTGGCAGAAGTGACGGCTTAGCGACTCTTGGCGGCTTTAGTAAGGGTGAACTCGATGTCACCGACCACACGGGCGGTGCGGGATGTGATTTTTCCGTATTTATTCTTAAAGTAGAAAAAGAAGAACATCGCGGGGATGCCGACAATCATACCGGTTGCAGTGGTGATAAGGGCCTCGGAGATATTACCGGCGAGGGCCTGCGCGCTGCCTGCGCCTTCGGCTTCGATGACATTGAAGGCTTTGACCATACCGGAAACGGTTCCGAGCAGACCGACCATCGGTGAGAGGGAACCGACCACCGAAAGATAGTTGATAAAGACAAAGGGACCGGCGAGTTCCTCGGAAGAGGCTTCTTCGATCGCCTCCTTGATGGGCTCGGAGTTGTAGTTGTTGAGGTCGACGCGATTGAGACCGGCGGCGATGATATTGGTGGCGGGGGCGGGGTTTTCTTCGCAAATGGAGCGGGCTTTATCGATGTCGAGGGCTTCTACGGCCTGATCAATTTGGAGGACGGCATCGGGGTTAAGGATGACGCCTGAACGCACTGCCATGTAGTTGTATCCGATGAGGGCGAGCCCGGCAATGGAGAAGAAGGTGAGGGGGTACATGGCCCAGCCGCCGGCTTTGAACTGGTCGATGAGGGTCTTGCTGTTGGTTTCTGCTTCATCTTCTTCGACGCTGGCTTCCACAACTTCGGCAGCATCTTCCTGTGCGTAGCTGCCCTGCGGGGTAAGCCAAAGACTGGCAGAGACCAGACAGGCGAGGCCGAAGAAGGAGTAAAGATATGAGAGTTTGGATGATTTCATGGTTAGGTTAGATTAAAATGAGATGAGCAGTAAAGGGAAGGGAGATTATAGATTTTGTTGAGGTTTTGGAAGGGCATCAAGGGCCTTGTTGGTACGATCAGCCCAAGGTGAATCGGGATAAAGGGCAACAATTTCAAGCCAAACATTTTTGGCGGCGATGGGATCTTCGGCACGCATATAGCAATCACCGATGAGGTAGAGCATTTCGGGAACCCATGAGTAGGAGGTTTGAGCGCGGACGAATCCACGGGTGAGGGTATCAAGGGCTTCGCCGTATTGCTCGAGTCGGTGCAGCCGTGAACCGTAGAGAAGTTTATAAAGAGAGAAGAGGGTATCGCTTGGTTCGGGTTCTTCGATACCATCGATCAGAGTAGTGGCTTCATCCAATTGGTTGGCCAAGACCAGGCTGTAGGCGAGCCAGAGATCGATGTTTTTCTTAACAGCAGGGTCAACTACAAGTTGAATGGCACGATAGAGGGGCACCACGGCATCGTAATAACCGGCGGCGCGGAGGGAATCGGCGGCATTAATTACAGATCTGATGTTTGCCGCATAAACACCATTTACAGGTAGTATTTGAGCGACGCGGGCGAGGGCGTCAAAATCCTCCTTTTGTTGGTAGGCACGCAGGAGGGCTTGGGCGTTTTCAGAGTATTTGGGATCGATTCGGTCAAGCGCAATGCGACTGAGGAGATCCTCCGCTTCGGCAAGTTCACCGGC
>DKOX01000121.1 GCA_002470925.1 Opitutia bacterium UBA7350 | reverse complement strand
AAACTTCATTTTGTTTTAAAGTTCAGCCCCTGATCTGTTGAGGTAGAAGTTGGGCTTTTTTCATTGAATAAAAAGCAGTCGGTGTTTTTATAAAATAAAAATTTTTAAATTTTACCATGATCCATTCAACCCCAAAACCCAAACCTGCAACCCTAGAGCGACCCATCCTGTTTGGCTTTGCTGTTCAAAGGAGACGCCCCGATGGTCAAATAACAGTCTCTCTACGATGGTTGCGGGTTATCGGCGTCTTCTTGGCTCTGTTTATCGCAGCTTGGATAAGCACTGCGAGCGCACTCTACTACTGGTTTAAATTCAAGAAGGATTTCGAGGCAGTGAGCTTTAAAGGCATGATCGCTCTACCTTTTCGCTTGGACGAGCACCGCATAGAGATGGGTAATTATCACGTCGAAAAGGGCTTGTCACACTTTAAAGCGGGAGAATATCGCGATGCCTTAACTTTTTTACGCTTGGGTGTTACACGCTCACCGGGAAATCTGGAAGGGCGCCTCCTGCTGGCAGAATTCTACGAGCAACTTCTCAATCGCGTCGATATTTCCTCCGGACTTCTACTCCAAGGTCTGGAACACGGCGGAATCGATGATATTGACTATTTAAAAGCAACACTTCGCTTACTCTTAAAGCATCAACAAGACGCCGAAGTTCAGAAAATTGCCGACAATTACTTGCCTGAAGAAACCGTAATCAACGATCGCAATCGTGTTTTGGCTTTTGGTGCAGCTCAGGCAAACTTCTTGCGCGGCAATTATGACAGGGCCGATGACTATATCTCGATCTATGAATTGAATATCTCGGTTGAAGGCGTCCTATTATCCGCCCAAATAAGCTGGAACCGCGGGCACCAAGATACTGCGATCCGTAAATTAAAGCTCAACCTAAAGAGCTTCAAAAATAACGAGAGCATTTTAATGCAACTGAGCCGCTACCACCGCGAACTCGGCGAGGTCGAAGAAGCTAGAAAATACGCCATCATGCGCAATCTCGCCAATCCTTTAAGTGCTGCACCACGCATCGAACTCCTGTACATCTACAATAAGTCCGGCGATAATGAGCGCGAAGAGCGAGAGACCAGACGTGTCCTAAAGCAATTCCGCGATGACCCCAACGCACTTCAAGCAATCGCCAACTTTGCCGCCGATAGCGGTAATATACAACTGGCTCGGCACTGCTACGAAGAAGCACTCGAAAACGAGTTTGGCATTGATGCGTTTGCCCTGCTAATGATCGAAGCTCACCTCGTGGATAAAGACTACGAAGGCGCACTTGCATTTGCTGAAGAACTCGACAAAGAGCGACCCGAGTGGCTCAACAAGCGCAGGGATGTTTTCAATAGTTTGAGGGCAGTCGCCTCCTATGGAATTAACCGACCTGATTTTGGTGATATCTACCTCAACGAGTTCATAAACGGTGAAAACATCAGACCGCCACAATACTTTGCTGTCGCGAACCGCTTGATCAACATCGGCGAGTTGAAAAATGCACGCACCGTGTTGCTGGAAGCCTTTAAACGCACTCCAAACAACCAGCGTGTCTTGTCTGAACTCATCAAGATTGAACTCGATCTTGGCTACACTGAGAACTTGAACAATTTACTTAAGCGCTTTCTGCAAATGCGTCGACCCCAACCCGAGATTATTCTCAAAGCCTACCGTAAACTTGGTAGCGATCGGTTCATATTTACACCCAATCGCGAAAGCCTCCTTATTGACCTGAATGCCATGCTTCGCGAAAACGCCGAGACAATGGCGCGGTTCCAATCCGAGGAATCCTGAGTCCTAGCGACCGTGCGCCTCCACAACCCGCACGCGGGTCGTCAATACCCGCCGTTCATCGACTTGGTCAATCTCAATACGCAAACCGTGCGCCTCCAGTTCCTCGCCTGCTTCAGGAATACGCCCCAATTCTCCCGCAAGTAAACCGCCAAAGGTTGAGACCGCATCATTCTTGATCTCGACCCCCAAACGGGCTTCCACATCGTGGATCGGTGCTTGTCCTGAAATTTGATAACATCCCGACTCCTGTAGTTCCTCGATCGGGTCCACTTCGCTGTCGAACTCGTCCTGAATATCCCCCACCAATTCTTCGAGGATACGTTCCAGCGTTACCACGCCCAGCGCACCACCAAAATTGTCGTAGACCAAGCCCATATGAAACTTGGTTCGCAACATGCGCTGGAGCGCTTCTTCTAAAGGCGTTTCCAGTAAAAAACTGCCCGTCGGTCGCATCAGAGCATCCGGTTTCATCGCTAATTCTCCCACCTCACTACGAAAAATATCCTTGATATGTACGATGCCAAGGCAGTCGTCCAAATCACCGCGACACAAGGGATATCGCGTGTGCCCGGCACGCTTCATGCGGCTCAAATTAGTCGCCAGATCTTCATTCAAATCAAAAATAACCACTTCGTTTCTTGGTAACAGAACATCGTGCACCACTAAATCCTGCATTTGAATCGAACGGTTCACAATAGAACGCACCACCGGTGATAAACGCGTATTATCCTGCCCTATCGCACGCAACTGCACCGCGATATCCATTGGGTCTGGCGCAACGTCACTGACGCTCAGCTTTCTAAAAATAAACTCCTTTATCGAGAGGACTCGCAAGGGGAACAAGACGAGTTTCAAGAAAATCAAGAGAGGGGCAGCTAAACGCAAGGCAGCTACTGGATAACGCATCGCCAGGCCCCGGGGAAAATAATCCCCCAAGCAATAGAGCAGTAAAATAACCAGTAATCCTGCGAGTATAACGGCAAGCCAATAAGCCAAGCCCGCCAGCGCTAAATACTTGAATGCCAAAAGGGATAATTGCACTCCCAAGCCCAAAAGGCACAGCACCTTGCCAAAGCGCAAGGCTGCTCCTACCCTTACGCCTTCACTCAGCAACCTTGCGATACCCTTCCAGTTTCTCAATTCATCCAAACCGGGACGCGCGACCTTCCCATAACGGACCAAGATCAGACTGGTCTCACCCATCACCAGCAGGGCGTGTAGGAGCAGGAAAATCGCAGAGGTTATTATCGGGAGCAGCATAATCATAAAACCAGACCTTATGCCGGCCTTAACTCACTCCCCGACCAAACCTGCATCGCTTGAAGCAGGCGTTGATTCTCCTCCTGCGTGCCAATCGTGATGCGCACAAATTCGGGCATCCCGTAAACATCCAGAGGGCGCACAATAATCCCCTGCGACTGCAACTTGAGAAAGCAAGCCGACCCATCCCCCACCCGAGTCAGCACAAAATTTGCCGACCCGCCAAAGGTTTCGAAGCCTATCGCATTCAAGCCCGAAACCAAAACCTCCCGCCCCGCCGCATTCTCGCGGCGACACATTTCATAAAATTCCACATCACCAAGCGCCGCCACCGCTGCTGCCTGAGCCACCGCATTGACATTAAACGGCTGGCGCACCCGTTGCAGCAAAGCCACCAATTCCTGATCTCCGTAACCATACCCAATCCGCAGGCCTCCCAAGCCATAAATTTTGGAAAAAGTGCGCAGACAAAAAACCTTACGCCCCGCCGCCATCGCAGTGCGCAAGTCCGGAGCGGTATCCAGGTATTCTGCGTAAGCCTCATCCAAACAAAAGATCACATGCTCCGGCAAATCCTCCGCTAAGGCCAGTAACTCCGCAGCTTCGTTCGCCGCACCGGTTGGGTTGTTGGGGCTCGCCACAAACAAAAGACGCGTCCGCTCTGTAACAGCTGCACGCATTGCGCTTAAATCATGCGCGAAACCCTTCATTGGTACCTCCACCGCAGTGGCCCCAAAGAGGCGCGTCACCAATTTATAAACGATGAAAGCCTGCGCACCCATGACCACTTCAACCCCGGGTCGTAAAAAGGCATGTCCCAATAGCTCAATGATCTCATTCGAGCCATTGCCAGGAATCACTGCTTCCGGCTCAACTCCACGCTCTGCCGCAATCGCTTCCCGAAGTAAATGCCCCGCCCCATCCGGGTAAATATGAGCGGACCCCATCGCCGCGCGACCCGCTGCCATGGCCAAAGGCGATGGTCCATGAGGATTTTCATTAGAGGCCAATTTCGCAACCTCATCCGGCACAAGCCCAAATTCCTGAGCAACCCGCGCAATAGGTTTTCCCGGTTCATAGACCGGTTGTGCCAAGACCCCAGCATTCGCTAAATCAGCGTAATTCATTAATTGTTTCCAATCTGCGAGCTTCCTGTTTCATTGCAACAAAAACCAATTAATATTCACATGAAAATTCTCCTCACTGGAGCCACCGGTCTCCTTGGAAACGCCTACGCTCAAGCTGCGCTGCGGCGCGGCCATACCCTCACCGCCCTGAGCCACTCTCAACCCTGCACCCTTCCCGGTATCGCCGAGAACCTGCGACTGGATGCCGCTGATCCAGAGACCTTAACCGAACCTATCCTTCAGCTTTGGCCCGATGTCATTGTCAATTGCGCCGCCCTCTCAAACCCTCAAACGGTTGACGCCGAACCCGAACAAGCTCGCAAAATCAACATCAACCTCCCCCGCCACCTCGCCCAACTCAGCACACACCTCGGCGCCCGCTTTATCCACATCTCAACCGATATGGTCTTTGATGGACTCAGTGAAAGCTCCTACCGCTCCACCGACATGCCTGCCCCCACGAATCTGTACGGGCAAACCAAGCTCATGGCCGAGCGCGAGGTACTGGCCCACAACAAAGAAGACCCCGTTGTCCTTCGAATCCCCATTCTAATGGGTAACAGCCCCTCCGGTTCGAGGAGCGTTCATGAGAAAATACTCGCGGCGATAAGGAACCAGGAACCACTCAAACTCTTTACCGATGAATTCCGCCAGCCCTGCTCTGCCGGAAACGTAGCCGAAGTCATGCTGGAGCTTTCCGAACGCCGCGACCTGCACGGTCTCTTTCACTGGGCCGGTTCAGAAGTGCTCAGCCGCTTTGAAATGGGACAACGCATCCTCAAACATCTGGGGCTCCCCACCGAATCAATCACCGCATCCCAAATCGCAGACAACCCCACTCATAAGCACCGTCCGCGTAAACTTACCTTCAACCTCAACCCTATTGTCAGTAAGCTTAAAACCAAGCCCATTGACTTTCAGGAACAACTTGAAGAAATCACCTTTATCGAGCCGCTTCGGGCCTAGAAAGAAACCATGCTCATCGCCCTACCCAACGCCTACGGTGACGCTGCTCAAAACATGGCGATTGATGCCGCACTGCTCGACGACCTTCCCCGCGATACCGCCCTCTTCCGCCATTACGGCTGGACCGAACCCACCATCACTTTTGGCTACACCCAAAAATGGCGCGCCGTGAACCAACTCTTTCCCGATGGGCTCCAATTCTGCCGCCGCATTACCGGAGGGGGCATCGTCGACCATCGCAACGACTGGACCTACAGTATTATCTTCTCCCGCAGCCTCCCCGTTGGCGAAGTCCCGCCAACTCGAATCTATCTGGAACTACATCAGAGTATACTCGGGATTTTACAGCAAGAGGAGATCTCCTGCCGTCTCGCACCCTGCCCCCGCAAGTGCAAAACCACCCCTCCTCAGACCGAGCCTTCAGCTAGTCAATGCTTTGTTGAAGCCAGTGCCAATGACGTCTTGCGCCCCGATGGCAGCAAAATCGCCGGGGCAGCCCTCAAACGAACCCGTAAGGCTTTCCTCGTGCAGGGCTCCATCAATCGCGAAAAACTCCCGGCGAGTTTTAACTACGCCCGGTTCCAAAACCGCTTCCTCACCGCCATAAGCCAAAACTGGGGCATCCCCATCACTGAACCCGATGACCTCCGAACCTTTTTCCAAAACGAGCATATCGCCCGTGAAAGAAACCGCTTCATGGACCCCGATTGGCTACATAAGCGGTAAATTTTGCCCTGCCTGCAGCTTGGCCTTGCCTCCCGTGCAGCATGCCCCAAATTAAAGCTACATGCCAGAAAAAGACCGCGAATTCGTCCACCTCCACGTTCATACCGATTACAGCCTTCTGGACGGATGTTCACGAGTCGATCGCCTCTGCTCCCGCGCTGCCGAAATGGGCATGAAAGCCCTTTCCATCACCGATCACGGCGTCCTATACGGTCTTACCAGCTTTTTCAAGCAAGCCGAAAAACACGGAATTAAACCCCTCCTCGGCTGTGAGATTTATCTTGTTTACGAACCCACCCTTGCGACCGAGGGCGAAGCTCGAAAAAAGCAGAAATCCTATCACATGGGCCTCCTTGCCCGCAATTTTACCGGGTATCAAAACCTCTGTAAACTGGTCTCAAAAGCGCACACCCAGGGCTTCTACTACAACCCCCGCACCGACCTCGAAACCCTCGCCGCCCACAGCGAGGGCCTCATCGCTTTCTCCGGTTGTCTCGCCGCCGTCATCCCCCGCCTCCTGATCGAGGGCGATTACCCCGCAGCCCGCGAGGCCGCCGCCCGCTTCATTAATATTTTCGGCAAGGAAAATTTCATCATCGAACTGATGGATCACGGTATCGAGGAACAACGGCGCATTATCCCCGATCTCCTTAAAATCGCCACCGAGTTTGGACTCAAGGTCGTCGCGACAAACGATGTGCACTATGTCGATAACAGCGACTGGGAACCCCACGACTCCCTCCTCTGTATCCAAACCGGATCAATGCTCAGCGATGAAAAGCGCATGCGTTACGACGCCCGGCAATTTTACCTCAAATCCCGTGAGGAAATGGAGCTCGCCTTCAAGGAAATCCCGGAGGCAATTACCAACACCAGCGCCATCGCTGAAATGTGCGAGGTCAAACTACCCTTCGGCGAAGACCACTACCCCGTCTATGAACGACCCATTGAAATCGAAAGCGGTGAAGACCACACCAACTTCGACCGCATCCTCGATATCTACGAGCAAAGCAAAAACACGGTCCTCACCCGCGATGGCAAAGAACCCATCAAACTTAAAAAGCAGGAACGCCAAGACTTTAAGAAGAACGGTCTCTACCTTTTTGAACTTTGCAAGGCCGGCCTCCGCGAACGCTACGGTACGGACTATGACGCTTGCCGTGCCGACTGGGATAACGCCAGCCCCGAAGATCGTAATTACTGCAAACAACTCGACTATGAACTCGCCATCATTACCGGCACCGGATTTGTCGATTATTTCCTTATCGTTTGGGACCTCATCGACTGGGCCCGACGTCAGGGTATTCCCGTCGGACCCGGTCGCGGTTCCGGCGCCGGTTGTATCGTTGCCTACGTCCTCAAAATTACCGACATCGATCCGCTCAGTTTCGGCCTCATCTTTGAACGCATGCTCAACCTCGAACGGGTCTCCCCTCCGGACTTTGATATCGACTTTTGCATGCGGCGGCGCGACCTCGTAGTCAACTACGTGCGCGATAAATATGGGAAGGACCGCGTCGCCAATATCATTACCTTTGGCACCTTTGGCGCAAAAATGGTGGTTCGCGATCTCGCCCGTGTAAACGAAGTCGAATACAACGAAGCAAACAAAATCGCCAAAATGATCCCCGACGAGCTCAACATCTCGCTCGATGCTTCTGTCAAAAAGTCCCCTGAACTACAGGCGGAGGTCAGAAAGAATCCCATTGCCCAAAGTATTATTGAACAGGGCCGCGTCATCGAGGGCATGGTGCGCAATACCGGCAAACATGCCTGCGGTGTCATCATCGCGGACCAGGACATTACCAATCTCGTTCCGGTCACCCTCCAGGAAGGAGACCTCACCACACAATACCCCAAAGGCCCCGCCGAGGAACTCGGACTCCTCAAGATGGATTTCCTCGGTCTGAAGACCCTCACCGTCATTGATGATGCCCAGAATTTCGTCCGCGAGACCCGCGCCCTCTCCGATTTCGATATCGAAAAAATCCCGCTCAAGGATGAGGCCACCTTTAAACTCCTGAACAGCGGGCGCACCACCGGAGTCTTCCAACTGGAATCCGGCGGCATGCAGAAACTCTGCCGCCAGATTGGCCTCAGTTCATTTGAGGAAATCATCGCCCTCATCGCACTGTATCGACCCGGACCCATGGAGTTTATCGATCAATTCATCGAGGGCAAAAAAAATCCCAAGACCGTACAGGTACCCCATCCCCTTCTGGAGGAACTGGTTCAGGAAACCTACGGTGTTCTCGTTTATCAGGAACAGGTCATGAAGGCCGCCCAGATCATCGCCGGCTACACCCTTGGTGGCGCCGATATCCTTCGCCGCGCAATGGGTAAAAAAATTCAGGAAGTGATGGACGCCCAAAAAGATGTCTTCATTGCCGGTGCCAAGGAAACGAATGATATCGATCGCAAGACCGCCGAGTCCATCTTTGCCCTTCTTGAGAAATTTGCAGAATACGGCTTCAATAAATCCCACTCTGCCGCCTATGCGATGCTCAGCTATCGCACTGCCTACCTCAAAGCCAATTACCCCGTCGAGTTCATGGCGGCAGTTCTGGGTTCTGAGCAGGGAAATTCCGACAAAATTTCCCACTTCCTCGACGAATGCAGCGCTATGCGCCTTCCCGTCCTCAGTCCAGACGTGAACACCTCCGGGCGCACCTTTACCCCCATCCTTGAAGAACAGGCTGACAGCATCCGCTTCGGCCTCGCCGCCATCAAAAGCGTGGGTGAAGGCGCGGCCGATCTCATCATCGCCGAAAGACGCGAAAATGGCCCCTACCAAAGCTTCCACGACTTCGTAGTTCGCTCCAGCGATAAAGCCATCAACAAACGCGTTATCGAAGCCCTCATAAAAACCGGAGCTTTTGATTCGCTCGGACAGGACCGCGCCCACCTCCTGCACGATATGGACGCCGAACTCACCGAGGCCATCAGTGTTAGAAAAGATAAGGAAGAGGGACAGGGCAACTTCCTTGACACCTTAAATGAGGAGACCCGTGAGCATAAAATTCCACCCATGCCCGATGGACTCAAACCCATGTCAAAATCGGAAAAACTCGCCTTCGAAAAAGAACTCTTGGGCCTCTATCTCTCCGGTCACCCCATGGACGCCTACGCCGGCCTTGATCTTGCCCTCGACAGCTTCACCGCCCCCGCCCAACTGAACGACTTCGACGACCGCAGCACCTACCGCCTCTGCGGCATCCTCACCGGCATCCAGACCCGCTATACCAAAAAGGACAACAAGCAGTTTGCGATCTTCACTTTGGCCACCCGCGAGCACAACTACGAGGTCATCATGTTCCCGGAAGCCTACGAGCGCAACCGCAGCCGTTTTGAAGACGGCAAACTCGTCCTCCTTCGCGGGCAACTCGCCCGCCGCAATGGGGAAATGTCCCTTCAGGGTCACGACCTCTTTGACCTCCAGACCTCTGTCCCCAGACTCATTAAACGCATCAATTTCATTCTCTATCCCGACCGCGAAACGGAGGATTTCCTGCCCCTCCTCCGAGAGGTTATTGACCACGAATACCAACAAAGCCGCGCAGGCGAAAATTACAACGAACATAGTTCTGAGGTCGCTGTCAGTTTCCTGATCGGGGATCAAATCCTTGAGACCGATTCCTCCAAAGCACTCAAGATTGCAATCAATGGTGAAAACTACAAAAGCTTGCGCCGGCACCCCGCAGTTGCCGGCATCCGCGTGGAAGCACTGCCCGTGCAGGCCGTGGACGATCGCCGCCCCTGGGAACAAATACGCACCCGCTGACCATGTCTCTGCGTAAGCAACTGAGAAAAAGCCTTCGTGAGAAATCCAAGGACCGGGACTTCTGGTTCAACCTCCTGCTTTTTGCCAGCCTCGGTATTATCTTTTGGCCGTTTACTCAATGGCTTGCACACAGTGCCCACGAGCAAAGCCGCATCCTGAACGCCTTTATAATCCTAGCCTTCGCGGTTTTGAGCCTGGTCTTATTCAACCGGGTTGCTGTCAAAGATCCCCTCACGCTCAACCCCCATGCGCGGAACGGCTTGATCCTTGCCTACCTTTGTCTCATGTCGGCCTTTTTTCTGAGTCGTCTGATCGAACCAAGCCTCTTCCGGAATCTCGCCTTCAGCATCTTAAGCGTGACCGCCTATTGTAGCGCCCTCAGCGCCTTTGTCCTTTTCATCTTCGGCATGCAGCTGCGCCGCATAACATACACCGCCTGCGGCACCTTCGGGGTTTTCATCTTCCTGAGCACTTTCATGGGTGCACTCGATTGGCCCCTTCGCACCCTCGCCGGAAAATGGAGCGGCAGCCTCCTCGGATTCCTCGGAAAATCTGTTGAACTCGGCATTTCAGAAAGCCCCGAAATCGCACCCCGCCTCATCCTCCTCGTCGACCAACAACCCTTCCATGTCGCCTCCGAGTGCAACGGTTTCGGCGTTATCCTAACCAGCCTCCTCCTCGGAATAATGCTCGCCCTCTATCAACGACTCGCCCCACTCGAGTTACTTGTAAACGTCATCACTGCTCTCTTTATCGGCATTACCTTTAACATTCTGCGTATTGTCATCATCGTCCTCCTCGCCCCAAACATGATGGGGTATTATGACCTGATGCACGAAGTGGTGGGAACGCTCAGCTTCTGGACCTGCCTGCTCTCTATTTGGATTTTCCTGGGCGGACCCACCCGCTCCCTTGAAAATTCAGACTTAAAAGCCTAATCCTCAACACCGCTTTCCTCGGCGCGCACCGCAAGCACCGCCTTCAGCAAGGCCGCCTTCAACCCATCAAAACCCTCATCCGACACACAGGAAATCGGGTATAGCGGGTGCTTACACTTATTCCCAAAGACCTTTAGGTTTTCCGGCGCGCTCGGTTCATCCATTTTATTGGCCGCAACCAATACCGGCTTGCGAGACAGAGCCGCCTTGTAGAGCTTCAATTCGTTTTGCAGCACCCGCAAATCCGCGATCGGCTCACGGTCATCGGTGCCTTGCATATCGATCATGATGAGCAAAACCTTGCAACGCTCCACATGCTTCAGGAAACGATGCCCCAAGCCCCGGTTATCACTGGCGCCTTCCACCAACCCCGGAATATCGGCGACCGTGATCCGTTCAAACGCCTCCGGAAATTCCAAAACTCCCACCGTTGGGAAAAGCGTCGTAAAGGGATAGGCACCCGTCTTCGGATGCGCATTTGTGATCATATTCAACAAAGTCGATTTCCCCGCGTTCGGAAATCCGATCAGACCCACGTCCGCGATCGTCTTGATCACCAAACGGTAGTCACCCGATTCACCCAATTTCCCCAGCGTAAATTCCCGGGGCGCTTGATTGGTCGACGATTTGAAAACGGTATTTCCCTTTCCGCCTTCACCACCTTCCAGCAATAGCACCCGCTGCCCGTGCTCCGTCACCTCTGTGACCACCGCGTCCGTTTCCCGGTCGTAGACCACCGTGCCAACCGGAAGCTTCAGTTCAATATCCTCACCCTTTGCCCCGTATTGATTGCTTCCCCGCCCGGGTTCGCCGTTGCGCGCCTTCCAACCAGGCTTGAAATGGTACGTCGTCAAATCCGCAACGTTCTCGTCCGCCACCAGATACACATCCCCGCCGCGGCCACCGTTGCCGCCATCCGGCCCCCCCTTCGGTTCATATTTCGCCCGACGAAAACTAAAGCAGCCATCGCCACCCTTCCCCGCAGAAAAGCTTACTTTCACTTCATCGTAAAACACCCACCACCTTTGCCCGCCCGACATAGGCATTGCAACTGCAAAGCACATCCCACATCTCTGTTCTGTGGTTCACGATAAAATAGTCGCCGTCATCGACGTTGGAAGCAATTCCATCAAACTCCTTGTTGCCGCTGCGGCGCTACCCCATTCCCCCGTCCAAGCCCGCTTTACTGAAACCGCCGAGACCCGTATCAGCGCCGGCATCAGCCACGCCAAACCCGAACTCACCGACCGCGCCATGGACGCCGGATGTGCCGGGATTAAGAAACTCCTGCGTCTTGCCGAAAAATTCAACCCGATCGCCACCCGGATCGTTGCAACCAGCGCAGTGCGCGACGCCCACAACAGCATGAAATTCATCGACCGTATCAAGAAAGAGACCGGTCATATCATACAAGTCTTGAGCGGCGCAGAGGAAGCCAACTACATAGGGCGCGGCCTCACTTGTGACCCCCAATTGCAGGACCTCCATAACTTTTTGCAAATGGATCTAGGCGGCGGAAGCCTTGAGCTGGTTCGTTTCGCAGACAATACAATCGAGCAGGCGGTCTCGCTCCAACTGGGTTCGGTGCGCTTGAGCGAGGCCTTCATAAAGGATCGCGATGCCCAACTGGCATCCGATACCCAGGCCCAAATCCGCGAACACGTTCACCGTACCCTCTCCCTTGCCGCATTTGATTTTCAGCCCACTAACTGGCCGATCCTTATAACCGGTGGAGCCGCCAACGTCACCCGAGCCATCCTTGCCGCCCGTAACAACCAAGCCATCGACCAAATTGCCCCCCGGCTGGAACTGCCGACCCTTTCCGCCTTGAGTACTGAACTCGCAGCGCTTCCACTGTGTGAACGTCTCTCCGTTCCCCACCTGCCTGCCCGCCGCGCCGATATTCTCCCGGTCGCCCTGCTTACCATTGAAACCCTCCTAAAATTTGCCGGGCGCGACGCAACGACCCATTCCTTTTATAACCTGGGTTATGGAGTCGCCCGCGAGGCGCTCAAGACTTAGGATCCAGAGCCGCCTCCAAGGATTTGAAATCTGCCGGTAAGGCTGCTTCGAAGCGCTGCTCTAGGCCCGTCTCCGGATGCGGCAAACGCAATTCAGCCGCATGCAACATCACCCGCGGCACCGCCACACCCTCTAAAGCGTTCGCCTTAAAGCCATACGTGCGGTCTCCCAAGAGGGGATGTTTCAAAGCACTCATATGCACCCGTATTTGGTGCGTGCGGCCTGTGTGAATCACGCAGGAAACCCGCGCCACCCGTTCTCTAAAAACTTCCTCTACTTTCCAATCCGTGTGGGCAGTGCGCCCACCTGCCTGAACTGCCATGCGCGTACGATGTACCGGATGCCGGCCGATCGGCTCACGGCAGGATCCGGATTCCACCCGCGGCACGCCCATCACCAATGCCGCGTAGCGTTTGTAGGTGCTGCGTTCGCTGAAAGCCTTCGCCAGGCGATGGTGCGCCAGATCCGTCTTTGCCACCACAATCAAGCCCGTGGTCTCCTTGTCCAGACGATGCACAATACCCGGTCGCTCCGGGCTTCCCACCGAGCTCAATTCCCCCTTCGTGTGGTGCAGGAGTGCGTGCACCAGGGTGTCCTCACCGGTTCCGCTTCCGGGGTGCGTAACCATTCCGGCCGCCTTATTCACCACCACCATACTGGCATCCTCATAAACAATCTCGAGCGGAATCGCCATCGCCCGTGGACCTTCGCCGCGATCAAGCGCCTCCAATTCCGCCCGCAACAGACCCGGCCCGTTCAATTTGTGGCGCTTCTCAATAACCGCCCCTTCATAGCTCACCTTTCCCGCCTCAAAGGCCCGTTGGAGTCGCGCCCGGCTCACCTCCTCAAACGCCGCCGCAAAGACTTTATCTGCCCGTTCACCCTGCACCGTTTCCGGAACCAG
>DKOX01000044.1:689-4010 GCA_002470925.1 Opitutia bacterium UBA7350 | reverse complement strand
GTGGCGGCAGCTATCTCCGGAAAGGTATCAGCTACTGCCTCTGGGTCGCAAGCTCGTGTCGCGACCAAAACAGTTCCAGTCAATCCGGGGTTCAGCAAGTAAGCGTTTATCAAAGGCTAGCGAACCAATATAGAGCAGCGTGGAGATGGTAAACCAAAGCTTTGCCCAGAGTGATTGAAGGGTGCCGTGAGTGAGTGCCCTTTGAGCGAGCGAGGAACATGCATCGCATGTTAGGCTGTGGTTGGTTTCCGCTCGCGGCAAAATGGCCAAAGAACAACGCTTGCTTCATTAGAACACGAGTGTCATATACCCCCAATATGAAGGGTATGCGCGGGGAGTCGGACTGTTATACTACCTTACTTGGACACGCTGACTCTGTCTTGTGAAGTCGTAGTCTGAATAAGCTCCATGATTACTACCTCGAATAAAAAGAAAAAGATGAATCCTTTGCTGATTAGGATCATCAGCATCAGTGTGGTGATACACATCATTGCGGGTTTTATTGCGGGAGTGGTGACGCTTGCGACCTATGTATTGCAGGAGGATGCCCAATTCGAGGAACCGCCTGCTGTAGTTGAAGAGACTCCAAAAGAGGTGAAGGTGGAGATCCGTCCACAGCAGCCTAAAATACAACCGATGAATCAGCTGCGCATGCGCCCGGTTGCGAATATTGCGATTGCTGATGTGGCGGTGGACCTGCCTTCGGTGGGGCAAACTTTTACTGTAAGTGCGGGGCTCGGTGGATTCGGCAGGGGGAACCTATTGGCCGGTGGAGCACGGGGAAGAATCAGTTTGGGTGTTTCGGACGTCAACGTTTTCGGCCTGAAGGCACGAGCCGAGAAGATTTTGTTCATCGTCGAGGCGAATCGTCGGATGGTGTATGACTCGAAGGGTGGCTTGCATAGCTATCGGGTTATTAAAGATGAAATCACCGATATGGTTGGCAATCTTTCGGCTGGGACGTTGTTCAATGTGATGCTGGCTGACGGTCCTAAAATAAAATTGTTTAAGCCGCAGCTGGTTTCGGCGGGAGCTGAGTCGGCGGCCGAGCTTGCGCGCTGGTTTGCTCCGGTGAACAGTTCAGTGAAGCAAGTTGGCATTGGCAAGGGGGCGAAGGTCGCTCAGGTGGCGACCAAGCTTGATAAATATGAGCGCTACTACGACGGTCTGCGTCGTTGGCCTAGCGGGCAAGCAGTCGCACAAGTGGCGATGGAAATGAATGTGGATGCTATTTTTCAAATTGTTGGCGACCATGCCGGTTTTAATAGCATTCGTTTGGAACCGACTCCGAATGAGTGGGCCAAGCACAAGCAGGCAGTTGCGGCGATACAGAAAAAAATGAAGACCGATCCAAAAACTATCGCGGCAATCGCTGCCCGCCAAGCGGAGACGGAGGCGATGAAGAAGAAGATCGGGGCGGCGCTTGCCTCCCTGAACAAGCGACGGGCGGCGAAAGGACAGCCTCCCAAAGTCATGGGTCGTAATATAAATAGTCAGATGAAAGAGTTGGGGCTGAAGTGGACCACTCCGGAGCCTCCACGCATCCCGCGTGAACCGATTATTTGGGCAGAGTCCAAGCAGGTGCGCCGGTATTTTCACACACTGTGCCAAGAGCTCTTTGTTGAACAAGGGCGGCAGCCACCCAGTATGAATGTAGTGCTTTTTCTTGCGGGGGATGAGGTATTTCCTGATTCCAAGGATGCTGCAGTCAAGGATTATGTCGGCTACTTTAAGGGCAAGATGAAGGTGATTCGTGGACTGGATGAAATTAGAAGCGCGACAACCGCTAAGCAGACTTCGAATTAGAGGTTTCAATCTGTTCTTTACAGCCCTGCAAATGCAGTGTTTGCGATACCCTGCAAACGAAGGGTAGGCAGTTTGAGTATGGGGCGATAGGATTTGATTGGATTTTCCCAATAACATCCTATCCAGATAAAACGCGCTTCCAGTCTAAACCCACCACTGGTTAAATAGCTCAAGTGAATATGTACCCCAACACAGCACTAAAGAGCGGGCCACGAAACGTCGATGGTTTTGTCCTGGTCATTTCGCTTGGGTTGATGGCATTTGTGCTACTGCTGTTGCTTTCGCTTACGACTCTGATTAGTGTTGAAACTAGAACCTCAAAATCGCTGCAAGTGCGTCAACAAGCCGAGCAAGCCGCGCTCTTAGGCCTCAATCTAGCGCTGGGAGAATTACAAAAGACGGCGGGCCCGGACCAGCGCGTGACTGCTCGGGCTGAGATTCTCGGCGATTCCAATAATGTCTACGCTGGAACCACACTTGCCGCAGAAGGGCAGGGTGCATGGACTGGGATTTGGAAATCCGACACCGTGGCGACTGGTAAGCCCAGCTATAATCCGGCGGTGCCCAACTCCAAAAGTTTTGTCGCTTGGTTAGTGTCCGCCACAGATGCAAATGGAGCTTTTAAATTGCCGACCGAGCTGGCGGATGTCGCTACCAATGTGAATACGATCGCTCCGACCAATGGGGTGGCTAACTATGTATCGTTGTTCAATCAGTCAGACGGAACACCTTCCGCACAGGTTGAAAAAGTGCGTGTCGACTCAGGGGAAAATGGCAGTACTTACTTTGCCTTTCATGTCGAAGATGAGAGTGTCAAGGCTGACTTGTCTTGGAGTGAGGTGCCTGCCGCTGAGAGTGGCGATTTGGCTCAAGAGCGAGCACAGGCGCGCCGGCTTTCCGCCGCGCCTGGTCCGGACTTCGGTGCGCTCAACGGCGTCGATGCCAATGGCCCCTTCGGTACGGTCACTTACCCGCTGTCGATTGATAGCAGCACGATCCTGGATGCGATTTTAAAAATCCAGGATCCGGCCGACATCACTACCACGATGGGCACGCCTGCCAATGCCTCGAACTGGCTCAAAGACAACCGTGCCGACATGACCTGGGGGAGCCGCGGGGTGTTGGTCGATGTGAAACGAGGCGGTCTGCGTCGTGACTTGAGTCTCGCTTTTGAGATGGACAACGAGGCGGACGTCACTGCCAGCCGGCAACCGGCGCGGTTCAATCAACAGGTGGGTGAGTTTGTCGGAGGTAGCGATGCGCTCGCTGGGCAATATGACGTGCCGGGGATGCCGGTGCGTGAACGCTTCCTGTATCGGGTCACCAAGGACGATGGCTCGCCTTTTTCAGCCGACCTTGTTCGTTCGGACTCCGTAGTGCGGGGCCCGAACTGGTGGGCGCTGCGCGACTATTATAATCTTTACAAGCGAATCGGAGGATCCGACGGCAATTATACCCTACAACCGCGTACCTATTATCCAAACAATAGCGCGGGTTTAAACGTAAATTACAATA
>DKOX01000044.1:0-554 GCA_002470925.1 Opitutia bacterium UBA7350 | reverse complement strand
TTTCATCCGGCCCGGGCAACCTACGCGCCGGTTCTCTTGGGCTCGGTGGCGTTTTATAGTGTCAAGCAAGTAGGTGGTAACCTGGCTCTGGTCATAGACCCATTATTTTACTTGTGGAATCCTTATAATGTGACACTGGATGTGCCCCGGTATGGGCTCGATTTGATTCGTGGCTTCGGCGGTAAAGTCAGCTTTGAGGTAATCAAAACTGATACTGACGGCAACGTGACGACTACCCGTTATGGCCCCGCCAAGACGAGTCTCTATGTCTCGAAGTCAACGAGTGGTGCATCAGGTAACCTGACTTATCTGGTAAAGGATTTAACGATGGTACCCGGTGAAGTGGTGATTGTTTCGCCCGGGAATGCGACGGATCCAACCGCCACTGAGTATCACGATGAAGCGAAGCCGGGAATCAACTGGACGAGCGCGAGCGGGGTTGAGCTCACCCAAATGCCTCGAACCGTAGGTAGTGGTGCAGGAAACTGGACTTTTCAGGGCTGGGAAACGGTTCCTCTCGATTCCGCAGACGAAGTCCGCTGCCTCTTGGATGT
>DKOX01000014.1 GCA_002470925.1 Opitutia bacterium UBA7350 | reverse complement strand
AAATAGGCGGTGGGAACCTCGTAGTGTTGTTGGTTGGCGGCGGCGGTGTCCTGCGCGAGGGGTAGCCTGGCGAGGTGTTCGATCCAGTCGGCAGAGGAACGGGGCTGCGCTTCGAGTTGGCGGAGTTTGCGGCGCAGGCGCTGGCGAATGCCATAACGGATGAGCGCGTCGGGAAGGAGGCCTTTTTCAGCGAGTAGAATACCGGGATTGGACATAGTGTTCTGGGATTTAAAGGCTTGGGTTTTGGGTCGCTTCGATAGAATAGTAAGGCTCAGTTAATTTAAACGATAGCTTTCTATTGTCCATGTTGAACCCAATAAACGTTTTCCTATGCCTGTTGCTTACTTTATTTTTAACAGGCTGCACTCAAGTAGAACCGATGCACACTCAAACCGTTCCTGATAACCGTTATCGTGCCGCGTTGGCGGAGAGTGATCCCTCGCGCTATGAGTTGCCGGCGGAGGGTTCAGAGAAAGAAGAGAGGATGCTCTCGGCACTGGAGGCGCTTTTCACGAATTACACCCGGGAGAATCTGGAGGCGAATGTGACGCGGGTTTATGCGGAGCAGGTCTACTTCCGGGATGCCTTCAAGCAGTTAAACAGCGCGGAGGCGGTGCGGGATTATTTGGTGCATGGACTAGAGCCGGTGAACGGAGTGCGCTTTACCTTTAATCGCGTCCTTCGCAGCGGCGGGGAGTTTTACGTGGATTGGACTATGGCGATTGATTTTAAAAAGACACCACCCGATACCTGGGAGGAATCGATGGGGGTTTCGCATTTTCGCTTCAACAGCAGTGGTCAGGTCATCTTTCATCAAGACTACTGGGACCCGACCGATATTGTTTATAAACGTATCCCTCTGGTGAAACAGTTGATTGCGTATGTGAAGAAGAAGCTCTAGCAATCGGTCATGCCGGAGTTAGCCGAAGTGGAATTATCGCGCCGCGTCTGGGCGGTGGCGGAGGGGCAGTCCCTGGAGGGCATTGCGGGCCATGCCGCGACGCGCATTTATCGGGATTTTAGTTTGGCATCTTTAAAACGGGCGTTGAGGGGAGCGGTGCTACTGGGGAGTCGGGCGCACGGGAAGCGGATGTTTTTTAAATTCAACACGGGAGGAAACGGCGGGGCGCAATGGCTGGAATTGCATTTGGGAATGGCGGGACGCTTGACGCGGAGCGAACCCGGCGCAGATCGTCACAAGCACGATCATTTTGTTTTAGTGACGCCTGAATGGCAGTTGGCTTTCAACGACTATCGTCAGTTCGGGCGTTTGTTTTTGCACCCGGAGGGTGTGGATCCGGTGGCGGACTTACCGGTCGAGGTGCTGGCTGCGGAATTTACGCTAGGGTATGTGAAGGCCATACAGCAGCGACGCGCTCAGCGGGCCCTGAAGGCGGTGCTCCTCGATCAGGCTTTATTCCCCGGGGTGGGCAATTGGATGGCAGATGAGATTTGCTGGCGCATGGGGCAGGACCCCGCGGTGCCGCTGGGTCGGGTCGATGCCGCGCAAGTCCGCCGCGTGAGTCGGATGGTTTGCCGGGGCGCGCTCAAGCATGTGGCGGATGGCAATGCCGGGCAATACGCGACGGATGAGGGATTTTCTCCCGGGAATTATGTGAAACGGACTCCACCGGCGGGTTGGTTATTTCGTCATCGTTGGAAGGCGGGCGGGCGTTGCCCCACTTGCGGAACCGTTCTGGAGCGTGGGGTGGTGGCTTCGCGAACGACCGCCTGGTGCCCTAGTTGCCAAAAGAAATAGGCTTTGTGTGTCGATGGAGCTAAGTGAAGTGCGCGAGTGAATCCCATCGGCATCGTGACTCTGGCTGAGGGGCAGCGGCTGGATTGGTGGTATGAGACTTGTAATTGGGCGCAATCGGAGCAGAGTTTCATCTTGTGCTGGGACGACTTAAATCCACCCTTGGGAAACAATTGACGCAAGGCTTGAGCGTCTTGGATTGTCAGCGCGCGATCGGAATGGCGCTGACGGTCGGGGTGTTCCCGATTATGGGCTTTGCGACGCCGGTCAATACCCTTGCGGGCGTGGTTCTTCGATTGAATCAACCGGTGGTACTGGCCGCGAATTTCTCGACTGCCCCTTTGAAGCTCGCCCTGATTTATCCGTTCTTGCGGTTGGGGGAATGGGTCTTTGGGGCGGAACCCTTGAGTCTCAGTTTGATTGAATTAACGGAGCGTTTTGCGGCGGACTGGCTCGGAATGCTGCAAGAGTTTGGTTGGTCCTTTTTGCACGCCACGGTGGGTTGGCTGATCTGCGTGCCGCTCCTTTATTTTAGTTTTTTCTGTCTCTCGAAACCGATCATACTGAGTGCCCAGGCGGCGTATGAGGCGGGTGTGAAGCGGATAAAGAAGGAGGCTTGAATCAGGATGAGCGAAGGAGTTGCTCGACGCGATTGAGGAGCTCAAAATGATGCGCCGGGTCGTGAAAGGAACCGGCGGCATGGGGCGGGCTTTCGCCCGTTTCAGATTTCGCGCCGGTGTTGAGGGTGCGCCGGCTGTTGCCCCATTCGTAGGTGATTTGATGGGAGGGCTTTCCGGAGTCTTGGGACGGGTAGGCCTGAATGTAACGTGCTTTACGCTGCATCTGCTTAAAAAAA
>DKOX01000062.1 GCA_002470925.1 Opitutia bacterium UBA7350 | reverse complement strand
GGCGCACAATTAATTCTAACCCATGCAACCGCGGTTTTAGGATTTATCTTGGCACTTCTGGTTACGAGTCGGGCCTTTCGAGAAAAAAAGCGGCCCGGTAATTTCTTCGCCTGGTTTTTTTTCGTGCTTTTTGTTCCGCTGATTGCGGGTCCCTTATATCTGATTTTCGGGGGACGAAAGAGCCGAAAAACAACCCAGATCAAACGTAGAGTAACTCAGGAGGCGCTGGCCTTGAGTGGATCTGAAACACATGACTCTGCGAGAGTCGCAATCGATAAAACAGCAGGCAACAAGATAACGCTTTTGCCCAACGGCGAAGTTTTCTATGACCGCATCTGTCAAGAAATCAAAGAGGCAAAAACTACCATCCATATCGCGACCTATATTTTTGGAAAAGGCGCGCCTGCCACAAAGATAGCGGAACTTCTGGCTCAACAAGCTCGGAATGGACTCACGGTTCGTCTCCTACTGGATTCCCTGGGATGCTGGAACACCACGCGAAGATTGCGTTGCCGTTTACGCAGTGCCGGGGTTGAAGTGGCGATGTTCATGCCAGTCATTCCCTTTCAAACCCACTCCAATGCAAATCTACGCAATCACCGCAAGCTGGCAATTTTTGATCACCGCTGCGCCTTAGTAGGTGGGCACAATATTGATCGGCGCTTCATCGGGGCAAATCATGATCCAACTCGCTTTGCAGATCTGAGTGTTGCAATTTCAGGCCCCGCGGTGGCCCATCTCAGTCGAACCTTTATTGCGGACTGGGCCTTTGCCACACGACGTAATGCAGCAGCGTTCAAGCCGACTCTGGAATACCAGCCTGAGAAGCGGGGAAATAGCGCAATCAATGTCATTGCCAGCGGACCCGATGTTCCGAATGACCCGCTTTGGGAACAGATACTCCTGCTCATAAATACATTTAAAGAACAACTGACCATTATCACCCCTTATTTCATTCCGGATGAGGTGATCTTTCAGACCTTGATCGTCCAGGCGCGTAGTAAAAAAAAGATACGCATAATTCTACCCCTGCGGTCAAACCATGCTATTACAGACATCGCGCGTCATAATTACCTCGAAGGGCTCCATGAAGCGGGTGTTGAAATTCGTTTTTTCACTGAGCGAATGTTACATGCCAAACTCACAATTGCCGACGATAGCCACGCGCTTTTGGGATCCGCCAACATTGATATGCGCTCGCTCTTTCTCAATTTTGAAATCGGTCTGCTCCACCATGCCAAATCGGATATCACTGCTCTCACCGCATGGGCGGACTCCATCAATGAAAAAAGTATTGATTATGAGGCAGCCATAAAAAAAGAGGGATTTCTGCCGAGTCGCACCGCAGCTTCTTTTGTGCGCCTGATCGAGCCACTTTTGTAGACAGTAGGAGGCTGTTGGTGGGACCTTGGAAGTTGTTAAGGACCTTGCCGTTGGTACTCTGCGTTTATATTTTTGAATCAGTATTCGTTGCCAGCAGTATCACCCATCCTTGCATTTCTCGGATGACCGATAAATGCTCACCGGCGTGTTTTCCTATCGCCGCATCCTTAAATATATTAGCTGTCTGCTGCTGGTGGCTTTTTGTGCCTGTTCCAAGCATCAAACCAATGTGGAGCGCGGGAATGAGAATGGGGAACTCTATTTGGGAATCGGAGCTGAACCCGCCGCCCTCGACCCACACCTCACGACCGGCCTCACGGAGTATTCGGTGATGCTCGCGTTGCTCGAGGGACTGACCACCCTCAATCCCGAGACCATGGCAGTCGAGGCGGGCGTGGCGCGCTCCTGGGCTATATCGGATGATCAATTGCGCTATACTTTTTATTTTGATCCCGAGGCTTGCTGGTCCAACGGGGATCGCGTCACGCCTCAGGATTTTATCTTTTCCTTTGAACGCATCCTATCACCTGCCCTCGGCGCCCCATATGCCTACATGCTCTACCCAATGCGCGGCGCGGAAGCCTTTCACCGCGGAAAGAACCCTGATTTTGCAAGCGTCGGAGTCAGCGCACCGGATGCACGTACCCTTGTCATTGAGCTGGAGTCCCCCACTCCTTATTTTTTGAGTATGCTTGCTCACAATACCTGGTGGCCGGTGCATCCCCCCACCATTCTGGCGCACGGCAGCATGACCGATCGTATTTCAAAATGGACCAAGCCCGGGAATTTCGTCGGCAATGGCCCCTTCATGCTCAAACACTGGCGTTTGAATAACGGTATTCATGCGGTACGCAATCGGCACTACCGCGAGCATTCAGAGGTAGCGCTCAACGGTCTCCATTTCTTGCCGATCGCAGTAAAAAGCGAGGAACGCGCCTTTCGCGCCGGCCATCTCCATCTAACCAGTTCCGTACCCATCCACCGCATTGATTGGTACCGGGAAAACCAGCCGGAACAACTCCGATTCGACACGGCACTCGGGGTCTATTATTATATGCTCAACACGGAGCGGCGCCCCCTCAATGAACCAAAGGTCCGACAAGCCCTCGCCTATGCGATTGACCGGGAGCAATTGACCGAACACGTCCTGAAAGCGGGGCAAAAACCCGCCTTTCATTTTACCCCGCCCAACACCGGTGGCTATCATGCGAAGGCTCGTTTACCTTTTGATCCCGACCTCGCGCGCCAACGCCTCGCGGAGGCGGGCTACCCTGGGGGCAAGGGTTTCCCCAAACTGCAACTGCTCTTTAACACCAGCGAATCGCATCGCACCCTCGCAGTCGCCATTCAGGCAATGTGGAAAAAGGAACTCGGTATCGAAATCGAGTTGCATAACCAGGAATGGAAAGCCTATCTCGCAACCCGCCAAAGCGGCGACTTTGACATCCTTCGAGCGGCGTGGTATGGCGATTACGACGACCCCAACACCTTCCTGAGCCTCGGTGAAAGCGAGAACGGCAACAACCATACCAATTGGCATGACCCGCGTTACGACGCCCTCCTTGCAGAGGCAGCACGCGAGACTAATCCCGAGGCCCGCCATGCCTTGTTTCAAGAAGCAGAGGAAATTTTGATCGATGCGCTGCCGGTGATTCCCATTTATTTTTATGTGACCAGTCGCCTCATTCATCCCTCCGTCAAGGGCTGGTACCCGAGCATTCTTGACAATCACCCCTATCAAGCGGTGCGTCTCGAACCTTAAAAATGTTATCCATAATCGCAAGACGCCTGCTACAGGCACTTCCCACACTTTGGATTATCGCTACTGCGACCTTTGTTTTACTACGTCTCGCTCCGGGCGGTCCCTTTGATTCTGAAAAACCGGTGTCACCGGAAATCAAACTACAAATCGAGGCGCACTACGGTCTGGACGATCCGCTTTACGTCCAATACCTCCATTTTCTGGGCAATCTATTGCGTGGCGACCTTGGACCGTCCTATCAATACGCAGGATGGGAGGTGCAGGAAATTATTGCGCAGGCCTTTCCGGTCTCGCTTGAACTGGGTCTTTGGGCTTTGCTGATCGCGCTTGCGATCGGGATCCCGCTCGGCGTTTTGGCAGCGCTGCGGCACAATCAGGCCGCTGAATCGGTCTTAATGGCAATCGCCACCCTTGGGATCTGCCTGCCTTCATTCGTCATTGGTCCCATCCTGATCCTCGCCTTTGCCCTGATTCTGGATTGGTTTAATCCCCTCGGTTGGAATTTTTCCAGCGATCGCATCCTGCCTGCCCTAACCCTCGGGCTCATGTATGCCGCCTACATCGCCCGCCTCGCCCGGGGCGGTATGTTGGAAGTTTTAAATAACGACTGGATCCGCAGTGCCCGCGCCAAGGGACTATCTGCCTGGACGGTAATCCGGCGTCATGCCATGCGTTCCGCAATGCAGCCGGTGATCTCATTTCTTGGGCCTGCGGCGGCGGGGCTCATCAGTGGTTCCTTCGTGGTTGAAACGCTATTTTTCATCCCGGGTCTCGGTCCGTTTTTTGTAAATGCCGCGCTCAATCGCGACTATACCCTCGTATTGGGAACCGTGCTCTTTTACGCCGTCCTCATTATCAGTTTTAACCTTATCGTGGATCTTATCCAGATGTGGCTGCAGCCACGCTCCCGTCATGACTAAGGAAAAACGAGAAGAAAAAGTGCTGCGTTGCATACAACAATCCCCCGGCGGGGTTGCCTGGAAACGCCTTTGCCGCAACCCCATGGCGCGCTTCGGCGGCTTTCTTTTTCTCGCAATTCTCACGGCCTGCCTGATCGGGCCGCTTTTGAGTAGTCAGGATTTCGCAACACAGGATTTGGCGCGTGGTGCCGAGCCCCCCTCATGGGAACATTGGCTGGGCACCGATGAATTGGGACGGGATCTCCTGGAGCGCGTCCTGACCGGCGGGCGTATCTCAATCGGGGTGGGATTTGCGGCCACCTTTGTTGCACTGCTCATGGGTGTTAGCTACGGAGCGCTCGCGGGTTACTGTGGTCGTCGAATCGATACGCTCATGATGCGCTTTGTTGATGTGGTTTATGCCCTCCCTTTTACGATGCTGGTGGTGGTCCTCACCGTTACTTTTGATCGCAAAAGCATCTTCTTAATTTTTCTCGCGATCGGTGCCGTTGAATGGCTCACGATGGCGCGAATCGTGCGCGCGCAAGCAAGGAGCCTGCGGACTTTAAGCTATGTCGAGGCGGCTCGTGCAAGCGGAGCAAGCCACTGGCGAATTTTACGCGATCATTTACTACCGAACCTGCTCGGCGCCGTCATTGTCTACAGCACCCTTACCATACCGGCCGTAATTTTACTGGAATCGATCCTAAGTTTTCTGGGGCTTGGTGTGCAACCGCCACAGAGCTCATGGGGCACCTTGATCAACGAGGGAGCTGACAAACTCGATATTTACCCCTGGCTGCTCATCGGACCTGCGGCGCTCTTTTCTCTAACAATCTTTTCCCTTAATTTTTTGGGTGATGGCTTGCGCGACGCGCTCGATCCCCGTGAAACTCATCGTTGAATCAAGTGCTTGAATAGCGGCGGTATTCAGGAAGCATCGCATGCATCAGCTCCCTGATCTGGACTTTATGACCCTCCGCTAAATGATCGCGGATGCGGGATTCCAAATCATGAGCGGCCTCGATTGCATCCTTAGTGCCCTTGAAGCGCATGATCCGGGGATGGTTGGTGGCATATAGCGTTTCGCTCAAGTGCTGCACTTCCTCATAGCGTTTTTCACCGGGACGCAATCCGGTGAATTCTATCTCGATGTCCACTCCTTCACGCATTCCCGCCAATGCTATCATTTGACGAGCGACATCCAGGATTTTGATTGGTTTCCCCATATCCAAAACAAAAATTTCTCCGCCCTCGCCCTGGGTCGCGCTTTGCAGGACAAGGCCCACCGCTTCCTGAACCGTCATAAAGAAACGCGTGACCTCGGGGTCTGTAACGGTCAAGGGACCACCCTCTGCAAGCTGCTGGCGAAATATTGGAATCACACTACCGGAGGAACCCAGCACATTCCCAAATCGAACCGAAATAAAGCGAGTCTGGTTACCGCTTTCCGCTTGCTGATTTACAATCGCAAGTTCAGCAAGTCGCTTGCTCGCGCCCATCACGCTGGTTGGGTTAATTGCCTTGTCGGTGGAAATCAAAACAAAATACTCAACTCCCATGCGCGAGGCGATTCGGGCGAGGTCCAAAGTTCCCAAAGTGTTGTTTTGAAGCGCTTGCTCGGGTTGATCTTCCATTAGGTTAACATGCTTATGCGCTGCTGCATGAAAGATCACTTCCGGTTTAAAATCCTCCAAGAGCAGTTTGAGGTTTCGGGTATCACAAATATCAAGCACCTTGGTTTGAATTTGAGGGTCCGCTTTTGCCAACTTGAACACCCGCTGTTGTAGATTAAAGACCGCTAATTCCGAATGATCGAGACAAAGGACCTTATCAGGAGATCGCTCCAATACTTGTTCAACTAATTCCGTTCCGATGCTGCCGCCTGCTCCCGTAACCAAAACACGCTTGCCCTGCAACAATGCCTGAATGGCATCATCATTCAAATCCACTGCTTCCCGACCAAGCAAATCCTCCATTTCAATCGGGCGCAGCTGCGAGACTTGAGCCTTCCCGCTCACGAGGTCCGTTAGCGCCGGCACCCGATCCACCTTCAAACCAGCCTCGCGAGCACACTCCACGACTTCCTTAATACGTTTCATTGGGGCAGATGGAAACGCCACTACAACTTTTGTCGCTTTATAACGACTCGCCACACTGGCCAATTCATCTACACGACCCACCACCATAAGGTTATGAACATAACGACCCACTTTCTTGGAGTCATCATCCAGAAATGCCACCGGACGCATACCCAGACGGCCCTTACTCATTAAGTCTGCCGCCAGACCTGCCCCCACTTCTCCCGCACCAACAATTATCACACGTTCAGTTTCCTGAACGGCGAGCCAATCGCTAAGATCCTTGCTTGCCTTAATCCGAAATAGTAACCGAAAAAGCGTCAGCCCCAAAAATGAAAGCTGAAGATCTGAAAGAATGACCGAGCGCGGCGCAATTTCCTTTCCGTCAAATTGAAACCAACTGAGGACCAAAATCACTGCGACAATTGACAAGGCCGTCAATAGACGCAGCGCATCCGGCAGGCGAAAATAAGACAGCACCGTCTCAAATTGCCCGAATGCCAACAAAAGCGCGATTTTTAACAGCAGCACCCACCATAAAGTCTCAATCCGGACCGTTTCGTAATACTCCGTAACTGAGAAATCAAAGCGCAATTCAAAGGCGATCCAATAACTTGCAGATAGAATCAACAAGTAAGCCAATAAAAGCCCAATCGTCGGCAGGTTAAAAAGTCGGGGTAACCAAATTCGGTTCATAAATATTTAAAATCCTACTCTAAACTTGAACGTACCTTCGCAGTGACCTTCCCGCGTTCTTCCTCGGTCAAACCGGAACCACTCGGCAAACACAATCCATCAAAAAAAAGCTTTTCCTCAATACCACTTCCATAATAGCGGCATGCTTGGAAAACCGGCTGTAAATGCAAGGGCTTCCAAAGCGGCCTCGCTTCAATATCCGCGGCTTCAAGTGCTTTTATGACGCTCGCAGCATCCGCCTTCGACTCACTCGAATCAATCGTTAGACAGGTCAGCCAATAATTCACCGCATCGGGTTCCACAATCGGCATAAATTCCACTCCCGGCAATGTATCCAACTCCTGCTTGTATGCTTCAAAATGCGCTTTTCGCATGCAAATCCGCCGGGCGAGATCCGCCAACTGGCTCCTGCCAAGGGCCGCCAGCACATTGCTCATACGATAGTTGTAGCCTATTTTACGATGTTCATAGTGGATCACAGGCTCCCGGGCCTGCATGGAGAGTGATCGCGCCGCTTCCAGCGCCTCAACCGCATCCGAAAGCAGCATCCCGCCTCCTGAAGTCGTAATGATTTTATTTCCGTTGAAAGAGAAAAAAGAGAACGCTCCAAAAGATCCCGCCGGACGCCCCTGATAGGACGCCCCCAGCGCTTCGGCGGCATCTTCAATGAGCGGCACCGCATATTCCGCGCAAACTTTTTCAATCGCAGTCATATCGGCACACTGACCATATAGCTGCACAACAATCACAGCCTTCGGTTTTTTGCCCTCCCCTGCGAGTGCCTCGAAAGCCTCACGAAGCGCCTCCGGATCCATATTCCACGTGCGCGGCTCGCTTCCGATAAAAACCGGGACTGCGCCACAATAAACAATCGGGTTGGCGCTCGCAGCAAAGGTAAAGGACGGACACAAAACAAGATCCCCCTTCCCGATACCGAGAACTTTTAAAGCCAAATGCAGCGCGGCGGTCCCGGAATTAACCGCTAAGCCTGCCGTCCGTTTGCTGAGCGCGCAAGCCTCGGCCTCAAATGCCTCCAGCTCCGGCCCGACCGGTGCCACCCAATTCGAAGCAAGCGCCGCCGCAACGGCGGCGTGATCCGACTCACTCAAATCCGGGGGTGACAAATATATCCGAGACATAAAAGCATGTTTGTGAAGTCTGCCTGATTGACCACCTTTTTCTGCCTTTCTTAAAGAATTCCGCGCTTCTTGGTTGACTCAAATAAATATGCGCTTGAATTATGAATTTTCCTTAGGGGTGACCTGGCATGGGTCTGAGACAGCTTCCTGCACTAGCACAAAGCGATCCCTTCGAACCTGATCCGGCTCATCCCGGCGTAGGGAAAGGTAATCGTGCCTGCGTGCACGCTATCGCTTCCCTGCCGAAGCAGCCGGATCTCAACACAATTATTGAGATCCAAAAATGAAAGCTACTATCGCCTGCACCCTCTTTTGCTCACTGGGCACTGCCGTTTTTGCCAACGAGACAGCCCAAGCAAATGCCCCGGTTCACGAACTTCCCGAATTAGTCGTGACCGCCACTCTCTGGGAGACCGATCTTCTGCGGACCACCAACAGCACCACTGCGATCGATTCCAGCGACTTGGAATCCAACGGCAGCCTTCACTTCCAGGATCTCATCGAGGTGATCCCTAACCTTACCTGGACCGGCGGAACTTCCCGTCCCCGATATTTTCAAATCCGAGGGATCGGCGAAAACTCCCAGTTTGAGGGCGAAACCCCCGATTCCACGGTGCGTTTCCTGATCGACGACCTCGACTTCACGGGGCTCGGCTCGATCGGCAACCTTTTTGATATACAACAGGTCGAAGTTCTCCGGGGTCCGCAGGCCGGGGCATTTGGCGTGAATGCTGCCGGCGGTCTCATCAAGCTCGTCAGTAATGATCCCACCCCATATTGGAGCGGACAGGCCGAGGGCACCATCGGACAAGATAATCTCCGTGGGGGCGGTATCGCCTTCGGCGGCCCGCTCCTCAATCATAACCCCAAGTCCCTTACTTTCCGCTACTCACTCTACCAACAAAATAGTGATGGCTTCCGCAAAAATAAGCATCTCAACCGAGACGACACCAATGAGCGCGACGAGTTCAATACCCGTCTAAAACTAAGCTGGAAACCCGCTAGCGATTGGACTTGGGACGGCACGCTCTTTTATGCCGATGCCAACAACGGTTATGATGAATGGTCACTCGACAATACCGGATTCACCGTTTTTTCCGACCAACCCGGTCGCGATGAACAGGAATCCAAAGCCGCCAGCATACGCGGCACTTTTATTGATCTCAATGGTGTGCAACTCTCTTCAACCACAACATATATAGACACAAATACCTTTTACAGTTACGACGGTGATTGGGGTGACGGGCCTAACGCAACAGCGCCATCTAACAGTTTTTACGACGATGCCCTCGCTCTTTGGCGTGATCGAACCGTTTACTCGCAGGAAATAAGGCTGGATTCCGAGACAGGTAAATCGAAAGGCTATATTGATCGCTGGACAGTTGGTTTTTATACACAGGGACTTAAAGAAACCGGCAGGGCTAGATGGACTTCAGGCGGGTATCGTTGGAATACAGACTTTGAATCTGAAGCATATGCCCTCTTTGGTCAGATCGGTAAGGACATTACAGCGGAGCGACGCCTTACCTTGCAACTACGCGGCGAATATTATACTGTGGACGTGCAGGCAGATGGCTTAGGTCCAGACATAAACTATGCTCCCACCGTAGTATTTGATTACGCTCTGAATGATTCCGAATTTCTCTGGGGCGGCACCCTAACCTATGAGCAGGATTTGAGCGCCAACGCACTGAGTTTTGTCTCGCTCTCAAGAGCATACAAGGCAGGAGGAGCCAGCACTCCAAATTTTACTCAAAACGACCAAATCAAATATGATAGCGAAATTCTTTGGAACGCGGAAACTGGCTTGAGAAACCGCTTCTGGGGCGGAGCCCTCTCAACCAGCCTCACAGCATTTTTTCTTTATCGTGAAAATGCACAATTCCGGGACTCGAAAGGCGTGGGTAGCTTCTTTGACTACATTACCGTTAACGGAAAAAGCGCGAAACATTACGGCATTGAATCGGATGCTGCTTGGACCATCAACCCCAACTGGAAGTTAAGCGCATCACTGGGACTCTTGAAAGCAACGAGGGAAAGTTATGCTAATAATGAAGCTCGCGAAGTTGCCAATGCTCCAAGCTACAACTACAGCCTCAGGCTTGATTATCTCAATGATAATGGCATTTTTGCGAACACAACCTTGTCTGGCAGCGATTCCTATTATGAATCCAACAGTCACGACGAGAAGCGCAGTGCCTTTACTGTTGTTAATGCCGCCTTGGGCTATCGCATTGATAACTGGACCCTCACCCTCTGGGGCCGAAATTTGTTCAATACAGAATACGAGAAGCGTGTCTTTTTCTTCGACAACGGTGCAGGTGAGACCCGCTACCAAAACCCTGCCGACCCCCGGCAATTCGGAGCGACGCTCAATTACACGTGGTAGCCTGCTCCTGCCCGGTAACCTTGGTGCGGTAAAATAATATCCCCACCAGCGCGAGTGCGTGGCCGATCTTACACTCGGCTACCCACTGCATGACCTCTGCTTCCGGCAAGACCCGGACTTCCATTTCTTCGTGCTCGTCCCAATTCGTGCCATCCTGCGATAGCTGGCATTGATCCGCAAAAACAACATGGCATTGATTGTTGAGGATTGCAGGGTTGGGACTGCACTGACCAATCACCACTCCCTTTTCCGCAACATAACCGGTCTCCTCCTTGAGTTCCCGCAAGCCCGCCTGCACCGGATCCTCACCGGAATCAATGATACCACCGGGCAATTCCCATGAAAATGCGTCGGATCCCCAGCGAAACTGGCGCACCATAATGATATCCCCATCGATGGTGCGTGCCACCACGATGACCCAATCGCGGGAATTTAAATAATAGAAATCTCCCTCTTTCGCATTCGTCGGATGTCGGTAACGCCGGGTCCGCAATTCCCAAACCCGGCATGAAAAATTCAACTGATCACTGAGCAGCTCCCAGCGCAACGGTTCCTGCAGGTTGTCAGGCGGAGCGAGCTTAGCCATTACTGCGCCGGTATGATGATTGATTGACCGATGCGCAAACGGCGCGGGTCGACTCCCGGATTGGCATCCAGTAAAGCCTGCAACGGTACTCCCGCCTCGGTCGCAATGCGCGCAAAGGTGTCGCCGGACTTAATGACATATCCACCTTCCGCAATCGCACCCGTCCCAACTGTCGCCGACTGGGTTACGGCAGGGGTAGTCACAGGCACTGCTTGCTTCGCCAAACGTTCTCCTTGTTTGTTGAGCTCGAGGGTTAGTTCCTTGAGGCGCTTATCCCGCTCATTGCCGTAGGCACGCAGACGGGAAAGGGCACTCCCTAAGTCTTTATTCTGCTCCGACAAAACCTGCACCGCTTTTTTCAGATTTGCCACCTCCTCTGCTGATTCACTCAAGCTGCTTTCACGGGCCTCCATTGATTCCACGATCGGCTGGAGGGTGTTGTTGGCTATCAGCCCAAAGTAAAGGCCCGCCCCACCCAGAACAATCCCCAGCAACGCCAGCGCAAGTGGCAACAAGTTTGTATTTGTATGATTTTGATCCGCTTCCATACCCGCAAGCTAGGCCCCTTTTACGTGCTGGCAAGTTTACATCTCAAGAAGTAGACATGGAGTTGCCATTTTAAACGATACGGTGCAAAGATTCCATATGCCCGATTTGAATTTCCAACCGGATGCAGAAGCAGTACTGGAGGTCAGCGCCCTCACCGAACAAATCAAGCGACTCCTGGAGGGCAGCTTCACCCGGGTATGGGTGCGCGGCGAAATCTCCAATTGTCGAAAACAAAGCAGCGGACATGTTTATTTCTCGCTCAAGGACAAAGGCAGTCAAATTCCCTGCGTCCTCTTTGCACGCGATGCCGCCCGGCAGGATTTTGCGCTAAAAGACGGTGAAGCGGTTACCTTGTTTGGTGATCTCGCGGTTTATGCCCCCCACGGACGCTATCAATTGATTGTAAAAATCGCCCTCCACAGCGGCGAGGGGCGTTTGCAGATTGAATTCGAGCGCTTGAAACGATCCCTCGCAGCGGAAGGACTCTTTGAGGCGGAGCGCAAAAGAACGCTCACCGCCCTGCCTCGCCGCATTGCAGTCATCACCTCACCGACCGGCGCGGCACTCCGCGATTTCCTGCGCATCCTCCAGCGCCGTAATTTTGATGGCTCCGTTGTTGTCTTTCCGGTGCGCGTCCAAGGCAAGGAAGCCGCCGCAGAGATCGAGGAAGCCCTTGCATGCGCCAATGCCTTCAGCCCGGGATTTGACTGTATTGTGTTAACGCGAGGCGGCGGTAGCATTGAAGACCTTTGGCCTTTTAACAATGAATCCCTCGCCCGGGCTGTTGCGGCATCCGCGAAGCTAGCTATTTCAGCGGTCGGTCATGAGATCGACCAGGTACTAACGGATTATTCCGCAGACATTCGGGCCGAGACACCCTCTGCCGCGGCTGAGTTGATTTCGTCGAAATCACTGGAAACACGACGAAAATTCCTCGAGGTAAGCCAATCCTTGAGGCGACTTTCCACCCAGCTTCCCCTTCGAATCCAACAACGACTGGAAGCGGCACAAACTCGCTTTCGCCTCCTGTCCCCGCAACGCCAACTCGCCTTCCACGCTTTGAGGATCGACGATACCCAGATTCGCCTGACTCAGGCCTTAAGGGATAACCTCGCCGCAAACAGGGAAACCATTCAGCACCTCTCAAATCGGCTGATCCGGCATAACCCCAAACGCCGTCTCGATCTGGCTTACCAAAACTTGAGCGCCTTTAAGCATCGATTGGAATTTGCCTCCACCCAAAGCCTGCAAACTTCCAATGCAAAACTCACCGCCATCCAAAAGCGCCTCGCGAACACCAATATTCAATCTGCCCTGAAGCGGGGCTTTGCCATCTTGCAAAAAGAGGACGGTAGTATCCTCGCTTCTGCGAGTTCCGCACAAAGCGCCGCACGTATCAAGGCGCGCTTCCATGATGGCATTGTCACACTTACCCCGAACACCCCAGAAAATAAACCGAAATAATACTAAATTTTTGGAACCGCCCAATAGAATCCATGACACATCTTATACCAAAATTGCTCTTTAGTGAGTTAGTTAGGGGTATGTGTTCATAAGCGATCCGTTTCTTTTAGAGGCGGGTCGCTTTTTTTAGACATATTTCACAGATGAATGCTTCAAAGACTGAGCGGTTGTCAGCCTCTGGAAAAATCTCATTTTTATTGAAGCTTCGCATTGCACTGCTTAAAAAAGTCCTCTTTGATCACAATTATGAACGTAAAAGCCTTTTTCTCCATTATCTCCATTAGCATGCTGCTCTTCACGGGCTGCACCACCCAAGTCGCCATTGATCCCCAGACCGGTCTTGAACAATCGGCGTCCTACACCGCAGGATATTTCTATGCGCCTCTGGATGCCTCGGTCAGCGAAATCTTCCGTGCTGCAATTCGCGAAATGGATGATATGGGCTATTTTCGCACTGGCGAACGTCACGGCAAGGAATCCATTAAAATTTACGCACGGAAAGTGGGCGACCAACTCGTAAGTGTTCGCATTCGCAGTGTTATGGATGGTGAAGGACAAACTGAACTTCGCATTCGGGTGGGCGAGCTTGGTAACCTCGCGGAATCGCAAGTGCTCTACGCACGTATTCGCGATGCACTCTAACCATTGATAAAATTCTCAAAAAACCGTCAATCCACTGCATTGGCGGTTTTTTTATGTCCTATATTTATCCTTAAGCTATCATTATAGTGAAGAAAAAGAAGATTATTGGGGTTGGAAGTCCGGTCGTTGATACGATCGCACTGGTAAAGGATGACTTCCTTGAGAATGTTGCCGGAGAGAAAGGTGGCATGCTTCTGGTCGAGGCTCCCGAACTGGACGCCCTCTTGAGTGACCTTCCCTCGGAAAATACCCGCGCTCCGGGCGGTTCTGCCGGAAATACCCTCTTTGCGCTTGCCCGCATGGGAATGCCTGCCGCTATCCTTGGCAAGTTGGGTAATTGCCCGATGGCGCAATTCTACCTGGAGCAATTTGAACGACATGGAGGTCACGTGAGTAGCTTTAAACACGGCACCATTCCAAATGGGCATTGCCTTTCTTTGGTCACGCCCGATGGGGAACGCACGATGCGTACCCATCTCGGTGCTGCAATGACGCTCACACCTCAAGAAATCAGCGCGGCCGATTTCGAAGCTTATGATTTTGCCCATCTAGAAGGTTACCTCCTCTTTAATGAGGCCCTGATGCGCACAGTGCTGGAGGCCGCTCAATCCGCGGGATGCACCATAAGTCTGGATCTGGCTTCCTTCGAAGTTGTTGAGGCTGCCAAGGCCCTCCTTCCGGAAATACTGGATCAATATATCGATATTGTCTTTGCCAACGAAGAAGAAGCCGCCGCCTTTACCGGGATTGAAAATGACTACGAAATGATGGCTCAAGCACTGCACCAGCATTGTGATGTCGCCGCAGTCAAACTTGGAGCCCGCGGTTCACTCATCGCGCAACAAAAAACTATTCACAGCATTGAGCCTGTTCGGGCGCAGACCGTTATCGATACGACTGCGGCAGGTGATTTATGGGCGGCAGGCTTCCTGTATGGCTGGCTGGAGGGTCACCCCGCTCCTGAATGCGCACACTTCGGTTCACTCCTTGGTGCTGCCGTTGTACAACAACAAGGTAGCGTCCTTCCCGATGCAGTCTGGACAGAACTGCTTCAAGCCATCAATCCTTAGTACATGAGCAAGGATTCAATCGAAACTCTTATTGTTGACATCGCACAACGTGCACGTGCGGCCTCGCTGGAGCTCGCAACGCTTGAGACCCGCAAAAAAAATGCCTTTCTCGAGCAACTCGCGGAGACCCTCGTTGCCAATACAGATGCCATCATAGCAGCAAACGCCAAGGATCTCGCAGCCGCCGAGGAAAACGGTTTACCCGAACCGATGATCGAGCGCCTAAGCTTTACACCGGAACGGATTGAGAAAATGGCTGAGGGTGTGCGGCAAGTCGCCTCCCTACCCGACCCCGTCGGTGAGGAAATCGAACGGATGCAGCCACCGCGTGGATTCGATCTTCGCAAACTCCGCGTTCCCATGGGAGTTATTGGTATTATCTATGAATCAAGGCCGAACGTTACAGTTGATTGCGCAATCCTTTGCTTAAAATCCGGCAACGCATCTATCCTTCGCGGCGGAAAGGAGGCGTTTTATTCAAACATGAAGCTGGCAGAGTTGATCCAGACAACGCTCACCGCCTCGGGCATTAATGCCGACGCGGTTCAGGTCGTACCCACTACCGACCGTGCCGCCCTGAATGTTCTCCTGAAACAGGAGGATACGATTCATTGCATCATTCCGCGCGGCGGCGAAGGGCTCATCCGCTTCACCGTAGAAAACAGCCGCATTCCGGTCATCAAACACTACACCGGCGTTTGTTCGGTATATGTTGATGCCGACTCCGATCCGGAGCTCGCGAAGTCCATCGTCATCAATTCCAAAACGCAGCGTCCGAGTGTTTGCAATGCCGCCGAGAATTTACTCATCCACCAGGATGCCGCCGCCCAGCTTCCGGGGCTCGCCAAGGCACTCCACGATGCCGGGGTAGAACTTCGCGTGGATCACGCCGCCAAAGCCTTGCTCACCGGTACAGGCTTGCCATTGATTGATGCCACCAAAGAAGATTTTGCCACCGAATACACTGATCTCATCATCTCCATTGGAGTCGTACCGGATGCGCAGGCCGCGATCGATTTAATCAATGCCAACGGCTCCGGGCATACCGATACCATCGTAACACAAGAGGCCGCAACCGCCCGCGCATTTCTAAATGGGGTTGATTCCGCCGCCGTCTTCCACAACGCCAGCACGCGCTTCTCGGATGGATTTGAGTTTGGTCTTGGCGCTGAAATCGGAATTTCCACCGACCGCCTGCATGCGCGCGGCCCGATGGGTCTCAACGAATTGTGTACCTACAAATACGTGCTACACGGCACCGGAGAGCTTAAAGACTAAACCCGCGCCGGGTAGCTCAATCCTTGGGTGGAACCGAGCGGATGTGCAAGTCGCGCAATTGTTTATCCGTCGCAGTGCCCGGACTCGCGGTCATCATCTCCTGTCCTTTCTGGTTTTTCGGGAAGGCGATCACGTCGCGAATGCTTTGCCGTTGGGCGAGAATCGTCACCATCCGGTCAAGCCCGAACGCGATACCACCATGTGGCGGTGCCCCATACTCAAACGCCTTCAGCATGTAGCCAAAGCGACTTTCGACAACCTCCGGATCAATCTTTAGAACCTCTTCAAATACCTTCTTCTGCACTTGTGGCTGGTGTATCCGAATCGACCCGCCACCCAGCTCCACGCCGTTAAGGACGAGATCATAATGCTGGCCGCGGACCTTCTTGGGATCACGGTCCAATAAGGGAACATCCTCCTCAACCGGCGCGGTAAACGGATGGTGCGAGGCTACAAAACGATTGGCCTCCTCATCAAATAGCATGAGCGGAAACTCAATAACCCACAGGAACTTATAATCCGCAGGATCCAACTCCAAGAGTCCGCGCTTGATGAGCAATTGCGCAGCATCAAGCCGTACGCGTCCCAGGATCGTGCAGGCCTGTTCCCATTCCGTCGCCGCAAAAAAGACAATATCACCGTCTTCGATCTGAAGCAGGCTACGCAGGCCCTCCTTTTCATCCTCAGAGAGGAACTTGAGAATGGGCGACTTCCATTCGCCGCCCTCGCATTTAATAAACGCTAGGCCTTTGGCGCCGTGCGATTTGGCGGCATCTTCCAAATTGCGAAGTTCTCCTTGAGTGAGGTCTGCCAGGCCTTTCGCATTAAAGGCCTTGACCGCCCCGCCCGCCTGGAGCGCCCCTGCAAAGACTTTGAATTCAGAATTTGCGAAAACCTCTGCGCAATCCTGCAACTCCATGCCAAAGCGCATATCCGGCTTGTCGACTCCAAAACGGTTCATGGCGTCAAAGTAGCTCATCCGCAAAAACGGCGTCTCCAATTCAACCCCAAGTACGTCCTGCCAAACCCGCTTCATTAATCCCTCGATCAGGGCATACATATCCTCGCGATCAATGAATGATAATTCAATATCGAGCTGTGTGAATTCAGGCTGGCGGTCGGAGCGCAAGTCCTCGTCCCGAAAGCAACGCGCCAATTGATAGTAACGTTCTACCCCCGCAACCATCAACATTTGTTTATATTGCTGAGGTGATTGCGGTAAGGCGTAGAAGGACCCCGGGTTCATGCGGCTCGGCACAAGGAATTCCCGCGCCCCCTCGGGTGTGCTCTTGAAAAGCATGGGAGTCTCAACCTCGATAAAGGCAGCCTCATCCATAAAATTGCGGATTGCCTGGCTGGTCCGATGCCGGAGCCGCAGAATGTCCAAATTGCGACTACGCCGTAAGTCCAAATAGCGATAGGTCATTCGCAGATCCTCCCCCACCTTATCGGCGGAATCATCCATCGGGAACGGAGGCGTCTTGGAAACATTCAGGATTTCGAGTGTTTCAGCATGTACCTCAATCGCTCCCGTCGCAAGTGCTTCGTTGACCGTATCACCCAAGCGTTCATTGACGGCGCCGCTCACCGCAATCACGGATTCAGGCTTGATGGAGGAAAACTTCGCCTCCAGTTCCTTGTTGGCAGGATCCAGCACAATCTGCGTGAGACCTTCACGGTCGCGCAAATCAATAAATAAAATGCCGCCGTGATCACGCACGGAATCAACCCAACCACAGAGTTGGACCGACTTGCCAGCATCCTCTTTGGTGAGCTGTGAACAATGATGAGTACGCTTCATGAAGGGCGAAAGCAAAAACAGCATCCGCTCATGAAACAAGCGAAAAGCGTTCCCATAAGGCAAAAGAATGCACTCGGTTCTGACAAAAAGTTTGCCTTGATGTCACAAAACTTCAATTTTAGGTTTCTCACCCATCCCCATACTCAATGTCCCTAAAAGAGCTTATTGCACATTTTGATGCAACGAACCTCCAATTGGATTCCACGGAAGCCGATCTATGTGCCCTATCAGATCAAGCCGCGGAGTCCGGATTTGCGTCGGTAAGTGTTTACCCTTACAGCGTAAGTCTTTGCGCAAGCATCCTCTACAATACTGATGTCGCCATTTGTGCGGTCATTGACTATCCTCATGGGCGCTCCTGTATCGAAGCCAAAAAAAGCGCGATTAAAAACGCTGCCGAAAACGGAGCTGCTGAGGTCGCGGTACTCATGAACTATGCCGCTCTCCGAGCCGGAGAGAAAAGCCTTTTCGCAGAAGAGGCTGCAAATTTGGTTGCCACCGCCGAAAAGCACGGACTTCGATCCAAGCTAATCTTGGAAACATCCTACCTGGTGAAAAAACAAAAGCTCAAGGCAATCAGGTTGATCGAGGCCGCAAGGGCACCTTTCATTCAAATATCATGCTCGCTCGGTGAGAAGGATTCTACCTTTGAAGATGTAAAATTAAGCAAAGAGTATTGCTCAAAAAAGACCGCGATCCATGCCCATTATACTGGCAGCAGCATCAATGATTGCATCGCGTTGCTTCGTGCGGGGGCGAACCGGCTGAGCGTCACGCAAGTTAGTTCCCTACTCGAGGCTGCCAAGCGGGATTTTTCCGAAAACTGTGCGGATTTAGTGAAAGCCGAATAACAACTCTAGCGCGATCTTTGTCTGCTTGGAGAGCACCACACCCCCTCCCTTAAAATCCAAAACTCGCTGGCAGGGCTGAGCTTTCAGGCGATCGGGCGCATAACTCAGAATGTGAACCTCGCCCGGATTCCCCAGAAGACCCTCATCCTCATATCGAGGGGTCCACGATTTGGGCACCCCAAAATCGGTAAACGCGATATCCCAAGCAACCAATTTCCCTTCCCGCATTTTGCCGGATAATAAGCCTGGATAATTTCTTATGAATGCAGGGGAGTCTTCGAAAAAGACCCGCAGACGCGCCGCAACCGGCAAAGCCCGCAAATAAGCATCGAAATTGAGGACGTTTCCAGCCCGAACCGCCCGGTAAAAACCAAGTGGGTCAACGCTCACAAGATTCATCCCATTCCACGAACCGTGACGATTTGGGGACTTGAAATTTTGACGCTTAAACCAAGCCTCAAAGTTTTCACTCAGCATTAAGCCTATTTCAAAATGCAAATGTGCCCTTGATTTTGGGATGACATAACCACCTGCCGAACGACCCATAACGCCCAGAACTGCGCCCGCTTTAACCCACCCGCCTTCCTTTATACCTGAGTGAACCGATGCAAGGTGGGCATATAAGCTGTGGAAAGCAGGACTTTCCCCATCATGGCGCACCACTACGTAGCGACCATAACTGCTCCATCCGGGCCGATCATTTATATAAACCACCCGACCCGGTAAAACTGAAAAAATCAAATCCGTGGCCTCACCCTTCGCGTCGCGTTCAACCGGAAACAAATCCAAAGCTTCATGAAAACGCCGTCCCTCTTCACGCACACAACCAAAAAGCCCCGACTCGATCTTGCCTGAAGCAGTTGCCTGCACGAAGGCTTCAATCGGCTCGCCTTTCAAAAATGCTTGGTTGGGCGTAGGCCAAACAAGTTCCGCCAACAGCAACGCGCTCTGAAGCGGTAAAAGCAAGACTACATAACCAAATTTTAACCGCATCACTTTTCGTAAAGGTCCCCTTGGTCCTTACCTTTAGCGCTCAGACTGGGTCTGAAGATATGCAAGGCTCTCCTTTAGATCAATAACCAGTTCCGCAAGAGCAGTATCGTTCATCTCGACAAAAGAATAGAAATTACCATCTATGATCGCTCCATCGAGTCGACGAAAACCAACTGGATTGCCATTGATGGTTACAACTACCCGGTTTCCGGTATTTACAACCGAGGCACGATACAGATTTCGAGCAGCGCGATCTGATAATTGAAGCAAAAGCGCCATCCCCAATTCTACCTTCACCATTTCTGCGTTCACGATCTCAAACTCGTTCACAAGCGGCTCCTTCATCACCTCAATCAAGGTTCCACTCTTCGGCATCACCATTCTTGCGGGTGTTATGGCGCCATAGTTCATTGTACGCCCCTCCAGATATAAGCGCGGTACCTTCAAATTTTCGGGCGCAACTTCTTTTCGGCACCCACATAATATTAGCAGCGGCAGTACCAGAACTAATATAAATTTTTTTCGCATTTCAATTTTCATGACTGCAGAAAAACGTCTCCCATCGTGTCCATGATTTTTTGCATGAGTTCCGGATAAACTGTGATCACCTTGATTTCAAATTCTCGCTCGAGCTTTGGGTGTCGATACAACTGCACGCCTTCTTTTGCGCGTGGACCCACCGCCCGCAAGACTCGTTTGCGTTCAAGCAGGAGCGCCAGCAAATGCTTCAGGGCCTCAAGCTCGTCCGCCCCGGCATTTGTCTTGCCCTCTTTGGATACTTCGAAAAGTGAAAAGAAAAAGTCCTCGGCCACAAGCATTTGCTCCTGCCGATTCAGTTCCTGCGAACCATCTTCTTTAATAATACGTTTCCAGCAACCAAGGGGCACTCCCGGTAATTTAAACTCCTCTACCTCTCCCTCCAAGAGGTCCACCCGAGCCAAAAGGCCATCGCTTGAATCCTTGTAAATCAAACTGAGCACCGTATCGCCTGGCTTGAATTCAGCGGATGTTGCAGAGGATTTACCTGCCATTGTTTTGATTTGCCAATCCATGGAAGATTTAAATGTTCGTTTATTCTGAGTTATTCGACAAGATCCTTAATTGTTCGCATCAAATAGCTAAATCCGATGCGATCCAGCAAATTCCATCAAGCCAAGAAGCGATATGCCTAGAACAATTGCGATCGGAGACGTGCACGGCTGTGCGGATGAGCTGGAAGAGCTGCTTGAAGCGCTCAACCTAAAATCAGGCGACCGCGTTATACAATTAGGAGATTTGGTTAACCGGGGACCACAAAGTCGACGCGTCATTGAACTGGCAAGAGCCTATAAAATAGAGTCCATTCTCGGCAACCACGAGCTACGACTTTTAACCGCTCTCCGAGAGAGCCGGCCTGAAATTCTCAAGGATTACGACCTCGAAACCATTCGACAATTGCATGCCGAGGACTGGGAATATCTGGAGCGCCTGCCCAAATTTAAATTTGATGGCAATCGCGACATCGTCTTTGTGCATGGAGGCTTTTTGCCAAAATTACCTTGGTATGCCCAACCGATCGAGGTAGCAGTCAATATACAAGTAATCGATAAACGCGGCAAGGCCGCCAAGCGTTCGGATGCGCCTCAAGCGTCCTCATGGGCAAAACAATGGAAGGGCCCGCCATTCGTGATTTACGGTCACACTCCCAGACCCAAGATTTTTAAACTGAAGCATTCACTGGGAATTGACACCGGATGCGTTTACGGCGGAAAACTCACTGCATATATCATTGAAGAAAAAGCGTTTGTGCAGGTAAAGGCACATCGTATTTACGCGCATAGCAAGCGTCTGCCGGATCCCGTCTAAGCAATTGTTCAACTGAACTTCATGCCCTTTATAAGATGTCACTAAAAAATAGCCTTCGCAGAGCGCCGGTTCAATACCTGCCTCTTTGAGCACCAGTAAATTGCGTCAGAAAATTACTGAATATTGACCCCAATGACAGGGAGCACTATCCTAAGTAATTTCACCTCGCCTAAGATGGACCGACAGTGCAGTCATGAGAAACCGTTAGCCGCATCACAGAATGAAACCTACTGAAAAAAGAACGATTTCAAAAGCTGAGATCAACGAACTCCCTCTGCTTGCATGGGAAGGTCCAATTGAATTAATTGAAACCATCGCTGAAATGGAGGCAATCGCCGAAAAACTTACCGGAGAGGATTTGCTTGGTTTCGACACCGAGACCCGTCCATCCTTTAAACGCGGTGAATTTTACCCGCCTGCCTTGATTCAAATAGCGACCGCTGATCGAGTCTTTCTTTTTAGGATCTCAAAAACCAAGAGCCTCGAACCACTTCTACCGATTCTTGAGTCATCGGACATAATCAAGTGCGGCGTCGGCATTCATGATGACGTCAAGCAACTGCAAAAATTTTCAGATTTTAAAGTCGGCGGATTTCTAGAAATCAGCCAATTAACTCAGGAACTGGGCTATGAAAACAGGGGGCTTCGCGCCCTCGCAGGCTTACTCTTGGGAGGCCGGATCAGTAAAGCCGCGCAAGTCTCGAACTGGGCACGCGATCAATTGGATAAAAAGCAAATCAAGTATGCCGCGACCGACGCATGGGTTAGCCGCGCGATTTACCTGAGGGCTCTTGCAGAAAAACAGGAACAAGGCTAAGCCTGTTGCTATATTTGGTGGCCTATCCCTTTGGATTTGTTGCGCGATCCGCACCGCCTTCCTCGGATTCCAATGGATCTTCCGGCGATTGTTGCGGATCATCAGCAAGCTCCACACTTTTAGTATCAGGCGACTCCGCGGAGGAAACCTCCACTTCGCTTGTAACCTGCGGAGAGACTGGCTCCGGATTTTCATCTTCGACCGTTTCAGTCGATGCCGTCACCGTACTTGGCGCCGCCTCCGCAACCGGGACTGGTGCTTCAGTTGCATTCGCCGCACCACCCTCATCTGCCTTGTCGTTTTTGCTTTTGGAGTTGGCAGGCGGCACCGGTAAGGGAGCAAAAAGACGGCCATCGCCATATTCCGTGACGTAGCCCTCGGAAACCAACCAACGCAGATCCATCCTTAATTGCTTCAATTCTGATTCCTGAGCTGCGGTCAAAGCTGGCTTCACCTTTGATTCGGAGTTTGGATCCTCTTCCTCGGGCGAGGTTTCGGCTTTGGCGGGGTTCTCGGCGTTCTCTGGCGCCACCTCTTTTGCCTCTTCCTGAGCACCTGGCTCCGTTTCGCCCGGATCTACCGGTGGATCCTGCTTGCCGGCAGGGTCTTGCTCCGCGAGTTTGAGCTGATCCGGTTGCTTTTCCGGCATCTGAATCCCTAGGTAGGAATTCGCCAAATCCGCAGCCTTAATCTCGGGATGCCCTTCAATAAAATCGATCAAGTTTTGGATAGACTCGGTAAATATAGAGTTTGTATCGCGAAATTTTCGTTTAACTGCGCACACAAAAGAAGCATTCTTGGCACCTTTTTTATATATCGTAAAATTATGACGACGCAGTCGCCCCCGAATATTATTGGCTGTTTCCAGCGGAAAATATTGTTGTTGTTCGACATAGCTTTCTACTGAGCGACGGAGATTACCGGCTGGCAAACGTTCCAAATCACGTCCCGCGAAACGCACTGATTCGCCTGAGCCCACCACTGCCGCCTTGCGATATTGCAGTAGAAACAAACGTGCAGCCTCTAATGTTTCCAACACCGTAGGCTCCCCCTCAGCCGGTTCTTTAACAGTATAGCGAACACTCACTTTCATTGAGTTGACCCATGCATCAATAACCTCCTGGTCCTTGACTGTCTCAATTTTCTCAAGGTAACGATCCATACTCATACCTGTAATGCGGTTTGCAAAATGCCGCTGCAGGAACTCGGAGTAACGGTGATAGTTGGGCGGACCCAAGAGTTCTTGAGTAAGTGGACAGCGATTTACCATTAAGAAATTTCCTTTGGGCGCCTCAACTTCAACCGTCTCTGCCTCAAAAAATAATTCCAAATGATTAGCTAAGACATGGTTGATCGCGGCCTCTTCGGTCTCAAATGGCAGGTGTCCCGGCACCGAATAATAGAGCTTTGGCGCGGCACCCTCCTTGGTTTTGGGCGACACCACCACAATGAAGCGTTCGTATTTTTCGAGCAACAATTTCGTTATCTCAAATAATTGATAAGTGCGAGCCGTTGACTGGAGACGCTTAACCAAAGCATCAAAAGCTTCATCCTGAGGATAAAGGTCTATTTTTACGGTCGGCTCAAAAACATTGCGTTTCTGATCGCGGTTCGGACCACGACTGTTTCCCTCTCGAGAACGACCGCGATGATCCGCCCCTCTTGTACCGGTACGATTACCATCCTTCCCCGAGCTTTTGTTATCGCGGGACGGGCGCGAAGGCCGCCGGTCCCGACTGCCCGAACTCCCTTTTTTCTCGTGCCCGCCGCGTCTCTCAACTTTGTAATTTTTATGACGGTTTTCCGAAGAAGCATGTGCCGCTTCACCTGCCCAGGCCGGTCCGAAGTCCAAATTGGACAGGGAGTTCAAATCCAAGGGCTTCTCAACCTTTTCGGGCGAATCATTAAGGGTTTCGTCACTCATATATAATAACGCATTTCAAGATGCGGTGTAGTAGTAAAATAAAAGAAGGCTAAATCTTTATGGGCTTACCGATAAAGTTTCAAGCTTCGCTCGCGTTATTTTTCTGCAACAAGATTTTTGACTTTGGTGTTGATTTGAGAAGAGGCAGACGTTTATTTACAACCTTTATTGTGTTCCAAACACAGCCTCTGGTCGAGTGGTGGAATTGGTAGACACGCAAGATTAAGGATCTTGTGCTTTAAAAGGCGTGCGGGTTCAAGTCCCGCCTTGACCACCAAATTAACCGGACAATTTAGTTCGGTTTTTTTGTTTCTAACTATTGGTAAGCGCGACGACTATCCAATGCGCTCCTCAAGGTCACCGAATCGGCAAAAGTCACTCCACCCCCACTTGGCAGCCCAAATCCGATTCGCGTAATTTCAACCTCAAGGGGAGCCACAATTTCCTCTTGGATATAGTGGCAGGTGGCCTGACCTTCAATATCATTACTGAGTGCCAAAACCAACTCCTTGACCGACCCGCTTTCAATGCGGTTCTTTAATGCCTTCATATTCAGTTGTTCCGGACCTATACCGTGGATGGGCGACAATTTGCCGTGCAACACATGATAGCCTCCCGTCCAGGCACCCGATCGCTCGAATGCGAAAAGATCCGACACATGCTCCACGACGCATATTCGGGTAACATCACGCTTTTCGTCCAGGCAGATTGCACACTCCCCTGATTCGGATAAATTCCCACAGATAGGGCATCTCTGCACCGAATTCGAGGCTCTGTCGATGCAAGCCTTCAATTCTTCCCCAGCTTCTGGATGTTCGATCAAGAGATGCAGGGCAATGCGCTCTGCCGAGCGAAAGCCCAATCCTGGCAATTGCTTCAGGGCGTCCAGTAATTGTTCAAATGCGGGTGTCACCTTACATCAATCCGGGAAAGCCGCCCATCCCGCCGGTTGCAGCGCTCATGGATTCTTCGCTGATCGCTTTTGCTTTTTCAGCGGCCTCGCGGATCGCATTTAATAAAGTTTCCTCAATAAATTCAGTATCCTCTTTCAAAAATTCCGGGTCTATTTTCAGTTCACGGAATTCTCCTTGTCCCGAAACTTTGATGTGCACCGCACCGCCACCACTCGACACCTCGATTTCCCTCTCTGCAAGTTCCTCCTGTATCGCCTGCATTTGGCGCTGCATCTTCTGCGCTTGCTTTAAAAGTTTCCCTACTCCTGCCATATATAAACCTCCTAATAGATGTTAAACAATATAGCACACAGTCAACCCGCCCACTCCTGCGGTCAAGCCGATTGTAAGATCCCAGTCTGGCGTGAGAAAAATTAATGCGCCTCAATCACAACCTTTAGGCGAATATTGCTGTCAACCCCACCTAAAATCAGGCTGTTTTCTCCGGCATTTAACTCGACGCGATCGATGGTGGTTCCACTACCATTGATGCGCATGCCGTTGACAATTGTCCCAGTGTGACTACCCCGATCGCGTATATATACGCGGCCATCCAACAATTCAACAGCACAATGATTGCGTGAGATGTTGAAGGGCTGCTCATCAAAGATCGCCAACTGATTTTTTTGAAAAACATCTACCGCTGCAGTCTCTCTTCTGCGGCCAATATAAAAGGGGAACTCATCCACCTCTCGATACTTCAATGAACCTTGTCTTTTTAAAAATTCAGACTCAGCGACCAAATAAATAGATTTTATACCTGATTTACCTTCCAATATGGCATTACCCGTCTTCGTTTTGTAGCTGGCACCCTTAAACTGCAGTTCCTGTAATTGCTGACTTAGAAAGCGGGTACGATTGAAAATTGAGGAAAGATAGGGCAAAAGCGCCTCCGTATCTTTTAGGAATATTTTGTTAAAATCCTCCTCAGTCATAACCTCAACCGTCAGGGGACTAAGGGCTCTTGCGGTCGCTGAGCGCGCAGAACGCCCAATCATTCCCATTTCACCAAAAACTTCGCCTGCACCCAATTGTGCTAGCACCATCTCCTTTTCGCTATCTTCAATAAAAATCTCAACTTCACCTTCCAAGATCCGGTAAGCGTGTTCGCCGTATTCACCCATCCGGAAAATCGTCAAACCTTGTTTGTATTGCTCTTTCGGTAATTTCACTCGTTTTTTAAAAGTTATCATTTGGTTGCCAGGTTTATATACTGTATAAAAATTTCATAAAAAAACAAATATACCTATTTTGATTACCAATAATAGAAATTATGTCAATTTTTATTTACTTATCTTAGGAAAGCTTCATAGCCAACCTTAAAGTTTGGGTATTTTGCGCTCCATGAGGTCGCCTTCATTAATTTTGTATTGCTGATTTTACGATCCGGTGAATAACCCCTCCTGCGAAGCATCCTCGCCGATTTCATTTTTGGATCAAAGGTCGGACAAGTTACATTCAACGAAGCCGCTATCCAGCGCACAATTTCTGACTGAATATATGGCTGACCATCGCATAAGTTATAGATTCCGGAAACAAGACTCGGGCTGGATTCCAATACCGCCATAATTCCGCTGACGGCATCATCCCGATGAATGAGGTTCAAGTGATGGCGTCCATCCCCAGCCAATACCGTTTCACCACCCTTGATCTGATCAATCAGATAATGCCGACCCGGACCGTAAATACCGCCCAAGCGTAATACAAAGGCGCCCCCGTGATAAAACTCGGAATTCAGTAGCATTTGTTCCGCCTGAAGCAGAAGAGCCGAGGTTTCCGTACATGGCTCAGTCGATGCGGTTTCGTCTACCCAGTTACCGTGGTTTTGCGGGTAAACCGAAGTGCTGCTGGTATAACATATGACTTCCGGTTGCGCGACCTGTGCCCATTCAAGGAGTGAACGCTGTCCTTCAACATATGACTTTTGATAACCGGCAAGCCCACCGCCCGCAGAACTAACACAATTCACCACCGCTTGGTATTTGAGACGGAGCTTATTGTGCCATTCTCGACTATCCAAATTTGCGACTAGCACCTCCTCCAAGCCCAGTTCCATTAGCTCTGCGGCCTGTTCCTCATTCCGCGTTAGTGCGCCGACCCTAACCCCCTTTTTCTTAAGCCGCGCTGCCAAGGTGGAGCCTACATAACCACAACCAGCGATAAATACCGCAACAACATCATTCGTGGCGTTCTGACTGCTCTCTCCTTTCATATAATTAGAAATTGAACTCTTGCGGACAGTTGCCCCGCACATCAACCTCAATATCTTTACAACGAAAATTAACACAGGTTCCCTAAGATTAAGACTTTTAACAAAACAATGACATCACGTGAACGCTTTCTGGCAGCTGCCATCTGTAAGCCGCTTGATCGACCCCCGGTTTGGTTGATGCGACAGGCCGGGCGTTACCTGCCGGAATACCGTAAGCTCAAGCAACGTTACGACTTCCTCACTCTGGTTCAAACCCCCGAACTCGCCACGGAAGTTACGCTTCAGCCGATGCAACGCTTTCCCCTGGATGCCGCTATAATCTTCTCCGATATTCTTGTTATCCCTGAAGCGCTGGGACAGGGTTACCATTTTCGTGAATCCGGAGGCATCGCGATGAATTATACGCTGGATGCACCGGAAAAAATTGCGGCGCTCAACAGCTCCGGCATTGAAGATCGACTCCGTTATGTAGGTGAAGCCCTCCAAATAACGCGCAAAGAATTGGGAACTTCCCGCGCCCTACTGGGTTTCTGCGGCTCGCCCTGGACCTTGGCGACTTATATGGTCGAAGGCGGTTCCAGCAAAGATTTCTCAAAAATAAAATATCTCGCCCTGCGTGAACCGCAGCAATTTGAGCAGCTCATGCAGAAAATCAGCGAAGCCTGCATCGACTATTTAAAACTGCAAATCAAGGCGGGCGTCGATGCGGTTCAAATCTTCGATTCATGGGCCGCGCTCTGTCCGCATCTTCACTACCACGAGTGGTCGCTAAAATGGATTCAACAAATTATCGAGGCGCTCGATTGTGAAATTCCGGTTATCCTATATGCCAAAGGTATGGGCCATCATGCCGTACAACTTGCCTCGACCGGCGCTAAAGCCCTGAGTATCGACTGGACCCTGCCCCTCTCAAAAATTTATGCGGCCCTCGATGCTCCCATTGCACTGCAAGGAAACCTGGATCCCGCAATCTTGACCACGACCCCCGAGCTCACCCGTCAGGAGGCGGTGACGATCTTAAAAGAAACTGCGGACTGTCCGGGCCATATCTTTAATCTCGGTCACGGCATGCTGCCTCATGCGAAGATTGAATGCGTCGAAGCATTGTTGGACGTTGTCACCCAATGGAACCATGCCTAGAATATGCATCATCGGCGCCGGAATCAGCGGACTGGCAGCCGCTTGGCAATTACGCCAGCAAGGTGCCGATTGTATTGTACTGGAAAAGGCACAGCGCATTGGTGGCGCGATAAGAAGTGAACAGATTGACGGCTTTCTCGCTGAGGCTGGCCCGAATTCTATCCAAATAAGCAACCCGGAAATTGCAGCTTTCCTCAATTCCATACCCGGCTTAAAGGATCAACAGATCACTGCCAACACTGCGGCTAACAAGCGCTTTCTCGTGCGCGACGGACGTGTTTATCCGGTGCCGATGAGTCCACTCCAAGCCCTCACTACCCCGCTTTGGTCGCGGTCCGCAAAACTGCGATTACTCAAGGAACCCTTTGTCTCCCGCCGCGAGGACACAAGCGAGGAGAGTGTTGCGGACTTTGCTTGCCGGCGATTGGGGAGCGAACTTTACCACTACGCCATCAATCCTTTAGTCGGCGGTATCTATGCCGGAAAACCTGAAGCACTTTCCCTGCGCTACGCATTCCCGAAGTTATATGCCCTCGAAGCACAAAACGGTGGCTTGATCCGTGGCGCTTTAGCAAAAATGCGCGCCTCAAAAAAAACAGGGCAGCCCCGTTTCAAGAAAAGTATCATTAGCTTTAAAGATGGCCTGGAGTCCCTCCCGCAATACCTCTCCAAGGCCCTTGGAACCAGCGTACAAACCGGCGTCCGGATAGAACGTATTAAACGCAATGTTACCGACTGGACCGTCGACTGGAACGGTAATTCTGAACGCTATGACCGCGTCATTATCACGGCTCCGGCCCATGCCCTCAGTGAACTTCCCCTACCGCAGGATTTGCAGGAAGCGCTTGCCCCACTTGCCGCAATTGAATACCCCCCTGTTTCGGTTTTGAGTTTGGGCTTTCAGCGCAGTTCAGTGGACCATTTACTGGACGGTTTTGGCGTGCTTGTGCCGGAGTGTGAGCAGCGCTCCATCCTCGGGGCACTGTTTACCTCAAGTTTTTTTGAAGGCCGCGCGCCCCGCGGCTCGATCCTCCTTACCGTATTTGTTGGAGGCGATCGCCAACCCCACCTTAGCAGCAACAATGCTTCGCTTTTAGAACAAAGGGTGCTGCCCGATCTAACGGAACTCCTCGGGATCAAAGAAGGCCCCGTCATGCGACACCTGACGCATTGGCCCCGTGCCATTCCACAATATAAAATTGGGTATGGGCATTATTTAAAAACTATTACGGATGCTGAAACCCACTACCCAGGCCTCGAAATCATGTCGAATTACCGAAACGGAATTTCACTCAGTTACTGCCTGGAAGCTGCGATTGCAGCGAAACTTTAATTCAGCCCACGCAACAACCATGCCTCCGCCTGCGACGCGCCTTTCGGGTGCAGGGCCGCCTTCAATGCTTCGGAACCCTCCGCTGCTTGCTTTGCGTGCTCAACCGAGCAGGCCTCCAATAAAGCGGCGCTGAGATTTTCCGCGCTTGCAGCATCTTGAATGAATTCGGGATGCAGCGGACGGTTCAGGAGCAGGTTTGAAATCCCGATATAGGGAATCTTTACCAATAATCGACTCAAACGGTAACTCCATGCGTTCATACGGTAAGCGATCGCCCCCGGAATACCGCTCATTGCAACGGCCAGCGACATCGTTCCCGAACTCATCAAGGCCGCCTGCACTCCAATGCGCTCGTCCGATTTTTCAATCAATTCTACCCCATCTTTCATTTCGGGGAAATCCTGCAAGATGGTTTCCAAAATCGCGCGAATACCTTCGCTGGGATAAATAACCTGGGCACGCAGTTCCGGTTTCACTTGGCGAGCCCTCCTAAAACCCGATAGCAACATCGGAAAGATGCGTTCACATGCGGCGACCCGACTGCCGGGAAGCAATAATACCGGACCGGTGGCATCATAATAAAACGGAAACCGATGACCATCGCGCGCAAAGGGATGCACCACGTATTCCACCGGCAAATCTGTATCTTTGTAGCATTCGACCTCAAAAGGAAAGATCACGCTCAAGCGGTCGATCAACTCCGCCATTTGAAAACGTCGCTTCGCCTTCCATGCCCAAATCTGAGGGCCGATGTAATAATTCAGGCTAATTTTTCCTCCACCTTTTCGACTCAGACCACGTTTGCGCAACTCCTTAGCCAAGCGCAAATTAAAACCAGGATAGTCGATAAAACAGATATGCTTCGGTTGATATTGCTCAATCCAGGTAAGCGTGCGCTCAAACAGACCCTTAAAAAATGAGTAATGCCGCACCACTTCAATAAAACCGACCACCGAGACCGCCGTGAGGTCATAGAGCAACTGCGCGCCTGTTGCCGCGAGCCTTGGGCCTCCCAAACAAGCGACCTTTAAATCAGGCTTTTCCACTCGTAAATGAGCCAGCATTTCCGCCGCATGTTCATCACCCGAATGCTCTCCACATAAAATCAAGAGGTCTACGCGAGAGTCCTGCGGCGCCTCAAAAGCAGATGGAGTTTGAAGCGGTGCACTCATTTCACGCAGTCACACTAAGATTTCGAGACAAGCTCGCTCACCTGAATTGCCAACTCCAAGGCAGATCGCCCAAGATCCGCACCGACTTTCGGTTCGCCCGCCTCCCGCACTACCTTCACGAATGAAGCCAATTCCAATTTCAACGGTTCCTCTTTCTCAATCGGAATGTTCTCACGCACTAATTCCTCCGCTTCCTTCTTCAGGAAATGACCGGTTTGGTTCATGAAATCCAACGACAGATAATTTGCCGATTGAAAGACGCGTATTTCGCGTACCTTTTTCATACTGACCCGACTGGTATTAATATTAGCCACACAACCATTCTCAAAAACAATGCGCGCATTCGCAATATCCTCACTGTTCGAAAGTACCCTCACCCCCACCGCCTCGACCGAGGCAACCGGCGAGCGGACCAATGCAAGAATTACACCGAGGTCGTGGATCATTAAATCCAACACCACGCCGACTTCCGTGCCTCTGGCGTTATACGGTGCCAAGCGATCTGCAGTGATGTATTGTGGCGCGCTCACTGCCTTTTCCAAATAACCCATCACAGGGTTGTAATGTTCTATATGCCCCACCTGCACGATACATCCCGCCCTCTTTGCTGCCGACAAAATCTCCTCGGCTTCCTCCATACTCGCACAGAGCGGCTTCTCAATCAACAAATGGCATCCACCTGACAGGAGCGGTAGCGCCACTTCGCAATGTTTGTCCGTCGGCACAACAATACTGACGGCATCACAGGCATCCGCCAGAGCTTCAAGCGAATCAAAACGTTTACACTGATGGCGCTCGCAAATTTCTACCGCGCGGGCATCATTGGCCTCAACGATCCCGACAAACTCACAGTCTTCCAGCGCCTCGTAGATGCGCGCGTGGTGCTGACCCAAATAACCGGTACCGACCACCCCGCAGCGGATCTTGGAAAATGCATTCATTGGCTTTAGATATCTAGCTCGAATCGGGCTGCTGGCAACCCTCAAGCGCAGAGCCTTTTTCGCCCTGGATTCAAATAATCATGCCAGCAGCAACCGTCTCGTTGTTTTGTTCGTCAATTAGAACAAAACTGCCCGTGATACGATTACGGCGATAACTGTCCGCTATCAGTGGTGCTGAAGTGCGGATCGAGATACGGCCGATGTCATTATGACTGAACACCAAGTCGTCTTCTATTTTACGCAAAGTGTTGATGTTCACCTTATAACGCACTTCATGAATCAAGGCCTTTACCTCTTTTTCAGTATGGCGTAAAATATATTTACCCCGCCCCGCGAGCTTTTTGTCTGCAGAAAACCAGCAAATCATCGCTTCAACATCCTGTTTCGGTTGAGGCGGATTATTCAGCTTTACCAGCATATCACCCCGCGAAATATCAATCTCATCGTCCAGTGTCAGCGCGACCGACATTGGCGCAAAAGCTTCCTTCAATTCACCATCCATCGTGTGAATTCCCTTGATCGTAGATTCAAAACCGGAGGGTAAGACCTTTACCTTGTCGCCGGGCTTAAAAACGCCACCGGCAATACGCCCGGCAAAACCGCGAAAATCATGCCATTTGTCTGAGTGTGGCCGTATCACCCATTGTACCGGGAAACGGGCATCAATATGATTTTCGTCTCCACCGATGTAGACCGTCTCCAAATGATAGAGCAGCGTAGGGCCCTGATACCATGGCATGTTGGATGATTTATCGACAATGTTGTCTCCCAAAAGCGCACTCGCTGGAATAAAGGTAACTTCAACAATATTATCGAGCCGCGAAGCGAACTTCTTAAAATCCTCCACGATGGCATTGTAAGTACCCTCATCCCAGTCGACCAGATCCATTTTGTTGACGCAGACAACGACGTGCTGAATACGCAAAAGATTTGCGATGAAAGCATGGCGGCAGGTCTGTTCAATGATCCCCTTGCGGGCATCTACCAATAAAATGGCCAGATTGGCGGTCGATGCCCCCGTAACCATATTGCGGGTGTATTGCGTGTGCCCCGGAGTGTCGGCGATAATAAACTTTCGCTTCGGCGTCGCAAAATAACGATAAGCCACGTCAATCGTAATCCCTTGCTCCCGTTCCGAGCGCAAGCCATCCGTCAGGAGCGCGAGATTCACATTTTCATCGCCCCGTGATTTTGAGCTCTTTTCAACCGCTTCAAGCTGGTCTTCAAAAATAGCTTTGCTATCGTAGAGAAGGCGGCCAATCAGGGTACTTTTGCCATCGTCCACCGAACCGGCGGTCGTGAAGCGAAGCAGGTCCATATCTAGGTAGCCGGCGGCTGTATTCGTTTCAGTCATACTATTAAAAATTGTTTGAATTGTTGGTTAAAGAATTCGCCCCGTAGCGCTTAGAAGTACCCCTCCTTTTTGCGGTCCTCCATCGCAGTCTCAGAGCGCTTGTCATCCGCCCGAGTACCGCGCTCCGTTTGTCTTGCCGCCGCTACTTCTCCAATTATGGCATCCAAGTCCGCGGCATCGGAAAGTGCTGCACCCGTGCAGGTCGCATCCCCGATCGTACGAAAACGAATCCGCATGTTTTTTACTTGCGCGGTTTCGTTCGGAAGCAGCTCAATGAAATCAGTCACGGCCATAATAACCCCGTTGCGTACAAAACAAGGACGCTCATGCGAGAAATATAGGCTCGGTAAATCGATCTCCTCCAGCTTGATATATTGCCAGATGTCCATCTCGGTCCAATTGCTCAGGGGAAAGACACGGAAGTGTTCACCGTGATGCTTACGGCCGTTAAAAATGTTCCACAACTCCGGACGTTGATTTTTGGGATCCCATTGCCCAAAGGCATCACGATGGGAGAAAAATCTTTCTTTCGCACGGGCCTTTTCTTCATCGCGCCGCCCGCCCCCAAGCGCAGCATCATACTTACCTTCCTCAAGCCCGTCAAGTAAAGCAACAGTCTGCAATCCGTTGCGGCTGGCATGAGGACCGGTCTCCTCCTTTACCTTGCCGGCATCAATGGCATCCTGCACAGAAGCCACCACCAATTCCGCACCCAGTTCTGCAATAAAACGATCCCGATACTCCATCGTTTCAGGAAAATTATGACCGGTGTCCACGTGCATGAGCGGGAATGGCAAACGGGCGGGATAAAATGCTTTTTTTGCCAAATGCGCCATAACAATAGAATCCTTCCCTCCCGAAAAGAGAAGAACCGGCTTTTCGAACTGGGCAGCCGTTTCGCGCAAAATGTAAATCGCCTCAGACTCGAGTTGCTTGAGGTGCGTGATGGAATAATCTTGGTGCATTGTTAATTCGTTAGTCGCTTATAAAATGATTACTAAACTTTAATCATGGGGAGTATTGAATCGAGTAATTGCTGAACCGCATCTGCTTCACTCAATGCATCGGTATCAATCACCCAATCCCGATCGTCGCTTTGAGGTGGCTCAAATCCGGAATCCTTGCCCGTAAAGTCTTTTACCGAACCCGCCTCTGCCTTTGCGTAAAGCCCTTTCACGTCGCGCTTGGCGCAGGTCTCGTAACTCGCCTTGACATAAACCGGTGTACAATCATCCGCACCGACAATATCAGCGACGCTTTCACGCAACGCGCGGCTCGGTGTTATGAACGAGGCAAAAACGACCAGACCCGATTCCACAAAGAGTCGTGCCACTTCAGAAATTCGGCGAATGTTTTCTATGCGATCCTGATCTGAAAATCCCAGATCCCGATTGAGTCGACTTCGAATATTATCCCCATCGAGCAACTTTGTGAATATTCCGACTTCAGCCAAAGCGCGCTCGAGGGCAATCGCCAAGGTGCTTTTCCCGGAGCCCGACAAGCCATAAAGCCAAAAGACATGACCCCGCTGCGAAAGCTGTGCCTCTTTGGCCTCGCGTCCCAGCATCCGGTGAAACTCGGTATGTATATTTTCCTGCATTGGTACTTATTGCAAAATCTTAGCTGCTGCCAAGGTGGTAATATTAGTTTATTAGTCAATAACTAATATTAAGGCGCGGAAAACACTACTTTGAACGGTCGACAGGTGGTGCTTTAAGAATAAGGCACTTATTAGACCAATCGTCTGCGAGGCGTGTCCGTCCCATTCTGGCCGCCAATTCCGAACCCTTGGTTAACAGATTTATCCTGAAGGGCTTGGCGATACCTTCCTCGCTGAGCAGCCTTTCATATATCACAAGTGCTGGTTCTACTTGATCCAATCGAGCCATCAAATCTGCCAATTTCTGAACCAACACCCTATCTTCCTTCGCATAGACCGTGATATACTGCATTACGCGCAAGACCTCCTTCGCTTTATCGACCTCCCCGGAATCCGCGTAGCGGGAGGCTAGCGCAAACGCCAGAGGAAGCGAGGGCGCTCGCTGAAACTCACCTCGCAGGTAGGTCGTAGCAGTCGACGCACTGCCATTTAAATCAATGCGGTTGAATTCGCGCAGCACCGCATAGGGCACATCTGCTGCCCCCAACTGGGCCCCAAGTTTTTTTTGAAACGGTCGATAAAGCGGATCACCGATTGCGACTCCCATCCAACTGAACACCGGTATACTGTAAGCGACTGCTTCGCCCCAAGTGCCGCCGTCAAGCAAGGACTCCAAGAGTCGCTGCGGATGGTGGGTCATTTGTAGATAGGGCTCGTAGACATTTCCTAGCGTTGCGCAAAACCCCATCTGAAGTAAGGCACCGAGCCAATATCGGTTAGTAGTGCGCAAGGAAGTGGCTGAAAAACTGTGCAAATGGAGCGCCAATGCGCCGGGCGGGACGTTCCAGTTCGCAATTTTGAAATTCCCATATGCATCCTGGCGATACCATCCCATGTAAATTGCCGGCGCATCGAAGCGATCCCGCTCATCCAGCAAACGCTTCGTTGATTCAATCGTAGTGTCGAAATATGCCGCGATAGCCATTTCGCTTGCCTCCCGGAACCATTTGTCCCCGCTTGGATGCGGCCCCTTAAGATCAAAATAGGCACGCCCCTGCAGCCCCATACGCTCACCCTCCAGGGTGCGCTCAATCAGGGAACGAACCGTTCTTACATCCGGTCCATCAATCCGACTGACCCGCAAGGCCGTTTGCAGGATATGCAAGGACGGCTCCTTGTTACCAAAGAACGGGTTCGTATTAAATGCCGTCATGGAGCGCCGACCCGGCATTGCCAAGAGCGCCAACTCTGAATCCACCGAAGCACGGTTATATCTGAAATTTTCAGAAATTTGTCCGTTATTTGGCAGGATCGCTTTGGCATCATTACTGATTCTCAGAGGCACACCATAAACCGGAACCAGATAACTGACATCATGAAGTCCCGCGACCAGCCATTTACGGCCATGTGCATCCGCGTCACCACTCTTGGCGCCAATTATCAAACGTCGATCCAACAACTCCTCCAGGAGTGGATTGTGCAAAGTATCGACATATTCCCTGAGGCTGATGGTCTCTTTTTCCGGCAGGGGCAAAGCGATAATATTGCCCTCGGGAACGGATCGCACCTCCGCATAATAATGCGCGAGAGCCATTGAATCTTTAGACAAACTATTTGCTAAGATAATTAAGCGTTCAGCCTCTCCCGCTCCACTTGCCAAGAATGGCACTAAAAGGAACAACCAACGAGTCTTTTTTACAATCCCCATATAAACCTACAACTTTGCCTGGAGAATTGAAATTGTCGATGCCCTAAATAAAAAAACTGGCATCATCGAGCCCTAGATACTTGAAAGGCGCTTACGACGTCGCCTGCTCGCCCGATTCATGATCTACATCTTCGTTCGCATCCCCTTCATCATTGGGATCAAAATCAGCCTCGGTTTCGTTGAACTTTAAGCGACGCTTTCCCTCGGGAAGCGGAGACAGAACCATCGTGACCTGTCGACCTACCTGCCGTGCGTCCATATCTGCACTCGATACCCCTGCCAGTTCGTCGCGGGCGAGATTGACCCGTTCAACGCCCAAATCGGTATGCTCCATCTCACGCCCACGGAACTGTAGCGTGAGCTTAACCTTGTTTCCGCTGTAGAGGAATCCTTCCGCCCGGCGCAACTTTGTCTCAAAATCATGCTGATCAATCGAGACCCGGAACTTTACCTCCTTCATCTTCACGCTCGACTTACCCTGTTTGCTGTCCTTTTGCTTCTTGCTTTCTTCGTAAAGAAATTTACCAAAATCCAAAATTCTACAAACTGGCGGGCGTGCCGCGGGGGAAATTTCAATCAGGTCGAGTCCGACCTTTTTTGCCAACTCCAGCGCCTTCTTTGAAGTCATGACACCAAGGTTGGTGCCCTCCGGTCCAATCACGCGCACTTCTGAAGCGCGAATACGGTCATTTCTTCTTAAGCCCTTCGGGCCACGGTTGCGGTTCGGGTAACGACCACGGGAGTGAGGATAGTTTGCCATTAAGTATTATAATCAGTAAAGAATTCTACCGCGGTTTTCCAAAATGAAACCGACTCGGAAGATGAGCCTACGGCCCTCGCCAAAAGGCATTGCTTGAGTGTTACGACATACGATTTAATTAACAAAGTAGGATTCTTTACATTAAGCAGTAGTGGTTGCTTTTTTTTATTCAACCCTAAAGAAAGTCAGATGCTAAAACTTTCCCCGCAGCTACAACTAGCGGTGGCATTGGGGTTGGTGAACTTGAAGCCACCCCCCACTAGCTTGCTGGAATAGTCCAGTTTTGTACCCCTGAGATAGAGCGCACTCCGGGAATCCGCAAGAATCGCCGCACCAAATGCACGCACCAAAATATCCCCACGTTTCGCCTCCTCTACAAATTTCATATTGTAAACCAGACCATTGCAGCCACCCCCCGTTATTTTCACCCGAAGGAATTGACCCATTTTCTCGCGCGCTATGAGCTGGACTAACTTTTCGCCGGCCTCGGGAGTCACCTCCAACAATTTTTCATTCCCCTCGCGCACCCCCTCGGGCAGTATATTGCTTATCGACATAATCTAAAATAAACTCATCTCGGTTGGGCGGTCAACTCGCGCGCTAATTGTAGTGCCGCAAAAAAACTACCGCTATCCGCGCGCCCCTTTCCTGCGAGCGCATAGGCAGTCCCATGGTCGGGACTGGTTCGCAAGTGCGGCAGTCCCAGTGTGACATTGACTGCAGTATCAAACTCGAGTGTCTTAACCGCCGCTAGACCCTGATCGTGGTACGCCGCAACAACCACATCAAAGTCGCCCTTCCTTTGTCGGTTAAAGACCGTGTCCCCCGGCAAGCATTCAGATACACCGGGGTACTGCCCCCGCAGCTCACGCAGAACGGGATTCAAAATATCCTCCTCTTCATCCCCCAGAAGTCCGCCCTCCCCGGCGTGAGGGTTTAATCCACAAATTCCGATTCGAGGTTTCGAAATCCCCAAACTACGCGCCAATCCATCCGCCCGCTCAACCGCACGCGTCAAGCTCTTCGCGGTAAGCGCCGCAGGCACCTGCGCCAGCGGAATGTGCCAAGTTGCCAAAACTACTCGCAAGGATTGACCCACAAAAGCCATCGTGGGATCACCGCCCCATTTGGAGGCAAAGAATTCAGTTTGCCCAGGATGCGCAAAACCGACCTTATGTAGCCAATGCTTACTGACCGGTCCGGTGACCACTGCACGAAAACGTCCCGCGGCGCAACCTGCCGCCGCTGTTTCCAAAGCCGCCAGAGCCACCCGCGCCGCGGCCTCGGATGGTTCGCCCGGTCTCATCTCAAAATCGATCGCACCCACCGTTTCATGGCCGATCCCAAAATGCTCGGCCAAAGGCTTCGCCCATGCTTCCGGACCGAGCAAGACACAACCCTTTCCTTGATTCTTATCTTGATGCAGCGCACCCGCAATCACCTCGGGGCCTACCCCTGACGGATCGCCGCAAGTTAAGGCCAAAAGCTGCTCTTCTGTTTTATCCCTCATTATTCTGCGGGCTGGCAAAACCACGTTTTCCCATTTCAAAAAATCCCAAAAAAGCCTGCCCCATTGGCGACAAACCCAAACTTCCCTCTTCTAAGGCCGCCCTAGCTTTGGCTTTGTAATTGCCCCCACCCTTATAAACCGCATGAAAACACGCCTTCAAATCCTGAATCTCTTCCGCGCCGATCTTTGCGCGGCGCAGGCCTACCAAATTCAAACCATGCACCGCATTACGACCCGCCGCCATGCAAGCGGGCGGAACATCAATCGTCATTAAGGCATGACCCGCAAGGATGGTGTAGGCACCAATACGACAAAACTGGTGCACCCCACTTCCACCACCTAAAAAACAACGCTCGCCCACCTGCACGTGCCCACCAAGCAAAACCGCATTGGCCGCAATTACCCCCGCGCCCAATTCACAGTCGTGTGCGACGTGCGCCTGCGCCATTAAAAAACAATCATTGCCAATCGTGGTCGCTTTCCCCGCATACATCGATCGGTGTACCGTGCACCCTTCGCGAAAAACCACCCGGTCACCCACATGCACCCCGCTCTCAATCGAAGAATCGAATCCTATCGATTGCGGCTCGCCACCCAATACCGAGAACGAATCGACCCGCACGCCATCCCCAAGACGCGTGCCCGCGCGCAGCACCACGTGCGAAGCGATTTCACATCCTTCCCCGAGTTGAACGCCTCCTTCAATGATGGCATAGGGCCCAACGCTGCAGCCGGTTCCCAGCACAGCCCGCTCATCGACAACTGCGGTAGAATGTATTTTCATCTTTTAAGTCTTAGTTAAAGAGGGTCATCTGTGGCGTTTTCACCATATCGTAGAGCTTCAGAATTCGCAGCAATTGCAATAAATCCGACTTCCGGTAACTGTGGTTTACTTCCACATGACGCAAGAGATTTTCGAGAATCGTACTGAAGGCGATAATACCATCGATCCCCCGCTCCTTGAGGAGTTCGATACTTTCACTACGTTGTGGATCTGCAGTCGGGAGTCCCGGTAAAACCAAAATTTTGGAAAAAGAAGCCGCCTCCGCCGCCACCGCCGCATCAATTCCGGGTTCCTCAAAACTAAAATAAGACTCCGCTTTGTTGAGGACATCCTTTTTAAGGAAATCAAAAATCTTGCTGCTGCTGCGCAACATTGCCGGGGTGAAACGCGAGGTATGCCATCCCTTTACCACCACCACTGCTCGACGAATCCGCGCGACGTCTCCCGAAAAAAGCTGAAAGCTCAAACTCTCCCCGGCATGACCTGCCACCGCCGGATTAAAGACAACCATATCAATTTCTTCATCCGCCCGCTTCTTGCGCGATTGCACCGAGTATTTGCGAAGCTGCCGGACAAAAAATCCATTCACCTCAAAATACTCGCGCACTATATTTTCATCAAAGCCCGCCATCGCGACTATTCCATAGCGAAAACTTAGGGCAGGTCAATGCAATCACCCTGCCACCCGCCTTCAATGAAAAGCTGCAAAACTCCCTGCACCCAGCCATTACACAAGGGATTACCTCGGTCGCACAGACCTACGGTCTTCAAAAACTGATACTGCCGGTCCGGTCGATCCCCGGCCGGCCAATGCCACCAATACCAAAATGAATCCAGCAGACCCTCCGCCTGAGCCATCGGCAAAAAAGCGTCGACCATCGCGGTATTACAACGCGTGAGCCCTGCAACCTTAGCTAGTTGATTGCGGTGGAATTCCTCTTGCAAAATGGACATGCCGACCCGCCGTCGAAATGCCGCGGTGGATACGTCCGCTGTCGCCGCGGGCAAACCTTGTAATGCAGCCCGCAATTTGCCGGGCCAATCCGGCCCTCTTTGCGCCAGACGCATATAATCCTGCAGACGACGCAGGGGATTGTTTGCGGGTCGTTGGCCACCCCGCGCCCAATGTTCGCACTCCGATAGATGCGCCGTCTCGACCTCAACCGCGCCTGATTCCCACAATTCCAGTGGGTAACGCTCCGCGATGCGCGCCATCGGCAAACGGTTACGCGCATAGCCCAACACCTCCAGCAGATAGCCATGACAAGCCTTGTGCCATCCAGCCGACTCCAAACGTTGCTTGGCATAACCAAGCTTCTGTTTCCAACGCTGTTGTCCCGCCCGCTCCAAGATAGCCCGACGCGTTGCCGCATCCAAAGCCATAAAAGCGTTCACCCATTCCAAATGATCGACCCTCCCCATTTCACGCAAGGCTGCCGCTTCAACATACGACTCCAAATCGCAGTGCAACTTGGGCATTAAATAAAAAGTCTCCAAACCCTGACCTGCATCTGTTTTAACAAGCCTGATGTCGCGATCCAATGACCTCGGTTCAAACAAAACCACATGTAGCATGACTTTGTTAAAGTTCGCATTTCGATCGTGCCCATGAGCCTGCCAATCCGACTCATAAAAATGAATCTCCACATCCCCGGTTCGCAATTCGCCCGCAATACGCAAAACCGCATTTAGAAAATCCGGGCCACCTCCATGATTCCAGCTTCCGGGATCTAATATCTCCAGGGTCTTACCCGAAGCAGTCCTGAGATCCAAACATTCGAAATCCCGCCTCAACCAAATCTGCTGCAAAACCCGCTCCGACATCGTAAAAGCGCCGTATAATCCATGCAGCTCCTCTACTTGTCTGACCTCGTTCATTTTATATTGAATTCAAAGTTGTAAATTTATATCCAAGCCATTCCTAAAAACTTGCTGGTTCTTCTTGTTGTGACGGCGAGTGTCCTGCTGCAGTCGCTCTTCACAAGCTTGCGCCCAACTAAAAAGTTCTTCCGGTCGCAAGGCCATCGCCCCACTCGCCCGCGTTGCTTCCCGTACCATATTGTCATTGCTTACCACGCTTACGCTCGACGGATCACGGACCCGTTTAACAATGCGCTCAATCACACCGTCCGCCGTCAACGCCGCCGGTGCGTAGAGATATTCAAAACTCCGTACCTCATAAGGATGTTCCACCTCCAGGCTTTCCTTCCGGCTATCCAGAATCAAGGCCACCCGGATCGCCTCCGCATCATGAATCGAACGCACCATTTCCGCCAATTGATCGCGCGCCAAATCCAATTGTCCCGACATCAATTTGCGCAGCGAGCCGGTGGCGTGGATGACATTATACGCATCGATTAAAAGATATCGGTTTTCGGACATACCTATCAATATTCATCTATGCACTGCTCGCTTTTGCTGCTTCAAAAGCCTTCATCGCGCACTTGTCGCAAGCCTCACGTACCCCAGAGAAGAAATCATTCCCCTTATCATCCATCAGTATATAAGCTGGAAAGTCCTCCACTTCGATCTTCCAAATTGCCTCCATTCCAAGCTCCTCATACTCCAGCACTTCGATCTTCTTAATGTTATGCTCTGCCAAGAGCGCCGCCGGACCTCCAATTGAACCCAAGTAAAATCCACCGTGTGCTTTACACGCATCCGTTACCGCAGCGGAACGGTTCCCCTTCGCCAACATTATCATCGAACCCCCTGCCGCCTGAAAGGGCTCAACGTAGGCATCCATCCGACCCGCTGTGGTCGGACCAAATGAACCCGAGGGCTTCCCTTCAGGCGTCTTTGCCGGTCCGGCATAATAAACCGGGTGATTCTTGAAATATTCCGGCAGTCCCTCCCCGCGATCCAGCCGCTCCTTTAATTTTGCGTGCGCCATGTCACGCGCCACCACAATCGTTCCCGTCAATGACAAGGGCGTCGCCACCGGGTATTGGCTCAATTCCTCCAAAATCGCCCGCATCGGTCGATTGAGGTCCACTGCCACCGGATCCTTTGGTTTCGCAATCTCACCCTCCGCCGGCAGAAAACGCCCGGGATTAGATTCCAAAGTCTCCAACCAAATACCGTCCTTATCAATCCGGGCTCGCACGTTGCGATCTGCCGAGCACGAGACCCCCAGTCCCACCGGACAAGACGCCCCGTGGCGCGGCAACCGAATCACCCGAATATCCAGCGCGAAGTATTTTCCGCCAAACTGCGCACCGTAACCCATCTCCCGCGTGTAGTCCAAAAGCTTAGATTCGAGCGCCTTATCGCGGAACGCCCGCCCATGTTTGTTCCCGCTCGTTGGCAACGAATCGTAATATTTTGTCGAAGCCAATTTTACAGTCTTCATCGTCGCCTCCGCCGAAGTGCCGCCGATTACAATCACGATGTGATATGGCGGGCAAGCGGAGGTCCCGAGCGTGCCCATTTTTTCAATACAAAACTTCTCCAAATTTGCCGGATTCAAGAGCGCCTTCGTTTCCTGAAACAGAAAACTCTTGTTCGCCGAACCCCCGCCTTTTGCCACAAACAAAAACTCATACACTTCTCCGTCGGTTGCGAGCAGATCAATCTGCGCCGGCAGATTGCTCCCGGTGTTCACCTCTTCATACATACTTAGGGGCGCGGTTTGCGAGTATCGCAAATTCTCCCTGGTGTAGGTATTGTAGACCCCTTCCGCCAGCGCGGCGGCATCACCCCCACCGGTCCAGACGCCCTGTCCCTTCTTCCCCAGTATAATCGCCGTCCCGGTGTCTTGGCAAAACGGCAAAACCCCATGGGCCGAAACCTCCGCATTACGCAGAAGCGTCAAGGCAATCGTCCGGTCATTTTCAGTCGCCTCGGGATCTTCCAGAATCGCGGCCACTTGCTCCAAATGCGCCCTTCGCAATTTGAAAGCGATTTCACGCATCGCCGTCTCGGCAAGATAGCTCAAACCCGCCGGCTCTACCTTTAATATTCTGCGACCTTCAAAGGCTCCCGCTTCCACAAAAGCATCCGTCAACAAAGTGTAATCCGTGTCATCATCCCCAAGCGGAAATGGATTCTCGTAGTGAAACGGTGGAGGATTTAACGACATACTTGAACATTTAACCGAGAAGGCTCTGCTTGGAAAACATAAAATGTTTTCCACCGCGATTCAGCAAACGCCGTTGCTCACCTAATTGAAAGAACGACCGCAACCGCAGGTGTTTGTTGCGTTCGGATTCTTTATCTGAAAACCCTTGCCGTGTAAACTGTCATCAAAATCCACCACACTACCCTTCATATATTCCAAGCTGGCGGCATCCATAAAAAACGAGACTCCTTTGTCTTCAAACTCATGATCCCCCTCCTTCTCAGAATCAAAGGACATCCCATACTCAAAACCCGAACAGCCGCCCGCATCCACAAAAATACGTAAACGGTGCGTTGCATCCGCTTGCTTTAATTGGAGACGCTCAATCTGAGCCGCCGCTGCTTCGGTTAAAGTCAACATCACAAAATACAAGTGCAGTACTAACAAAAAGTCAACTTACTCAAACGTAATAGCAATTTTCGTGCTAGAATCGCAAATCCGCTTGTTTTTTTTATAAAAAATTGTTTTTATACCTCAATTATCATGTGCGCACAGGAATTCCGACAAAGCCAAAAACAGACACAATCACAGGTTCTTGCGCCACAGTTGCGCAATTCCCTGAAAATCCTGCAGGCACCCGCGACAGAATTACGCACCTCTATCCTCGAAGAGCTTCAAAACAATCCCCTGCTGGAGGAACTACCCCTCGACAGCATTAGCGTTGAGGACCTGAGCCATGACAAAGACGAGGACCGTACCGGCGAAATCGACGAACTCAACTTCGACGCCGAGGATTTCTCGACTCTCGATCGTCTCAACGAAGACATCCGTCAACAATTTGCCGAAGAAAACAGCGGCCAGAACTACAGCAGCGAAGACGAGGCGCGTCGCGAGCATTTTCTCAATTCCCTCGTGCTAGGCACCTCCCTTCAACAGCACCTTATTGAACAAGCAGAACTCACTAACTGCACCGAAAGCGAGCGCGAAGCCCTCCTTTACCTGATCGGGAGCCTTGACGATCATGGTTTCCTAACCGAAAGCCTTTCCAACTGCGCCCTCCAGTCACGACTCCCCCTGAGGCTCATGCAGGCGGCCTCCGAACGCCTCAAAACCTTTGACCCCGCCGGAATCGGAACCGCCGATCTTCGGGATTGCCTCGATACCCAACTCACCCGCCTCGACCACGACGAAGCAAGCCTCCCCCGCCGCATCCTTCGCGAACACTTCAATCTCCTCGTGCGGCGCCGCATCCCCGAGCTCGCCCGCCTTACCGGTGCCAAAGCTGATGAAATCCAGGATGCCATCGCCCAAATCGGACGGCTTGACCCCGCCCCCGGCAAACGCTTCGCCCCCGACAGCAATACCGTCGTCGACCCCGATGTCACTGTATTCCTGGATGAATACGATCAATGGCAGGTGCACCTCCACAACGATTATATCCCCAAGCTCCGCATCAACAGCACCTACAAGGCGATGCTCGCCAAAACCACCCTCAGTAAATCTGAAAAGGAATTCCTCCTAGAACGTCTCCGCTCCGGGAAGTTTCTAATTAATTCCATTGAGCAACGCCAACAAACCATTGAGCGCATCACCCGCGAACTCCTCATCCATCAGCGCGAATTTTTCGAAGAGGGTGTCGCAAAACTCCGACCCCTCACCATGAACACCGTCGCACAGGTTGTCGGGGTCCACGAGACCACCATCAGCCGCGCCACCGCCAACAAATACATCCGCACCCCCCACGGCACCTTCCCGTTCAAATACTTCTTCACCACCGGCTACAAATCCGCCACCGGAGACGCGGTCTCCAACAAATCCGTGCAGGATATGATCGCCCAGTTGATCGAGGACGAGGACCCCGCCAAACCCCTCAGCGATCAGGCCATTGTTAATTTGTTGCAGGAAAAAGACATCAAAATCGCCCGCCGCACCGTCGCGAAATACCGCGAAGCCCTCGGCATCCTCGCCACCAACCTCCGCCGCCGCTACGAATGATGAAATAGGTGCAAGTAGGCCCAACGATGCGGACCTTTAATCACGCAAGAAATCCCTGCCTGCTCTTTCTGCGCCGGCGACCGATCGCAACCACTAAAGCCAAACCACCAACAAGCAGCGCGTAGGTAGCCGATTCCGGAACCACCGCAAATTGTCCCACCATCGACGGATGAGCGGTGCAATAGTAGTAAAGCTTGTCACTGCCCACGTCAAAACCGCTGTTGAAACTGAGGGTCAATTCCTGGTTGGCTCCGATTCCGCTGGTGTAGCTTCCATTACCGGTGAGACTGATATCACTACTGGGTCCCTTACCGCTGTTTAAACTCGAGGCATTGACTTGATCATCACTGATGAAAAAAGGGTGTCCAGTCGCAGTGTTTTCACGAAAGAACCGATAACTTTGATTGACGTTCAATGTATCAGTACCGCCAAAGAAGTCATACTCTATGGTTTTGTTGGAATCGGAATAGAATTTATAATACGGCGAAGCAAAATTGAGGGTCTCAACGTAAACATCAACCACTGCGAACCCCGAAGTGAGCACCAAAAGGTGGCTAAAAAACAATGTAATAATGTATCGCATAACACTAAAGGATTCGCCGTGACGCTGCATTCCTTACAAAAAACCTAACTGGTTTGCTGCAAAATATCGCTGCCGATCGCGTCCACGAGGAGGCGTCCGCGTTGCGTGAGGCGGTACCCCTGGTGGCCCACGGCATTCAAAAGGCCTTCATCGAGGTATTTTTCCAATTGTGCACGCAGCGAACCGAGATCCCCCGCAGCGGGAAAACGATGCTTGAGTTCGCCGAGGTCGATGCCGGCATTCATCCGCAGTCCAAACACCACCGCATCCGTCAAAAGGAGGCGATCGTCCAAAACCACTTCGTCCTCCAGAGGCGGCATTCCCGACTCCATCCCGGCGAGCCATTGATCGAGATTGGCAGGGCGTTGATAGCGCTGCCCAGCGTATTGACTGGCAGCAGCGGGGCCACAGCCGATCCATTCATGCATGCGCCAGGTGTTGAGATTGTGACGGCATTCCCCGCCGGGTTTTGAGAAGTTTGAAATCTCGTATTGCGCGTAGCCGAGTTCCGCGAGCAAGTCCCATCCGCGTTCGTAGAACTGCGCGTCGCGCTCGTCGTCAACGCGAACTTTACCTTGCGAAAGCTTTACATAGAGCGCGGTGTCTTCCTCGAAAGTCAGGCAATAGGTGGAAATATGATCGGGGCCAAGACGCGCGGCTTCGCGCAAATCCGATTCCCATTGTGCCTGGGTTTGATTGGGAATTGCAAAAATAAGATCGAGGTTCGTGTGCGCAAAGCCCGCCGCCTGAATGCGCTCCCAGGCTTGATAGATTTGCTTGGGTTGGTGGAGGCGACCCAGCGAGTCAAGGAGGTTGGCATCAAAGCTTTGAACGCCCATCGAAATGCGGGTGACCCCCAGATCGCGAAGGACCGCAAGTTTGTCGGGCTTCACGGTGGAGGGTGCCATTTCAATGGTCCATTCAGCAGGCGCATCCCCGAGGTGCTGGAGTTGCGCCTTACCAAGTCGCTCAAGGTCTTTGGCGGCAAGCAAGCCCGGCGTCCCCCCACCCCAAAAGACCGTCGCTACAATCCGGTCCTGCGGGAGCCCTGCGAACTCAAGCTCCATCGCAGCGAGGTAACGGTCGAGATCACCCCGCCGGGGTTTTTCCTGATAAAAGGCACAAAAGTCGCAGGTGGAGGCACAAAAAGGGACATGAACGTATAGACCAAGGGGGTTGGGCTCTTTTGCTTGCGAATTCATGAAAGAAAAGCATAACTTCATTACCTCCCATGAAAGCCAAGCGCATTTTTTCTCTTCTCGTCTCAATCGCGTCGCTTTTTTTGAGCGGCTGCTCCGTGGCGATCCTCAACACCACGCCCGAAACCTTCCCACGTTCGGCTTCCGGACTCTATACCCTCAGCGCGCGGGTTGCCTTGACGGATGCTCTTGTAAACCGCGATTCCCTGGAAACCTATGTCGTTATCGACGGCAAAACCCATCGCATGCAGCCCCACCCTGACGGCGGCGGCTTCTACGAATACGAATACCGCCTGCCCGCCAACCGTTCCGAGGCGCTCTACTACTTTGAGATGCAATACCAGCTCCTCAGGGATAATACGCCCGACGAAATTCAAAAGGCGCAGGGCGAGTTGCAGACCTTGCGGGTGGTTGCGCCGGATCCCGCCACCAGCGACCCGAATGGGTTATATTTACGGGTCATTCCGTCCAATATCGACCTGCGCTCAGGTCAACGCCAGGCGATCGTCTTTGAACTCGCACAGCCCGCTCCCGAAGGTGGCCTGCCCGTCCGCGTCACCACCGATGTACCGCAAAGCGTAATCATGCCGGAAGCCCGCTTCCCTGCGGGAGTACGCACCCTCAGCCTCAACCTGCAGGGCGATGCCCCCGGTTCCGGCAAGCTCTTTATTGAAGCGCCCGACCAAGCGGAAATTGTTATTCCGATTCGCGTGCGCTAAAAAGGATTCACGATTTCTACCGCGGCCTCCATAAACATAAGTATCACGGAGGCACTCCCTTGGGTCGTGGTCGAACACGCCGTAAAGAGAAGCAGCGTCGCAAGTAGTAGACTTGTAAGTAGTGGGTTTTTCATGGCTTCGATATCAGGATTTAAAGTTCCGGTATCGCCGCAAGCAGTCCCTTGGTATAGGGATGCTGGGGATTGCGGTAAATTGCTTCGGCGCTGGCTTGTTCGACAATCTTGCCACCGGTCATTACGAGAACCTCGTCGCTGATATGCTCCACAACCGCCAAATCATGGGCGATAAATAGATAAGTAAGACCGAGTTCATCCTGTAAGTCCTGCAAGAGATTCACGATCTGCGCCTGCACCGAGACATCCAGAGCACTGACCGGTTCATCGCAGATGATACATTCCGGCTCCACCGCCAGCGCCCGCGCGATTCCGATGCGTTGACGTTGCCCCCCGCTGAACTGGTGCGGGTAACGCCGCATCGCCTCCGGATCAAGGCCCACCTTTCGCAGCAGATCCGCAACACGATCCTCGCGTTGCGAGCGACTCCATTCCTTGAAATGAATCTCCATAGGTTCCGCAACGATGCGGTAAACCGACATGCGCGGATTCAAGGACCCAAAGGGATCTTGGAAAATAACCTGTATTTTTTTGCGGTATGGGAAGAATTCACGGTTACTCAACCCGACCAGTTCCTTACCGCTATACTGAATGCTGCCCGCGGTCACTGGCACCAAGCGCGCAATCGCCCGCCCCGTGGTGGTTTTCCCGCTCCCGCTCTCGCCCACCAAACCAACCGTTGTACCGCGTGGAACCTCAAAGGAGATCCCATCCACCGCTTTTACGGTATCGACCACCCGTTGCAAAATCCCGGCACGCACCGGAAAATGCACCTTCAACCCCTCAACTTTGAGAAGCGGGCTCGCTGTTGCTTTTACTGGTGAATCACCTTCCATTCCCAGTCAGCCTCAGCGATTTTGAACGATGCTTCAACCCATAAGGCTGAAAAATCCACTTGGCACAAATACGCCGCGCCCTAACATTTGAAAATGGATTTCCGCAACTACGACAGGATGGATCCCCATTTGCTGGTCGGTCTCGTCAATACCGCCCTCCGCAATCATTGCGATTCCTTTGAGGATTTTTGCCGCACTCATGACCTCGATCCCGCCGAACTCATCGAGCGCCTCAAATCCGCCGACTACCACTACCAAGCGGAACAAAATCAGTTTCGCTAAAATCACCCTTTGGCGGAAGCCCCCTAGTCCTGCGCCATGGCATCTCCGATCGTGCTGAGCCGCTCGCGCTTCGCGCCGAGTTTGGGAATGCAGGCAATCAAGGCGCGCGTGTAAGGATGTTGCGGGTTTTCCAAAACAGTATCGACCGCGCCGCGCTCCACGATTTCTCCCTGATACATCACCATCACTTCGTCCGCGAAACCTTTCACGATCCCGAAGTTGTGCGTGATCAGAATAATGCTCATCCCGAGCTTGCTGCGCAGTTCCCGCAGGAGCTCCATGATTTGAGCCTGGATGGTAACATCGAGCGCAGTGGTCGGTTCATCCGCCACCAAAAGTTTGGGTTCACAGGCGAGCGCCATTGCGATCATCACCCGTTGCTGCATCCCCCCGCTCATTTCATGCGGGTAGGCCTTGCGCCGTTTTTCTGCGTCGCGGATGCCGACCAATTCCAACAGTTCCACCACCCGTGCCGTCACGTCATTTATATCGGGACGGTGGAGCTTCACCGCTTCCGCGATCTGGTAACCCACCGTAAAAACCGGATTCAGTGAAGCGGACGGCTCCTGAAAAATATAGGCGATCCCCGCCCCGCGCAATGCCTGCAATTTGGCATTATCCATCTCCAGCACCTCCTGCCCCTTGAAACGTATACGACCGCTCAACTGGCAGGCACCCCCCTCCGGCAAAAGCCGCGTGAGCGCCAAACAAGTCACACTCTTGCCACTCCCGCTTTCCCCCAGTAGCGCTACCGTATGACCGCCCGCTTCCACCGAGAAATCAATCCCGTGTACCACTTCATTCGCGCCACCTGTACCAGGGAAAGCAATGCGTAGATCCTCAACCTCCAGAAGTTTGTCCGCTTGATTTTGTGTGTCGGTTGGCATGGCTATTTTGAATCAACGCTTTTGACTGCGCGGGTCAACGACATCCCGCAGGACATCCCCAAAGACGTTATAAGCGATGACCGTTAAAAAAATCGCAAGACCGGGGGTCAGCAACCACCAAAAGTTGAGGTAGAACACTTTCACGTTCTGCGCCTCCGAGAGCATCAAGCCCCACGAAGCCGAGGGTTCCTGGATACCGAGTCCCAAAAAGGAGAGCGCCGCTTCACCCAGAACGTATCCCGGAATCGAGAGGGTCGCCGCCACCAACAGATAGCTCAGCAGGTTCGGCAGGACGTGTTTCCGCAGAATCGTCAAGGGTCCCTGCCCCATACTCTCCGCTGCCATCACAAAAGCCTGTTGCCGGATGGAAAGCGCCATCCCCCGCAAAATACGCGCCGTACCCGCCCAGCCGATAAAAGCCAGAATGATCACGATCACAAAGAACATTTGATCCGATGCGAAATGCGGTGCGAGTGCTGCCCGCAATGCCAGCAACAAGTAGAGCCCCGGCACCGCCATCATAAACTCCACGATTCGCATCGCCACAAAATCGGTGCGCCCGCCGAAGTACCCACTCAGACCCCCAACCAAAAAGCCCAAGACCATCGTTATCGTGATACCTAGCAGACCGATAAAAAGCGAGACCCGCGAACCAAACACCAGGCGCGAAAAAACATCCCGGCCGGTCGAGTCACTGCCGAGCAAATAAAACGCTCCTTCGGGATCATCGCACACCAGGAGGTGGCGGTTGGTCTTGAAGATTCCCAAGAGACGGTATTCAAACCCGCGACCCAAGACTTTAAGCGCGTAGCTTTTTCCCGGCACCGCTTCATAGCCAGCAGTCGAGGGGTCGGTCAGGTCATAGGCCTGTACCCGGAGCCCGCCCTCGCCCCATATGATTTTTGTAGGCGGATGGTAGGTGCGATCCAAATCCTGTTCATTCGTCGCAGCAGGGGCGATCAGATCCGCAAAAATCGCGATCATGTAAAGCGCCAGCAACAGCCCTCCCGACAGCGCCCCCAGAGGTCGCCGGAAACTTGCCTTAAATATGTCGCCCAAGCCCGTCATCTTGTTTTTCGTATGGTGCGAATGCGGGGATCCGACCATGCCAGCAGCAGGTCTGCGAGGAGGTTGCCCGCCACCAACATGGTGCAACCCAGCATCACCGAGGCGAGCACCACGAATTGATCCTCCCGCAGAATGGATTGATACATCAGTTGACCGAGGCCCGGATATTGTAGCACGATTTCAACGATCAATGCCCCGCTCAAGAGCCCCGAGAAGGCGAAACCAAAGGCGCTGACCAGCGGATTAATGGCATTGCGCAAGGCGTGCATAAACATCACACGCCGTTCCCGCAGACCCTTCGCCCGCGCGGTCTTCACATAGTCCGCCCGTATTGCATCGAGAAAATTAGCACGCATGATACGCATAATGCTCGCCACCGAACCAATCCCCAGGGCGAGCGCCGGCAAAACAAGATGGTGGGCACGATCCAGAATCTTACCGCCCGCGCCCATGAATTCATAATCAATGGAAGTCGCCCCGCCCATCGGGAACCACCCGCTCTGCGCCGCGAAAAACATAAACAGAAGTGCCAGAAAAAACTCCGGCAGCGAGAGCGCCGCGTAGGCAAGGAAGGAGGAAATGCGGTCAAAGATCGAATCCTTATACATCGCCGCAAGTACGCCGAGAGGAATCGCAATACCCCAGGCGATCACCAGCGCTGAAACCGAAAGCAGAAAAGTCGCAAGCATACGCTGCCCAATCAGATCCACCACCGGCATCTTATACGCCCAGGAATGCCCGAGGTTACCCGTCATAACATTGCCCAGCCATTTCACATACTGCACATACCAGGGCCGATTCAGCCCAAACTGTTGCTCGATTGACTGAATCAGCTCCGGTGAAACATCCCGTTGCACCCGCACCGGCGTCAGGAAATCACCCGGCGCAAGGCTCATCAGCAGGAACACCAATCCCGTGATCCCGAGGAGGAGGGGAATCAAGGCAAGCAAGCGTCTGAATAAATAAGCGATCACGGCTCCGGCTCCGTCCAAAGGGATTCCATATTCCAGGTGAGCCCGCCGAGCAACGTGGGCTGTAAATTTTGCCAGCGATTCCGGTGCCCGACATAATCCTTCGCGCTCACGAGAAAAATCATAGGTTGTTGCTCGGCGAGGATTTCCTGCACCTCAAAATAAAACGCCTTCCGTTTTTCCACATCGGTATGACGCCCCAGTTCCAGCATGAGCGCGTCGATCCGCGCCTCCCATTCGGTCGCCGGTTCCACCTGTTGGGGATGCCATTGGTGTAGACGACCCCCACTCATAAGGATGTCCTTGCCCGCATAGGGATCGGGCGCACCACCGCCGAGACCGAGCATACAGGCTTCGTAATCAAAAGAGGAGGAAGTCTTGGTGATGATGGTATTAAAATCGAGGAACTGCAGTTCCACCTCGATCCCCAAATCTGCCATATTCTCTTTAAAGACCGTCGCCATTTCCACCCGCAGGCCGTTGCTGGAATTGGTCATCAGGGTAAACCCCACCGGGCGACCCTCCGCGTCATGAAGTCGTTCATTCACGTAACGAAAACCCATTTCCAGAAAGAGCGCCTTCGAACGTTCCGGATCATAGGGGTATTTACGTATCGCGTCATTATACCAAAATTTTCGCTTCGGTGAAACGTAACCATGCAGCACTTGCGCCCGTCCAAAGAAGACCCCCCGCACAATCCCCTCGCGGTTAATCCCATAGGAAACCGCCTGCCGGAAACGTTTATCCTGGAACCATTCCAACTTATGCGGTGCGACGTAGGCCTTCCCGTTTTCATCCTTGCCCGGGTTCAAATTGAACCAAACGAAATTCGTTGTGTTGGAGGGCCCCATATCCAGCACCGTGTAATCGTGCCGCTCCTCACCGCGCTTGACCCAAGCAACATTGTCCGGGCCAATCCCCTCGAAGTCGGTCTTGCCCTGCGCAAAAGCCACATTGCTGCTGTTCGCATCCGGCACAATCTTAGTGATCAAACGCTCCACGTAGGGCAAGCGTTCACCCGCCGGATTGACCTTCCAATAATTCGGATTGCGTGCAAAGACCAAGCGTTCCCCCGGACGATAGGATTCCAGCACAAACATATTCAGCCCGACGATCGCTTCCGGTCGTTGAATCGCGGTCTCCAGATTCCACGCCTCCAACAAGGTTCCGTTTTCAAATGCCGACCCCAGAATATGCTCCGGTAAAATCTCCTCGCCGCCGCCGAAAAGCAAAAATGGAGCGTATACTTCGGGCGTTGTAAAACGGACCGTATGCGCATCCAGTGCCTCAACCCGCGGTTCCTTGCCGTTGATCAACTGGGTGAACGTCGAGCGCGAGGGATAGCGATATTTTGGGCGACCCTCCGCATCGGCCACAACCACACCCGTTGCGCCATCGCGCTCCTTTGCAAAAAATGTCTTCCAGGTAAACAATACGTCTGCCGCCGTAAACGGTTCACCATCGCTCCAGTGCACCCCCCGTCGCAAATGAAAGGTGTATTCCAAATTATCCTCAGAGATCTCCCACGATTTCGCCAAACCCGGAATGACCTCGCCCGTCTCGGGATCCAGCGTCACCAGACTGTCGAGAATCCGTCCCATCACGGTTGATCCCGCCACCGATTCAATCAAAAGCGGATTCAAGGTCGCAATGTCCCCCGCCATCGTCTCCACGATCCGACCTCCAAAATTTCCCTGCGGAAAATCCACGACCTCCGCGTCCACCGGAATCGGCGCCTCTTGAAACGAGCGCTCCGCACCGGGCCGCTTACCGCAACCCGCCACCAGCAAAAGCACCGCTAGCATCAATCCGCAAACCTTAGCCTTAAAATCAATCATCCAATCCCTACGAAAAAGCGACCCGACAATTGTTCAATCCTTATTCACATTCCTAAAAACAAGGTCTTGACACTAGACAAGCGTTCACCTAAACAGTTGTTCACCATGAAAGCACTTACCGAACGCCAAGAAGAAATTCTTAAATTCATCAGCCAATACGAGTGGCGCAACGGCTTCTGGCCCAGCATTCGCGAAATTCAGGAACAATTCCAATTCAAGAGTACCAACGCCGTAATGGGCCACCTCCGCGCCCTTGAGAAAAAAGGCGCGATCCACCGCATCGCCGGTCAAGCCCGCACCTTCCGCATCAATCGACCCGGAGAGGAAGATTCTGAGTCCATCCCCCACGATGCCAGCGAAGTGGTTGATATCCCGGTTTACGGAGCGATTGCGGCCGGTTATCCCGACCGCGTTGAATCCGGCGGAGAAATCGGACGCCTCCAGGTCGATATTCAGAGCGCGAGTTTTGACAGCCGCCGCAAGAGCTTTGCCCTACAGGTCCGCGGCGAAAGTATGATTGATGCAGAAATCTATGACGGCGACATGGTCATCGTCGAACCCCGCGAAGCCCGTGACGGCGATATCGTGGCCGCCCTCATCGATGGCGAGACAACCCTTAAGCGTTACATCCAGAAACCCGGTGAACCGCCCTACCTCAAGGCCGAGAATAAATTCTACCCGGAACTCTACCCCGTCGCAGAACTGGCGGTTCAGGGTGTCGCCAAGGCGGTGGTGAGAAGCTTGTAGTTGCGGATTGATTCCGCACCGGTGTTCAGGCAAAACTGCCTGCATGCCAATTACATTTGACCACACCCGCATCCGCGTTTCCGACCTTGAAAAGTCCATCGACTGGTATTGCCGCACCTGTGGCTTTGAAGTCTTGCGTCGCACCGAAAAATCCCCGAGCGGTAACCAGCTTGCCCATCTCGCGATTCCCGGCAGCGACCACAAGCTCGAGCTTACCTACTCCCCCGACTTTGAAGTCAAATTCCCTGAAGACCTCGTCCATACCTGCATCCGCGTCGACGACCTCAATGCCTATTGCAAAATGCTTGAAGGATTGGAGACCGACGGACTCGCCCTGCAACTCTGGCCCACCAACTGGCGCGAGAAATTCCTAGACGGAAAAAAGATGGCCTTTATCACCGATCCCGACGGCTACGAAGTCGAGATCCTTGAGCACCTTTCCTGATTATCTTTTAACGCGGAGGAGCAGAGTTTTTTTATTTGGGATTTAACGCAGAGTAGTAGAGTTATCTTAAACGCAAAGGCGCAGAGAAGCGGAGCAAAAGAGATTTTTTTACGCAGAGTACTTGAGCTATCTTAAACGCAGAGGATCAGAGGTTTTATATTAGGGTTTCAACCCAGAGCACTGAAATTATCTTAAATCCTCAACCCCTCTGCGTTTCAATAAAAACAACCCCTCAAAACTCCTTTTCTCAGCTCCTCCGCGTTAAAATATCCTCTCCGCTCCTCCGCGTT
>DKOX01000099.1 GCA_002470925.1 Opitutia bacterium UBA7350 | reverse complement strand
CCATTGCGGCGGGGGTCGCCAAAGCGAAAGCGGACGTCATCCTTGTTTCCGGTTACGACGGTGGCACCGGAGCCTCCCCGCGTTCTTCCATTCAACACGCCGGTGCTCCCTGGGAACTCGGACTCGCTGAAACCAACCAAACCCTCCTGCTCAATGACCTGCGCTCCCGCGTTGTCGTCGAGACTGACGGGCAGCTCAAGACCGGGCGCGATGTCGCGATCGCCTGCCTCCTCGGCGCCGAGGAATTCGGTTTTGCCACCGCCCCGCTGGTAACCCTCGGTTGCCTCATGATGCGCGTGTGCCACAAAAACACCTGCCCCGTTGGAGTTGCGACCCAAAACCCCGAATTGCGCAAGAAATTCATGGGGGGCGCCGACGCCGTGGTACATTTCATGAACTACGTCGCCGAAGAAATTCGTGAACTGATGGCGCAGCTTGGGTTCCGCTCCATCAACGAAATGGTGGGCCGCGTTGACAAACTTGAAATGCGCCACGCCATCGATCACTGGAAAGCCAAAGGACTCGACTACAGCAAGTTGCTCTACAAGCCGCAACTCGGCCCCGATGTCGGCACCTACTGCCAAATGCAACAGGATCACCTCCTCGACAAATCCCTCGATAAGCGTGAAATTCTCAAACAGGCACAGCCCGCCATCCAAAACGGCGAACCCGTCACGATCGACCTCCCGATTGTCAATACCGACCGCGTCGTCGGCACCCTGACCGGAGCGGAAATCTCACGCCATTACGGCGCCGAAGGGCTTCCCGAAGACACCGTCCAGGTAAATCTCACCGGTTCTGCCGGGCAAAGCCTCGGAGCCTTCTCCCCCAAGGGCATGACCTTTACCGTAACCGGTGACACCAACGATTACCTCGGCAAAGGACTCTCCGGCGGCAAAATCATCGTTCGCCCGCCCGCTGAATCTCCCTTCATTGCACACGAAAACATCATCACCGGCAACGTCTGCTTCTATGGCGCCACTTCCGGTGAAGCATACATTGCCGGCATGGCAGGCGAACGTTTCTGCGTTCGCAACTCCGGAGTCGAAGCCGTCATCGAGGGCCTCGGTGACCACGCCCTCGAATACATGACCGGTGGCATGGTGATTAACCTCGGTTCCACCGGGCGCAATCTCGGCGCCGGGATGTCCGGTGGCGTCGCCTATGTCTTCGATGAATCCGGCGATTTTGTCAAAAACCGCCTCAATCCCGACATGGTCAATGTCTATCAATTAATCGAGTGCAACGACGATGAAATCGCGATGGTTAAAGCCCGCATTGAAAAACACGTCGCCCTCACCGGCTCCGCCCGCGGACAGGCAATCCTTGCAGATTGGCCCGCCATCGCAGAGAAATTCCTTAAAATTATGCCACAGGACTACGAACGTGTCCTCGAGGCACAGGCTCGGGCCGAAGAACGCGGACTCAAAGGCGATGAAGCGATCCTCGCGGCCTTCGAAGAAAACGTCAAAGCAGGTCATTAATTCCAATTCATACCTTCATACTTTTAAACCTTCACACCTCTTAAAATGGGCAAAGCAACAGGCTTCTTAGAATTCGAGCGCAAGACGATCGCCAACCGCGAACCACTTGCACGTATCAATGACTGGAACGAAATCCACGAACCTTTTGATCCCGACGCCGTGCAAAAACAGGGCGCGCGCTGTATGGACTGCGGTACCCCCTATTGCCACACCGGCATGACCCTCTCCAACATGGCCAGCGGTTGCCCGATCAATAACCTCATCCCCGAGTTCAACGACCTCGTCTACCGCGACAAATGGCACGAAGCCTATCTGCGCCTTTCCAAAACCAACAACTTCCCCGAGTTTACCGGTCGCGTTTGCCCTGCTCCCTGCGAGGGTTCCTGCGTTTTAGGCGTCATTGAACCACCCGTTACGATTAAGAATATTGAGTGCTCCATCATCGATAAGGCCTGGGCCGAAGGTTGGGTGACCCCCCAACCCCCTGCGGAACGCACCGGCAAGAAAGTCGCAGTGGTCGGTTCCGGCCCCGCCGGCCTCGCCGCCGCTGACCAGCTCAACAAGGCCGGTCATCTCGTCACCGTTTACGAACGCGCCGACCGACCCGGCGGCCTCCTCATGTATGGCATCCCCAACATGAAACTCGAAAAAGATACCGTCACCCGGCGCACCGAGCTCATGGAAGCCGAAGGTATCACTATTAAATGCGGGGTTGAAATCGGCAAAGATATCGCTTCCAAGGATCTCCTTAACGACTTTGATGCCGTCATCCTTTGTTGCGGTGCCACCAAGCCCCGCGACCTCCCCATCGAGGGACGCGAGCTCAACAACATCCGCTTTGCCATGGAATTTCTCGGCCCCAATACCAAAGAACTTTGGGACCTTCGCGAAGGCAAGGCCGAGCAATTCTCCGAACTCGCCAAGGGTAAAAACGTCGTCATCATCGGCGGTGGCGATACCGGCACCGACTGCGTGGGTACCTCCCTCCGCCACGGCTGTGCCAGTGTCACCCAGCTTGAAATCATGCCCAAGCCCCCCACCGAGCGCGCGGAGAACAATCCTTGGCCCGAATGGCCCAAGACTTACAAGATGGATTACGGTCAGGAAGAAGCCGCTGCCGTTCAGGGCGAAGATCCCCGCCAATACCTCGTCACCTCCAGCAAATTTGAAGGCGACGAAAACGGAAATGTCAAAGCCGTCCACGTCCACAACATCGAATGGGCCAACGAAGACGGACGCTTCATTCCCAAAAAAGTTGAAGGCAGCGAGCGCGTCCTCCCCGCCGACCTCGTCCTCCTTGCCATGGGCTTCCTCGGCCCCGAAGCCACCATCGTGGACGAACTTGAGCTTGAACAAGACGCCCGTTCCAACATCAAGGCGGAATACGGCGAATTCCGCACCAGTGTTGACAAAGTCTTCGCCGCCGGCGACGTCCGCCGCGGGCAATCCCTCATCGTTTGGGCGATCAACGAAGGCCGTGCCGTCGCCCGTGAGTGTGACAGATTCCTCATGGGCACCACCAAACTTCCCTAAGCCAATAAAGCTCCCCTTCGGAAACGAGGTGCAACCCGAGCATTTCTCCTCGATCTTCGATTCTCTCTGGTGGGCGATCTGCACCCTGACCACCGTCGGTTACGGCGATGTCTACGCCGTTACGACAGGCGGGCGGGTCTTTACTGCTCTCATCCTCATTGTCGGCGTCGGCATCATCGCCATCCCGACCGGACTCTTTGCCTCCGCA
>DKOX01000038.1 GCA_002470925.1 Opitutia bacterium UBA7350 | reverse complement strand
GAGGAGAGCGACCTGTCGAATATAGGTGGATTTACCCGCCATATTGGGGCCGGTGATGAGGGCAATTTGAGGGCGGTCGGGATCGGGGCCATTGCTGTCGAGGCGGCTGTCATTGGGCACAAATGCGTGGGTGCCGGCGAGACCGAGGCGTTCTTCGCGCATCATTTGTTCGACGACGGGGTGGCGACCCTGTTCGATTTCGAGGGCATCGGAATTGTCGAGCTCGGGCTGGCAGTAGCCCCACTCGCGGGCGAGGCGACCCCAGCCGGTAAGGACGTCGATTTCCGCGAGGGCGGTGGCGGTTTCGCGGAGAGGGTCGGCCTGGGTGAGGATCGCCTCGATGAGTTCGAAGAAGAGGGTTGCTTCGCGCGCGAGGGCCTTTTCATCGGCCTGCAGGATTTCGCGTTCGCGTTCCTTGAGGACTTGGGTGGTGAAACGCTCGGCGTTTTTCATGGTTTGCCGGCGGGTGTAGTCCTCGGGCACGCGCTCGAGGTTACTTTTGGTGACTTCGATGTAGTAACCAAAAGCCCCGGTGTAACGGATGCGAAGATTTTTGATCCCGGTGCGTTCCTGTTCCTGTTGCTCGAATTCGGTAAGCCATTGTTGGCTGTCGCGGGTTAGGCTGCGGCAATGGTCGAGTTCGTCGTCGTAGCCGTCGCGGATCGCGCCGCCCTCATCAATTTTGACGGGGAGTTCCTCGGCGAGGGCGCGTTCGAGCTGTTCTAAGAGGGGTGAGAAATCGTGGAGGCGGGAGGCGAGGGCCGCGACAGGGGATTCGGGGAATTCGAGGAGGGTGGTGGCGATGGCGGGGAGGGCTTGGAGGGTTTCACGGATCCCGCCCAGTTCGCGGGGGCTGCGCAGGCGGTTTTGGAGTCGCCCGAGAATGCGCTCGAGGTCGCGGATGCCCCGCAGTTGGGTTTGAAGCTCGGAAGTTAGTCCCTGACTGGTGACAAATTCTGCAACGCACTGCTGGCGGCGCTGAATTTCAGGGAGGTCGCGCTGAGGAGCGGAGAGCCAGCGTTCGAGGCAACGGGCGCCGGGAGCGGTCACGGTGGCGTCCATCGCGGCGAGGAGGGAACCCTTGCGGGTATTGGCGGCGGACTTGAAGATTTCAAGGCTGCGAAGGGTGGCAGGGTCGAGGAGGAGGGTTTGCTCGGTGCGGAATTCGCGAAGCTGGCGCAGGTTTTGGGGTTGGGCGCAGAGGGTTTCGGTGGCGTAATGGATGAGGGCTCCGGCGGCGCCGAGGGCAGGGTGTTCGCGGGCGATGCCAAAACCGTCGAGGTTGAGGACGCCGAGGGCGTTCATTACGGATTGAACCCCGGCTTCGGGTTCAAAATGATAATCCGGGAGGGTGGTGCAGGCGCGGTCGCGGCAAAAATCCTGTAAGCGTTGCGCGGCGGGGCGGGGGTCATTGCGCCAGGCGGCACTGGATTTTTCTGGCAGTAATATTTCGCGCGGGTCAACGCTTTCGAGGGCGGCAAAGAGATCTTCGGGGGCGGTCTCGGCGGCGAGGAGGAATTCACCGGTGGTGAGGTCGAGCCAAGCGGCCTGGAGGTCGTTTTTGCGGAGGTGAAGGGCGAGGAGGAAATGGTTGCGCTGCGCTTCGATCTGGCTGTCGGCGAGGCGGGTACCGGGCGTGATAATGCGGGTGAGTTCGCGTTTGACGAGTTTGCCGGGCTTCGGTGTTTCAACTTGGTCGCAGATGGCGATTTTGATGCCTTGGTCGAGGAGCTTCTGAATATAATTATCGGCGGCATGGTAGGGGATGCCTGCCATGGGCATCCCGTGGCGATAGGTTAGGGTGATGCCGAGGGATTGCGCGCCGCGTTCCGCGTCTTGGTTGAAGACTTCGTAGAAATCCCCAAGGCGAAACAGAAGGAGGGTATCATCCGTGAGCTTGGCACGCATTTCGTGCCATTGTTGCATCATGGGTGTGATTTTCTTCGTCTTTTGCGCGGGCATGCCTCAAGTGTGGGAAGTAGTTACATTGACAGCAAAGCTTACGAATCAAAAGCGAATTTTCTTTTAATTCATTACCGTGGGGTTCTTTTTGGGGTGCGTATAAAGACGGGGTTACTTTTATTTAGAAAATGAGTGTTGCTTTACATGGGGAGGTTTTTGGATCGGAATCATTGCCTGGAGCGGTGATGCTGCACGGGTTGCTTGGAAGCGGGCGGAATTGGAGCACCATTGCGCGGGCGCTGGAGGGGGACTTTGCGGTGCATGTGGTAAATTTGCGCAATCACGGGCAGTCGCCGCACGCGGAGTCGATGCGGTGGTCGGAACTGGTGGCGGATTTGGAAGCCTACCGCGAGCGGGCGGGGCTGGAGTCGATGGTGTTGATGGGGCACAGTTTGGGAGGCAAGATTGCGATGCGTTACGCCTGCGAATACGGGGAGCGGGTGAAGGGGCTGGCAGTGGTGGACATTGCGGCGAAGGCGTACCCGCCGTATCACGAGGCGGAGTTTCGCGCCATGAAGCGTTTGGCGGTGGGAGATTTGCTGAATCGCAAGGAGGCGGAGGAATTGTTGAGTGCCGAGGTGCCGGATTGGGCCTTGCGGCAGTTTTTGCTGACGAATCTGGTGCGGGACGGGGCGACGGGGATCTTCAAATGGCAGATTAATTTAGAGGCGCTGCATGCCAGCTTGCCGCACATTCGGCAGAATTCCCTGCGGGAGGTGGATTCCTACGCGGGGCCGAGTCTCCTGGTGCGCGGGGGAAAATCCGATTTTGTGGAAGACGGTGATTTGGAGCGGATGCGTGCCTGGTTACCGCAATTAAAGGAAGTCCTCTTGCCGGAGGCGGGGCACAATGTGCACGTGGAAGATCGAGCGGGGTTCCTCCAAGCGCTGCGGGCATGGCTCATTAGTTTCCAATAAAAGGAGCTTTGGTTTTGCACCCTGCCACATTGTTTATTTATATAAGAGTATGTTGCAAAGCACCCAATCTGAAGCCAAGGCGGTCGCGTCCGCCGGTTTCGCGGAAGTCTATGATCCGGTAAAGCCCTATCTGGCGGAACTGGACGCCTTTCTGCAGGCGCAGGTCGAGGAGTTGGAGCCCGAGGTGCAGGATCAAGTGCGCTATGTTTTTGGGCACAGCGGAAAGCGCTTGCGCCCGATGCTGGTGGCTTACAGCGGATGGAAGGGGGCTGCTCCCGAATGTGCGGCGCAACTGGTGAAATTGGGTGCGATCATCGAATTAGTACACCTCGCAACGCTGGTGCATGATGATATCCTGGATGAGGCTGAAACCCGCCACCGGCAGGAAACCGCCGCCAAAAAATTCGGTCCGGCCGCCGCAGTGCTCATCGGAGACGTTCTTTTTGCGCATGCCCTCAAGCTTGCAGCGGAATTTCCCACCACCGAAATATGCCGAACCGTCGCGCAGGCCACGGCCCGCGTGTGTGCCGGCGAAATCGCGCAGACTTACCAGCGGGGCGAGGTCAATTATGACCGGGACTTCTACTTCCGTGTGATTCAGCTCAAGACCGCGGAACTCTTTGAGGCCTCCTGTCGTTTGGGCGCCAAGGTGGCGGGGTATTCTGCGGAGTTCTGTGAAGCGGCGGGCGACTTCGGTCGCCATCTTGGAATCGCCTACCAAATCTTTGATGATCTGGTCGATCTCTACGCCGAGGAATCCATGATTGGCAAAACCCTCGGTACCGACTTAGAAAAAGGTAAATTTACCCTGCCGCTCTTATTGCTTCTAGAGCAGCTTTCCCGGAAGGACCGGGAGGCGCTCCTGGCGCGATACAACGCGGGGGACCCCATTGTGGCGGCGGAATTCATCCAACGGCTCCACGAGTTTCCCATATTCGAGACGGTGGTCGCGACCTTTGAGGAACACCTCGGGCAAGCGGCTAGCGCGATCGCACCCCACGCCGGGCTCGCGCCGGTCCCCGCCCTGCAACAAATCGCCGAACTCGTTCGCGCCCAACTCGGGCGCATCGCGCAAAGCTAAGGACTAGGGCCCGCGCTGCTGGGCTTCCCAGGCGCGACGCCGCTCGTCCGAAAAACCGGGGAGGCGCCCTTCGTCGAAATCCATCATATCCATGACCGATAGAATTTCGCCGATTTTTTCAGGGGTACCCATCTTGGTAAGGGATTCTGCGAGGAACTCGCGCCCCGCTTCGGTTTGTCCCTTATGGACCACTTCGCGATTCCAGTCATCGGCCCGCAGATCTTCGGGAAAGAGCTCCTTAAGCTGCGACTCAAGCGCGGCGGCATCCTCGCCCGCATCTTCGACCGCCTTTAAAACATCCTTCGGATCGACCCCGAGGTGCATGCAGAGAAAACGATCAAAGCCGCGGCAAAAATTCTTTTGATAGGATTTGGGTAATTCCCCGCGCAGGTGCTTGCGGCATTTTGCGATAAAGCGCGGTAGGTGTAAGAGGCCGCAGGAATGCGCCTCATAGGGGGAGGGGAGGTCGAAGCAGATTGCTCCGGTGGGGCCGAGTTCTTCGTCACTCATGACAAAGAGGAAAAAGGGGAACGGGCAAAGGTCAAGCGGGCGATACACCGCCCGGACCTCCGCCCGTTCCTCCGTTTTAGAATTCCATGCGCAGGCCAACCGCGATATTACGTCCCGGCAATGGCACTTCTTCTTTTAAATAAGAAGTGTGATGCACGATTTTGCGATCGAGCAAATTATTGGCGTTTGCAAAGAGGCTGAGTGTTTGACCGCTAGACAGAGCGAAGCTTTTGCTCAGGTGGGCGTCCAGTTGCGTATAGCCCGAGGTCTCGCTTTCGTAGGTTGCGGTATCCTTTTGACGCAGGGCCTGGGTGAGGTCCAGGCCCACCTTCCAATCGGGGCTCGCATAATCGAGACCGATGCCGAGGCGTACCGGCGGAATGCGCGGCAAGGATTCTCCGGAACCGCGTTTCTCCGCCTGAATCCAGTCTGCCATGAGGTTCAGGCTCAAGGCATCTTCACCTTTACGATAGAGGACGCGCTCATAGCTCGTTTCGATCCCATAGAAGTTCGC
>DKOX01000066.1 GCA_002470925.1 Opitutia bacterium UBA7350 | reverse complement strand
TCAAGAAGTTGAGGTGCGCCGGGCAGACGGAGTTCGCTTCTCAATCCCGCTCGCGCAATTAAGCGATCCGGACCGGCTGCGACTCAAAGATCGTGCGGATAAGCCTTCTAATAATCCAGACTCAAGCCCTCAAAAGAGCGAAACAAAAATTTACAAAATGCTGAACGACCAACTCGGTATTGATTTGTGGAGCGATGAAAATCTATGGGATGACGCCCCGCATGACGTCGCCTACCGCCTTGGCTGGCCTCCGGAGTCCAAGACTCAAACCCAGTCCAGCTTCCGCTTGTATTATAAAAAGAAAAGCCCGATCGGCGGCGCAATCCCACACACCGCCGTCCTATATGGCCAAAATGGAAGGGTGGATTATATCAGTATCATGTTTGCCAACAAAGGCGACTCGGTAACTTTTGACCTGCTTGATAACGAGCGAAAGGCCCTCCGTGCCGTCAATGCAGCGATTGATTCGGACCATGAAAAACTGAAGGCCTCACTCGCGATGTTTGGCAGACCCGATCGTCAGTCAACCGGTTCGGGAAAAGCCATGAAAGAGAGAATCCTCCGTTGGGACGTCGGCAATTCAAGCCTCCTGCTCGCTGCGGTGGAAGATGAATATCTCGCGCTTCGGATTATGCCAGCGGAATTGGCCGACCAACGCGGACGCCCCGAGAGGATCAATACGACCCAAGCCAAAAAAATGGCGCGGGCTAACGTTCAAAAAAATGACTTTGGCGATGTGCTCATCCACAACATACCGATGGTCAATCAGGGTCCCAAAGGGTATTGCGTTCCTGCCACCCTTGAACGTTGCCTGCGTTACATGGGCATCCGAGCGGACATGTATGCCCTTGCGATGGCAGGTAAAACCGGGCTCGGCGGCGGTACTTACGTCAGCGACATCATCGAGGGTACCTCGGATTTTGTCCGCAGGGCGGGACGAAAAATGCAAAATATCTCGGGAAAGGCATCTGTCCGAGATGTTAAAAATTTCATTGAAAACGGCCAGCCTGTCTTATGGACCATGTATTCAACCAATGAATACAATTTGATCGCGAACGCCATCACACGACAGCGCATGAAGGCTAACGATGTTAAGCTCTGGAAGAAGACCCTTAATGAACTGCTGAAGCGTTCGCCCAAACTTAAAGAAGATCCTGACCAGAGTCATATATGCCTGGTCGTAGGCTTCAACGATGCAACCGGAGAGTTAGCGGTCAGCGATTCATGGGGTCCGGATTATGAATTGCGGTGGATCAGCGAGGATGAGGCCCAGGATATTAGCGCGGGTAATTTTTACGTGATTGATTTTTAAAGCGGGGGTTCCCCGCTTTACAGCCATCCCATAAAGGTATACATTACCACTATGTCAGATTTTCGCACTGTCCAAGAACTCAAGGCCCTCGACCGCGAACTCGCAGTTCCCTTCCGGGGCATCTTCATCCTCCGCCGCAAGACCACCAAAACCGCCCGGAACGGCAACCCCTTCTTAAGCCTGGAACTCGGCGATTCCAGCGGAAGTTTTACCACCAACTGTTTCGGGGACTCGCCCCTCTACAAGGAGCTTGAAACTGCTCAAGAAGGTTCAATAACCCGCATCGCGGGCACCACCGAATATTATAACGATCGTTTTTCTCCCCGTCTCTCTGCCGGCGAAATCATCGATACCGAACAAGCCGCCGAGGAAGGCGTATTAGGGCAACTCATAGAAGTCCCCCCCGAGAGTGAGGCCGAACTATGGCAGCACCTGCAAGATGCCGTCGCTGCCATACTTCACCCGCAATTGCGGGAAACGGTTGAGCGCGTCATCCACGAGACGGAAGTGGCGCTTCGCGTCAGCCCTGCCGCCATCAGCATGCACCACGCTTATTGCCATGGTTTACTTGAACACACCGTGCACATGCTGCGTGCCGCGCGCGCCCTCTTGCCGCTTTATCCGGAGGTGGACGCCGATCTCGCTCTCGCGGGCATCGCCCTGCACGACATCGGAAAACTTGAGGAATACGAGGGTGAATTTGCAGCTCGCTCCAGCCGCATCGGCATCTTACAAGGCCATGTTGTTATCGGTTTCCGTATTGCACGCAAAGCCGCCCTACAATGTGGTTTGAATGAGGACCTTACCGAACGTCTCGAACATATCATTCTCAGCCACCAAGGCGAAAAGGAGTGGGGTGCTGCCGCAATGGCGGCTACGCCCGAGGCGGTATTTGTCTCGATGGTGGATAACCTCGATGCCAAGATGGGAATGGTACAGCGCGTCCTGCGCAATAGCCCTGAAGGCGAGGCCTTTTCTGAATTTCTGCCGGGCCTCCAAACCCGCGTTTTACTAACGCCGCCTGAAAAATAAAAGGAAACCTTATATTTTGAAGGTGCGAACGTGCGCAGATGAAACACCCTGCTTTTGGCAATGGCCCAATGTGCTGGGTATCGATGCGGCATTAATCGCAGTCAGTTGGTATTGGCTTCTGCTGCCCAATGACACAATCTTCCCGATCATTCCCGCCCTGGTGCTCGCACTTTCCGTCTGGCTCACATACCTTGCGGATCGCTTATTTGACGTGCGCGGAAAAGAACTTGCCGAGCTGCGCTCGTTGCGCCACCGCTTCGTTGCCCAAAATAAAAAATCCCTTTGGTCATTTTGGTGGTTTCTCCTGCTGATCAACCTGAGCCTTGCCCTGAAAGGTCTGAGCGAACCGCAATTGCTGCGCGGACTTTTTCTACTCTTCGTTACACTGGTCTATATATTTGGAGTACAGAAAATAAAATCGGCCCTGTTTCAAAAAGAACTCCTGGTCGGGCTTATTTTTAGCGCAGGAGTCCTCATCTTTCAAAGCCATCCACCCCATTGGCTGCTGCCCCCTGCACTTGTTTTCCTCTTCACCGGCAATTGCCTGCTCGTGACTGAATTTGACCCATCTCGTGAAAACAACTCAAGGCAAACCATTTGCCGCCTTCCAAATCCAACACCCCTAATGATCGGGATTGCCGCACTGCTCGCGACCCTATGCCTCCCCATCGCCCTCAGCGCAGTGGTCCTACTCTTAGGGATTTACTTGTTCCGCCACGTTCTAGGTTCTGAAAACGGACGCATTCTAGCCGATGCTGCCCTGTTGCTTCCTCCACTGCTTTCCCTTATTTAGCGGTGAAGTTTTTATCATCCTCCACTTCAAAGTAAGCGTCAAAAACTCCTGCATTGGGCTTCACTTCCTCTACAACGACTTCCTTGGTCATTGTCCCATCCACAAAATGCTGCATAAATTGCGCCCAATAGACGCCCTTTATCAAACTAAATCCATCATAGTAGATTTCCTCTTTTAATAACCGACCTTCCTCATCATCACCGGGTAAATCGCGGAGCATTTTGACCTCCTGATAATGGTCCAAACTTAGCCAGATACTATCAAAGCCAAAATTGCCGGCAGGATCATAATCAAGGCGCACGGCCTCTTGTCCTTTCACCTCTTCGATAGCAGCAACCGTGATGAATTTTCGCTTTTTAAATGCTGAATAAAAAGGGGAATCAAAAATGCTGTCCGTTTTCATTGAAGCAAGTTCATTGCCTTCGATTTTTGTGAGTGCGACCCGCTCAGCACGGCTCGTTACTTCCTGCCAAGCATTTTCACCGTTAAATATGGTGGAAATCTCTAAGTTATCGATCGTGATTGTTATGCGCATTTTATTCGGGCGCTTGCGGTATAGCTTAAATTTAACTTTTTGGTCGTCTTGTAAGATATGGCCGGAAACAATAATGCTGTTGAGTTCTTGCATATTTTTTTCACCGCCATTGCTGGATATGAATTCGCGGTAAAGATCATACAGAGAGGGCAGCACTTCCTCTCCTTTCAACGAACCCAACGAGAAAACAAAGAAGAGAAAAATCCAAATAAATTTTAACAAACCTTTCATTTTACTTATTTATTATGAATTTAAAACCAAATAAGAAAATATCAACCTAATAAATGCACAACGCCGTCTATGATTGATTCGATGGGGGCTAGCTTACCCAGACCCTCGTAACCACAGGCCAAGCGACCGACTTCCGGATCCACAAATCGGTATCCCCGTTCGCGCAAAGTTGCCATATTCGCCTGTGTTGCTGCGTGTTCGAACATTTTCCCATTCATTGCCGGCGCCATTAGAACCGGGGCCCGTGTCGCCAAATGAATCGATGTCAGTAAATCCGGAGCTTGCCCGTGGGCAAAATTGGCAATGCAGTGCGCCGTCGCGGGAGCAACCAGTAGCAAATCGGCCCGATCAGCGATCTCAATATGGCCGGGTTGCCAGCCCTCCTCCTCGGCCCACAGATCCGAGACCGCAGGGTTACGAGCCAGCGTTTGCAGAGTAAGCGGCTGGATAAAACGACCGGCTGACTCCGTCAAAACCGGAAAGACCTCAGCCCCGTATTCCACCAGACGACTGGTCAGGTCAGCCGCTTTATAGGCTGCAATCGACCCCGTCACACCCAACACTATGGTTCGACCTTTTAACTGATTATCTGGACTATCCACAAACCACACCCTAGATAAAAAAAGTCATACAACAAGCCTCAAGCGGTTATTTCCGCTAGTAATCTCATCATAACCGTGCAGGATAGAGGAAAATATCATGCAACGCCATCCCATCAGTAAGTATCAACCGGTCACCCCGATCGACCTGCCTGATCGCCAGTGGCCCGATCGCCAAATCAAACAGGCTCCCATTTGGGCCAGTGTCGACCTGCGAGACGGAAACCAGGCTCTTGCAATACCGATGACGGTCGATGAGAAAATTGAATTCTTTGACTCGCTCGTTAAGACGGGTTTTAAGGAAATTGAGGTTGGCTTCCCCTCCGCCAGCCAAACGGAATTCGACTTTATCCGCCGTCTGGTGGACGAAAAACGCATTCCCGAGGACGTCACCGTTCAAGTATTGGTTCAGGCGCGTGAGCATTTGATACACCGCACCTTTGAAAGCCTCGAAGGGATTCCCCGCGCGATTGTGCATCTCTACAACTCGACTTCGCCCCTCCAACGCGAAGTTACCTTCAATAAGACAAAAGATGAAATCAAGGCGATCGCGGTTGCAGGTGCGGAGCTCATTAAAAGCCTGGTCCCTACCATTCCCGAGACCGATATCCGGCTCGAGTATTCCCCCGAAAGCTTCTCCGACACCGAGGTGGACTACGCGCTTGAGGTTTGCGAGGCGGTCATGGCGGTCTGGCAACCCACCGAGGACAACAAGATTATTCTCAACCTCCCGGCTACGGTTGAAATTGCCACTCCCAATCATCACGCCGATCAAATCGAGTGGTTTTGTCGACACCTCAAAGAGCGCAACAAGGCTATCATCAGCCTGCATACCCACAATGACCGTGGCACCGGCACCGCCGCCACCGAATTGGGACTCCTTGCCGGCGCGGATCGCGTCGAGGGCACCCTCTTTGGCAACGGAGAGCGCACCGGTAACCTCGATATCGTGACGGTTGCCCTCAATCTTTACACACAAGGCATCGACCCAAAGCTCGACCTTGCCGATATCCCGGCCCTGCGCGCGACCTACGAAGGCATTACCCGCATGCTGGTTCCCGAGCGCCACCCCTATGCCGGCGACCTCGTTTTTACCGCATTTTCCGGATCACACCAGGACGCCATCAAAAAAGGAATGGATCTCCATGCAAAAAAGGCAGATCCCGCCTCGCAATGGCGTGTCCCCTACCTCCTGATCGATCCGCAGGATATCGGCCGCACCTATGAGGCGATCATCCGGATCAATAGCCAAAGCGGAAAGGGCGGAGTGGCCTTTCTCCTTCACCGGGATCACGGCCTTGACCTCCCCAAGGCAATGCACCCCGAAGTCGGCGCCGTCATCAATCAAGCTGCCGACCAGGGTAGTCGTGAATTGGAATCCGATGAGATTCATGCGCTCTTCCTTCGTGAATACGTCCAGCGCAATGCTCCGCTTCAATTGGTTGCCATTGAGCGTGAAGACTTCGCCAAATCCAGCGAGATTCGTATTGAGGCAGAAATCATTCACGAAGCGAAAAAAGCGACGATTCGCGGCACGGGCAACGGCCCCATCAGTGCCTTTGTCAGTGCCCTCCAAGACTACGGCTTAAAAGATTTCCAACTTATGGATTACCGCCAGCATTCCATTGGTCATGGCTCCAAAACCGAGGCCGCTGCCTATATCCAAATAAAGAAGGACGACGGCACGATTCATTTCGGCTGCGGCATTAATGCCAACATTGAAGTCGCTGGTTTAAATGCTCTGGTAAGCGCTTTTAATCGTTCACGTTAGAAAAATTCGACCCCTTCGCCTGCCACCATGATGCAATTTTTTAAATACCACGCCCTTGGCAATGATTACCTCGTGCTCGATCCTGCGGAAGCACCTGCTTTACCCGCAACCGATGACACCATTCGTATTTGTCACCGCAATTTCGGGCTCGGATCCGACGGAATCCTCTATGGTCCCACTCCTAGTGAGCAGGCCGATTTTGGGCTGCGTATCATCAATCCCGATGGAAGTGAGGCAGAAAAAAGCGGTAATGGCTTACGCATTTTTGCCCGTTACCTCTACGATACCGGACGCGTCGGCAGCGATGCCTTCACCGTTGATACCCTTGGCGGTATTGTAACCTGCGAGATCAGTGCAAACGCAGCATCCATAACGGTTGATATGGGCCGTGTGAGCTTTGGGCGCGACCCCAGGGAATCCAAGTCCGACGCTGGAGAAATCCTTCAAATCAATGGAACGGACTACCGGGTTCACATTGCTGACATCGGCAACCCCCACTGTGTTGTCCCCTTGGATGAGATTTCCCGCGAACTGGCTTGTGAAGTCGGTGCGGCCCTTGAGGTTCATCCCAGCTTCCCCAAACGTACCAACGTTCAATTTCTCAAGGCCCTCGACCGCCAAAATGTCCAAATCGAAATCTGGGAACGCGGCGCCGGATACACCCTGGCCTCTGGATCCAGTAGCAGTGCCGCCGCTGCGGTGGCACACCGCCTTGGACTTTGCGATGCCGAACTCACTGTTCATATGCCCGGGGGCACCATTGGAATTCAAATTGGCGAACACTACGCTATCCGAATGACCGGGCCTGCTACCCGCGTAGCCGAAATGCAGTTCGACCCCGAAGCACTCAGCTTCAAATCCAACTAAGCCGTGACCCGCTGAGCAATAATGCCTGGCTCTATAAAATTTTATTTAATCAACTTATCGTCTGTATAAGTGCAAAATTAAATTATCCGCAGCCAGAAATCCCTGCCTTATCGCTGTTTTTGCGGGTGGCTGGAATAGGATTGATGCTGGTTTATCGCCCCCCCCCGCGATTGCGGCGGCGGTTCAGTACTCGGCCGTATACTTCATGAATGGGGCGACATCCACTACTAGATAAGCTAGGCCTTTGCAGCAACGATCCTCCTACATCTTTGGATACACAGGCAATGGCTCCATAAACTTGCGGTGCGCCGCCATAACTGGCTACTCCGACTCGGTTTGTTCTGGGAAATTGTTCTCATCATAATTTCCTTCTTAATTCCCGTTATGATATATAACCACCGCTCAAGCCAATGCCGGTTGGTGCTGGCTGAGGCAATGTAATGCCCCTCCTTCCCGAATAATCTCAAGGCAATCAAAACCCAGAATCTCCCTCCCGGGATAGCATTCCCCAATTATACCCAGGACTTCACGCTCCAAATTGGGCTGCCCATAAGTCGGCACCAGGACCGCCCCGTTTAGCACCAGATAATTCAAATAACTCGCCGCCAACATTTCCCCCTTCTCATAGATAGGCTCCGGCAGCGGCAGGGCCTTCATTTGATACGGCCCTCCTTGAACCGTGGAGAAGTCTTGGATCCGGCGCTCGTTATCGGCTAATGCCGCATGATCCGGATGCCCACGATCCGGAACAGCCGCATATAAAATGGCATCCTCCCGGTAAAAACGCGCCAGATTATCAACGTGCCCATCGGTATCATCACTCGCCAGCCCCTGCCCCAGCCAAAGCACCTGCGATATTCCCAAACTCGCCGACAAACGCTCCTCCATTGCGGCCTTGTCGCCCAAAGCTCCGCGGTTGGGGTTCAATAAAACTGCTTCAGTCGTTAGTAAAACCCCCGCCCCGTTACATTCAATCGCGCCACCTTCAAGCACCTGCTTTTCTTCAGAAACAGCCAAGTTCAGTTCTCGAGCAATCCAGGCTGCCGCGCCATCATCCTGACCCCAGGGCGCATACTTTTCTCCCCAAGCATTGAAACGCCAGTCGGAAATATGAAGCTCCGAGGCTCTATCATTTATCATAAAAAAAGGCCCAAAATCCCGACACCACACGTCGTCGCAAGCATAATCAAAGAGTCTCACATCCGTTCCAGCCAAACGCTCGCGCAACCCGGACTGCGCTTCCTCGGGACATAAAACGCAAACCCGTTGGAAACCTGCCGCCAAAACATATAACTGCGCGAGCTGATCCTGCACCAAATTTAATTTACCCGGCCAGAGTGCTGCGCGTGTTGGCCAAGCAAACCACACCGCCTCCTGTTTTTCCCACTCCGCCGGAAGACGATATTTCCCGGAATCCGAGACCGTACTCATTCAGTAGCCCCTCCCTTCTCCAGGGCCCGCTCTGTCAAGCCACTATATGCCTCCACCCGACGGTCGCGAAAAAATGGCCATATTTGACGCATTGCCTCCAAGGCTCCCAAATCACATTCCGCTTTTAAAATACAATCTTCGTCGATCGGAGCCCGCGCGATGACCTGCCCATAAAAATCCGATACAAAACTTTGCCCCCAGAATTCGGTCTGCCCCTCAAATCCAACCCGATTCACCGCCGCAAGGTAGCATCCATTCGCCACCGCATGACCGCATTGCACCGTTTCCCAGGCATGGTGCTGTGCTGCCCCCAAGGCCGCCTTCTCTTCTTCAAGCCAACCGATTGCGGTTGGATAAAAAAGTATTTCAGCGCCTGCCAGTGCCATCAACCGAGCCGCCTCAGGAAACCACTGATCCCAACAAATCATGACCCCAACTTTTCCGTAAGCCGTTTCCCATACCGGAAACCCCAAATCCCCGGGCGAGAAATAGAACTTCTCCTCAAAGCCGGGATCCTGCGGGATATGCATCTTTCGATATTTACCCAACATTCGCCCATCCGCGTCCAAACACACTGCTGTGTTGTGGTAAATGCCCCTTCCCCGCTTTTCAAATAAAGCTGCGATCAAAACCACCCTTAATTCCGCCGCCAAAGCGGAAAGTGCCTCCGTCGTAGAACCGGGAATTGGCTCAGCCATGTTAAAATTTGCGGTACTTTGGCTGATACAAAAATACGGCGTATTAAACAGCTCTTGCGTGCAAATTATACGTGCGCCGGAGGCGGCTGCGGCACGAATTTGCTCAATCGCGATCTTTAGATTCAACTGCGCGTCACCATGATCCCGCCCCTGAATGAGCGCGATGCAAACCTTGGATATGCTTGTTTCTGCCATTCTGAATCAGCTTTTAGAATATTCAAACCATCGCTCATTTAATGCACTGCCTAAAATTGCGCTCCTGTTTGCGCACTAACCCAACTCAGTAAACCACTTTATTCAGCGGGTATTCTACAATGCCCTCGGCCCCATGAGCCTTCAACTCGGGGATTATCTCGCGCACCACCTTTTCATCGACGATGACATCAATCGCAACCCAAGCCTCATCTGTTAAACGATTGATGGTGGGATTGCGAAGTGCAGGCAACGCATTTAAAATTGAGTCCAGTTTCTTGCGCTGGATATTCAGCTTTAAGCCCACCTTGCTGTGGGCCTCCAAGGCCGCCTGTAACAAGAGCGAGATCTGCTCGATTTTAGCGCGCTTTTCGGGCATTTCCCATGCCTCGCGGTTGGCAATCAATACCGTATTGGTTTCCATCACGGTATCAATAATTCGTAATTTATTGGCCCGCAGTGAGTTGCCTGTTTCAGTCAAGTCGACGATGGCATCCACCAAGTCCGGTACCTTGACCTCGGTCGCACCCCAGGAAAACTCTACCTCGGCGCTCACATTATTTGCCTTCAAGTATTCACGGGTTAAGTGGACCACCTCCGTGGCGATTCGCTTACCCTCCAAATCCTTCACGCCCTGTATGGCAGCGGCTTCCGGTACCGCAACCACCCACTTTGAACGACGACGCGAGGCGCGACTGTACACCAAGTCGCAAACCTCCACTACATCCGAGCCGTTTTCGCGAACCCAGTCCTGCCCAGTGAGGCCGCAATCAAAATAACCATGCTCCACATAACGACTTACCTCCTGTGCCCGCACGAAACGACCATCCAAATCGCCATCGTCAAAGCTTGGACGATAAGACCTGGAGCTCTTGGTGATTTCAAAGCCTGCCTTGGCAAATAGACGAATGGTAGATTCCTCTAAACTGCCTTTGGGCAAACCTAACATTAGATTGTTTTTTGTTTCCATAAAGCAATTCAGTAAACCTGAAACAATCCAGAGAGTCAAAATGATAATTATTACCGTAAATAAAGTGTAAAAAACATTTTTTTGTTTTCAACTTGCGGGTTTTCTGCTTAGTTTCATTAATAAATTGAGAATTTTATGGATCATTATTAGTTAACAGGAAATCATACACCTAAATTCAAGCTCTAACCTTATTCATTAAGTTAATAAATTTGTAAACAAATTGTAATTATGAACCCCGAACAAACACTCAGTATTGTAATCGTTGTAAAAGAGAATTCAGTCGCAATGACTTTGGCGGATCAACTCCGGCAAAATGACTTAAACACCCTGATTTGCAACGAAGCCGATCATGCCCTTGGTTTTGTAATCGCCAAACGTGCTTCTCTGATACTCTTGGACGATGAACTACCGGGGAACGACTGCCAGCGCCTTATCCAAACACTTCAAGAACAAAAAGATACAACGCCAATTGTTTTGATGACCTCTGATCCGTCCACTGCCGCAACATTCGGCAGTTCAATCAACGCATACAAAAAGCCTGTTAATCACACCGATCTGATCGCTCTAATCAAATCAACCCTAAGTTCCGTGAAATCACGAAAAATCGCCTCTCGCCGCAAACGGGCACCCTTATTAATTGAGCCATTCCGATTTTGTGGAGGCGACATTGATCCACAACGCATGGAGGTCACTTTTCCTCTGGGTCATGTTGAAAAAATTGGTCGCAAGGAATTGGGCATCATTGCTTACCTGCGTGACAACCCCGACACTGTTATAACCCGCGAAACACTCATCAAGGCGATCTGGGGCGAAGATGCCAACACCGAGAGCCGCTCACTGGATCAATACATCGTGAAGGTTCGCAATCTTTATAAGCGCCATGGTCTGGAACTGATTCCTTTTCGCACCGTGCACAGCGTCGGTTATATTTACGACACAAATTGAGGCGTCCTTCGAGGCATCCAGAAAAGGGCTCCAGCCAAAAAAAACTCCCCTTCCGTAAAAGGGGAGTCGAAGCGCTCAAAAAGTTGCCACCAAAAGCTAACTACCGCAGCAGCTAGATGCCGGCTTGGACTCTTTTTTGCTGCAGGACGATTTGCTGCTCTCATCCTTGGAGCAGCATTTTTTAGTGCTAGATTTGGAACTGCACTTAGAAGTGGCGCATTTGGCAGATTTGGCGTCGCCCGTTCCACAAGAACCACAATGTGCGCTTGCTAGCGCTGCAGTGCTGAATGATATAAGTATGATTGCGATGTATTTTTTCATAATTCCTATTATTGATATTAAATAATTGGTT
>DKOX01000049.1 GCA_002470925.1 Opitutia bacterium UBA7350 | reverse complement strand
CAGGTTCCGCAGCGCCCGCAGTGCACTGTATCGCCCTTGTAACAGGACCAGGTTTGTTCGAAGGGGACGCCCAGTTCCGCGCCGCGTTTTACGATATCGGCCTTGCTCCAATCCACGAAGGGGCGGCTGAGGCGCACCGACTCCCAGTCGCAGAGCCCGATCGCAGTGGCCATCGCTTCGGCAAATTCGGGTCGGCAATCGGGATAAATGGCGTGATCCCCGTGGTGTGCGGCATAGGCGACTTCGGCGGCGCCGGAACTGAGGGCGTAGCTGGTGGCGAGGGCGAGGAGGAGCATGTTGCGGTTTGGAACCACGGTGGATTTCATGCTCGCCTCGGTATAATGGCCCTCCGCGACGGGAATATCGGGGCAGGTGAGGCTGCTCCCGGTGAGGAGGGGACGGATGCCCGAGAGGTCGGCGCGTTGAAAGGGGACCTGGCGGGCGGCGCAGATCGCGGCGGCCCGGTCGAGTTCGCAGGCGTGGCGTTGCCCGTAATCAACGGAGAGGGCGCGCACCTCCTTGCCCTCCGCGAGGAGATCGTAAAGCAGGACGGTGGAATCGAGACCACCGGAATAAATAAGGACGGTTTTCATGAATTCAGTCGTTGCCGGAAGGGCGCCCTGGGAATCCTTTAGCAGGGTATCCATTTTATGGGCTTTGAGGCGCTTGAAGGGCAAGGCTAAACTGAAGGCGACCCAAGCGATAGCTTGACAAATTCTCTTGGTATTCCAATTTTGATACTTCGCAATTTATACAGCATAGCTATAAAGCGGGCTTGTCTCGCTTTTTTTATTTTTAACTTACAATGAGCCACGAAATATTATCCGTTCTTGAATACATGGAGAAGGAAAAGGGAATCGCGCGGGATGACATGATCTCGGCGATCTCCGGAGCGATCGCCAGTGCCGCCCAACGGGGGGTCGGTTCCGCCCAAGAGGTGCGGGTGGAGATCAACCCCAAAACGGGTGCCCTCAAGGCATGGAACGCCCTCGAGGTCGTGGATTCGGTCAGTGATTCCGCCTCTGAAATTCACATTGAGAAGGCGCGCCAACTGTCTCCTGAAGCGGAGATTGGTGGGGTTATCGAGAAGGAAATCGACCCGGCTTTCCTGGGGCGCATCGCGGCGCAGACGGCCCGGCAGGCGATCATGCAGCGCATTCGCCAATTTGAGAAGGATCGTATTTACGACGATTACAAAGACACGGTGGGCGATATCGTGACGGGGACGGTGCGCCGTCGCGATCGGGGCGACCTGGTAGTGGATCTCGGCAAGGCAGAGGCGATTCTACCGCCACGCGAGCGCGTGCCGGGTGAGGATTACGCTCCGGGTGAGAGCATTCGTTGCCTCCTGTTGAAGATCGAACAGACCAACCGGGGCCCGGATATTATCCTTTCCCGCTCCAATATAAATTTTGTCCGTCGCCTCTTTGAGCTGGAGGTCACGGAGATCGCGGACGGCACGGTTGTGATTGAAGCGATGGCGCGTGAGGCAGGTTACCGCACCAAAATTGCGGTGCACAGTGCGGACCCCAAGGTCGACCCGGTGGGAGCCTGTGTGGGTGCCCGCGGTGCCCGGGTAAAAACCATCGTACGCGAATTGGGCGGTGAAAAAATTGATATTATCCGTTATTACACTGACCCGATTCAACTGCTCGAGGAGGCACTGAAGCCCGCGGTACCCAAGAATATCCGCATCAATGAAGGGGAGCGTCGGATCCATTTTGAAGTTGCGGAAGATGACCTTTCCATCGCGATTGGTCGCCGTGGTTTCAACGCCAAGCTGACCTCGCGTCTGCTGGGCTGGAAACTGGACATCGGCAAGGTCGAGCAGGAAGCGGTCGGTTTTGACCAGAAGATCGCGAAGGCGGTGCAGGGAATCAATATGATCCCAGGCATTGAACCCGCCCTCGCGGAGCGCTTGGTGACGCATGGATTTACGAGCCCGGAAGCCTTCGAGGGCGTTGGAACCGAGGATCTTTCGGATGCGGGCTTTACCGCGGACGAGGCCTCATTGATTTTGGATCGCGTTAACGCCTACCTCTCGCAAAACACCTAATCGCACCTACTCAATACCGCAGACCACGGCATCCACCTAATTTATGAGCGTTCGCATACACCAGCTTTCTAAGCAAATCGGAATGGACAACAAGGAGTTGATCGAACTCCTGCGTGAGCGTGGATATGAGGTCAAGAGCGCCTCGAGTACGGTTGACAATATTTCGGCGGAATCGCTGGTGGAGGAATTCGGCTCGAAGGAAGCGGTGGAGCCAAGTGCTCCGGAAAGCAAAAGCGAAGTGGAAGCTCCGAAAGCCAAAGGTCCGGTCATGCCGGAAGGGGTGATCGTGAAGAGCAAGGCTGATATCGAGCGCGAGCGCGAGGCACGCGCGGCGGCAGAAAAAGCGGAGGCCGCGAAGGAAGCGGCGCGCGCGGTTCCGCCACCGCCTGTTGCGAAGCCGGCACCACCCGCACCGAGAACGCCCCCAACCCCGGCGGTCACTATTTCCTCGCCGGAACCTCCCAAGGCGCCACCGGTTGCGAAAACAACCCCGCCGCCCGTTCCCGCGAGCCGTCCGCCGAGCACGCCACCCGTGGTCCCGGCGGGATCACCGCCTGCGCCATCTGCTCCACCGGTTCCTCAAAAAACGAGTGCCACGAGTGAGGGAAGCGAGCCTTCTCCTGAGGCTTTAAGTGATGTTGAGGGCGCTGAGAAGAAAGTGCTGCACGTGAAACCTCCGATTGTGGTGCGTGATTTCGCCCTCGAATTGGGACTCAAGCCGTTCAAACTTATCTCGGAATTGATGGAGATGGGGATTTTCGCCTCGATGAATCAAAGCATTGAGGAATCGACTGCGAAAGTGTTGGCCTCGCGTCATGGTTTTGAATTGGAGATCCATCACCGTGGGGAGCAAGG
>DKOX01000039.1 GCA_002470925.1 Opitutia bacterium UBA7350 | reverse complement strand
CGGGTTGCCGAATATCTACTCCACCGTAACAGATTTGGCGAGGTTGCGGGGTTTATCGACGTCGCAGCCGCGCTGAAGGGCAATGTGGTAGCTGAGGAGCTGCACGGGGATGCTCATCAGGATGGGCTGGATGATTTCGTGGCATTCGGGAACGCGGATGATTTCGTCAATAAGATCCTCGGGGAGTTCGCAGTCCTGAGAGGCGACGCAGATGACTTTTCCTTTGCGGGCTTTGACCTCCTGGATGTTGGCGAGGCTCTTTTTGAAGATTTCGCCGGAGGTAGTAAGGAAAACGCTGGGGCATTCCTCGCTGATGAGGGCGATGGGGCCGTGTTTCATTTCGGCGGCGGGGTAGCCTTCGGCGTGGATGTAGGAAATTTCCTTGAGTTTGAGGGCACCTTCGAGGGCGATGGGGAACATGAGCTGGCGACCAAGGAAGAGGCAATCTTCGTAATGGGCGTATTTTTTGGCAATCGCCTCGATGTGCTCGTTTTGTTTGAGGACCTCGCGCACTTGATCGGGGAGGGCTTTGAGGGCTTTAACAATTTTGGTGCCGTCGGTGAAGCTGAGGTCGCGGAGGCGGCCGAGGTAGAGGGCGACCATCGCGCAGAGCATGATCTGTGAAGTGAAGGCCTTGGTGGAGGCGACCCCGATCTCGGGTCCGGCGTGTTGGTAAATGCCGCCGTCGGTTTCGCGGGCAATGGTGGAGCCGACGCTATTATTGATGGCGAGGGTGCGGTACCCTTTGCGCTTCGCTTCGCGCAGGGCGGCGAGGGTGTCGATTGTTTCGCCGGATTGGCTGATGGCAAAGACGAGGGTGTTTTTATCGAGAGGGGCGTTGCGGTAACGGAATTCGGAGGCGTATTCGACTTCAACGGGGATGCGGGCGAAGCGCTCGATTAGGTATTCGGCAACGAGGCAGGCGTGCCAGGCGGTGCCGCAGGCGAGGAAGAGGATGCGGTCGACGCCGAGGAGTTCCTGAGGGGTGAGGTTCAGGCCGCCGAATAGGGCGGTGCTGCCGTCGTCGGAGAAGCGGCCACGCATGCCGTTTTCAAGGGAGGTGGGTTGTTCAAAGATTTCCTTTTCCATGAAGCTGGAAAAGTCGCCGAGTTCGGCGGCGGTGGTGTCCCAGTCGACCTGTTGGATGACGGCTTCGACGTTGGCGCTGGTGGCGGTGGTGATGCTGAAGTCGTCGGGGCGGAGGTGCACCACTTCGTTATCATTGAGGTAAACAACGTTGGTGGTACAGTGGGTAAGGGCGCTGACGTCGGAAGCGAGGAGATTTTCGCCTTTGCCGAGTCCTACGATGAGGGGGGAGCCGCGGCGGGCGCCGATGAGTTCCCCGGGGCAATCCTTGCAAATGACTGCGATGCCAAAGGTGCCCTCTACATGGCTGAGGCTTTTGCGAACGGATTCGAGGAAGCGGTTTTTGCCCTTGGTCTCAGGTTCCTTGGCGTAGTGATAGGCGATGAGGTTGGCGAGGGCTTCGGTATCGGTCTCGGATTGGAAGGTATAACCCTTCTCGAGAAGGAATTTTTTCATACCGAGGTAATTTTCAATGACCCCGTTGTGGACGATGGCAATGGTGTCGTCGCTGCTGGTATGGGGGTGGGCGTTCGCCTCGGTAACATCACCGTGGGTGGCCCAGCGGGTATGGCTGATGCCGAGTTCCCCGCCGAGTACCTCGCCGACTGCGGTTTCGAGTTCAACAACGCGCCCGGTGCGCCGGATGGAGTGAAGGGAACCCTCGCGCAGGGTTGCCAGCCCGGAGGAGTCATAGCCCCGGTATTCCAGACGTTTCAGTCCATCAAGCATCACGCTGGCGGCGCGATCTTTACCAATATAGCCAACTATTCCGCACATAAGGTTTTACAGAGTACACAGAAGGCTTATGAATCAAGGTTATTCATTGATTCTAAAACCTGTTTAAAAATATGAAAAAGCGTCGAATTATCTGCATTATCATGGGTGGAGGACGTGGAACCCGCTTGGTTCCACTGACTAAAGAACGTTGTAAACCCGCGGTGCCGCTGGCGGGTAAGTTCCGCTTGGTGGATATTCCGATCAGCAATTGCTTGAATTCGAGCATGAATCAGATATACGTGCTGACTCAATTCAACACCGCCTCGCTGCACCGACACATTCAGGAGTCCTACAAATTTGATCCTTTTTCGGGGGGTTGCGTGGATATTCTCTCGGCGGAACAGACCCAGGAAGGAGAGAGTTGGTATCAGGGAACAGCGGACGCGGTGCGCCAGAATATTCACCATTTTGGGGCGACGAATGATGGTGACCTCTACGTCATTTTATCGGGCGACCAATTGTATCGGATGGATTTGCAGGCGGTTGTAGCAGAGCACGATGCTTCGGGTGCGGACGTGACGATTACGGCGAAACCGGTCGGTTTATCGGAGGCCTCCGCTCTGGGATTGATGCGTATCAATGAACAATTGGAGATTACGGAATTTGTCGAGAAGCCCAAGGATCCCGCAGTGATCGAGGGTTTGAAAGTGGGGGATAGCGTGCGCGAACGGATGATGGATCCGGGCGACCAAGACTACTGCCTCGCCTCTATGGGGATCTATGTTTTCAATGCCAATACGTTAAAGGAGGCGCTGAAAAGCGATACAACGGACTTCGGCAAGGAGATCATTCCCGGTTTGTTGGGCAAGATAAAGTTGCAGAGCTATGTCTTTGATGATTACTGGGAGGACATCGGGACGGTGAAGGCATTTTTTGAGGCGAATTTGCGACTCACGGATGCGGTCCCGCCCTTCAATTTTTTCGATGAGGAGGCGCGGATTTATACCCGGGCGCGTTATCTTCCCGCGAGCAAGATCCACGGTTCTCATGTGGAGCGTGCGGTGATCGGAGATGGTTCCATTATTTCCAGTGCACGATTGAATCGCTGCACACTGGGAGTGCGCTCGGTGGTTCGGGATGCCTCGACGCTGGAAGATGTGGTGATGATGGGAGCGGATTCCTATGAATCCCTGGATGACATGGAGGAGAATCGCACTTTGGGGCGCCCGGATATCGGGATTGGACGGAATTGTCACATCAAGAACGCGATCATCGACAAGAATGTCCGGATCGGAAACGACGTCATTCTCGATCCGGAAGGCTTGCGGGATAATTTTGGTGATGGGGTGGACATTGCGATCCGGGATGGGGTACTGGTGGTGTGCAAGGACGTGGTGGTACCCGATGGATTCGTGATGAAAGCGTAGGCTGGCGGACAGGATATTTCACAGTCTTTTATTTTTACTTTGTAATTATTTAACTATTTAATATAGTCATATTTACATAAAATAAAAAAGATGATGAAAAAAATCCTGATATGCACGGACGGTTCAGGGTACAGTATGGAGGCCTGTCGCACGGGTGCCTGGTTGGCGAAAGAGGCGGATGCGGTTCTGGAATTGCTCTATGTGAGCGATGTGCGGCAATTTGAAATACCGGCGGTGGCGGACTTGAGCGGCAGCATTGGGGTGCAACCCTACGATGGGATGCTCTCACAGATGCATGAACTGGAAGGTTTGAAGGCGGATTTCATTTGGAAAGAAAGCCTTAAAATATTTGAAGCGGCGGGGCTGGCGCAGCGGGTCAGCTATCATCACGAAGTGGGTCTTCTGGTCGATCTGATTGGGCGCTTTGAAGCCGAGGCGGATTTAGTACTGTTGGGGAAGCGTGGGGAGAGCGCGCAATTTGCAAAGGAGCACATGGGTTCGATGTTGGAGCGGGTGGTGCGTGCCGCAGGGCGACCCTGTATGGTGACCAGTCGTAAATTCAAACCCATCAAGCGAATCGCAGTGGCATTCGATGGAGGAGCGAGCACCCTCAAGGCCCTTGATTTTATCGCCTCGGTGGAACCCTTTCGCTCGCTTGAAATACATCTCTTATCGGTGGCAGAGGGTTTTCCGGTGACGTCGGCGGTGCAGGCTTTGTCGAAAGCGAAGGAAATACTGGAGGGCAAAGGTTTTTCGCCGGAGTCGCAGTTGTTGACGGGGGAGGTCGAATGGGCGATTGCGGATTATGTGAGGGATGCCGAGATGGATCTGCTGGTGTTGGGAGCCTACGGGCACAGCCGGATTCGCGAATTTCTCATTGGCAGTACTACCACGGAATTACTGCGCTCCTGCCACGTTCCGGTGCTCTGCTTCCGTTGATTATTTCCGGCGGGCGAGACGAATGACGAGGACACCCGCCAGTATCAGGAAGGTCGAGTAGAACTGTCCGCGGCTCAACCCGAGGAGCAGGCTGGCGTCCGGTTCACGAAAGCATTCGCCGATAATACGGACGATTCCATAACCCAGTAGGAATTCGCCGCTCAATTGGCCTACGGGAGGGCGATGCTTCCAGAAGCGCCATTGGAGGTAGCCAAAGAGGAGGGCGCCTTCGAGGAAGGCTTGGTAAAGCTGAGAGGGATGGCGTGGTTCCGGCGCAAAGACCCCGCTGGCGGGGTCATAGACCTGAGGGCTGGCGGGAAAAATAACAGCCCAAGTGACCTTTGTGACGCGTCCCCAAAGTTCACCGTTGATGAAATTTGCGATGCGCCCAAAGAAGAGACCAAGGGGGGCAACACTGACAATGACGTCGCCTAATTCAAGGAGGCGGTAACGTTTGCGCGCAAACCACACGAGGGCAAGGAAAACGCCGAGCATCCCGCCGTGGCTCGCCATCCCGCCCTGATCCACCCGGAAGAAAAGGAGTGGATTCGCGGCAAAGGCAGCGAAGTCGTAAAGGATCAAGTAGCCCAGGCGTCCACCCAGGAGAACACCTAAGATGACCGCGGTCATGAGGGTGCTGCGGTTCTCGGCATCGATAAGGAAACGTCCGCGTGCGTTGTAACAACGCAGGAGCCACCAAGCCCCGATAAAGCCAAGCAGGTAGGAGAGTCCGTAGTAACGAATGCCCTCCAGTCCGAGGGGATTCTCGGGGAAGCGCAGGAGGAAGGGGCTCAAGTCATGAATCCAATACTGGGGATCGCTTGCCATGGTTGGAAGGTATGTGCTAGGTTGCCTTTAGGGCAATACACAAGTGCGGGCTATTTTCTGGCTTTGACATTCTGTGCGCTCTACAAATTCTTATATTATGCAGCGGAGAGTATTCATGATTATGATTTGGGTGACGGGTTTCGGCACCTTCGCTGGGCATCAG
>DKOX01000015.1 GCA_002470925.1 Opitutia bacterium UBA7350 | reverse complement strand
GGACTGCAAAAGCCCCCCAAAGTAGGACTGCCCGATTTCCCCGCCGCAGTCGCTATAACCAAAGCCCAACAGTAAAGCCAAAACCAATCCCTGTCCGGCAAGCGTTATCCTCGGAACAAGCTTGCGTATTTTGGGCGAAAGTAATTCCAGCACCAACAAGCTCAATGCCAGCACCGCCAACAAAATCTCCGGCAGGATGACCCACCATTCATTCGTCGCCGCGATTCCGCGAAGCAAATCTGCCAATCCTTCGTTCATTAATGGGTTTCCTCCTGGGCTACTTTTTCAGGTGTGCCGGCTATGGGTTCAAATTGCGGCAAGGATTCCCCTGCCGGATAGAGCCCCGCCAATTCCGCATCCGCCCGATCAGAAATCAAGCGGGGAAAGATTCCAATCAAGACCAGGGCCGCCAGCAGCACGAAGGCGGGCGCTTTTTCAAACCCCTGAACATCCTTGACGGCATCGCTTTCAAGGCGAGCCGCGAACTCCGCCCGGGGACTGCCAAAGAAAATATTGGCGACCGCCCGCAAGCCGTAAATTGCGGAAATAATAATCCCAAGTGCGGCGGGAAGCACGAGCCAACGGGTCACCTCCGTTTCCGCCAATGCGACGAAAATCGTAAACTCGCCCCAGAAATTCCCAAACCCAGGCAGGCCAATACTTGCCATCGAGGCGGCAACAAAGAATGCGCAAAGCACCGGGGCCTTTGTCGCAAGCCCACCCATCGTCTTTAAATCAAAGGTCAGGCTGCGGTGATAAATGCAGGTCGAAAGCATAAATAACAGAGCCACCGACAACCCGTGCGCTACCATCATCAACAGGGCTCCGCCCACCCCGACTACCGAAAAGGCCGCTATACCGAGAAAGGCATAGCCCATGTGCATGACCGAACTGTAGCCCAGCATCATCTTGAGGTCGCGCTGCGCGATCGTGATCAGGCCGATGATAATGATATTGCCCAAGGCGAGCCATGCGAGCCAGGGAAACCAATGCGCCAGCCCCGCGGGCAATAGCGGAGCCGCAATCTGCAGGAGGCCATAAAGCCCGAACTTCTTTAAGACCCCGGCGTGCAACATCGCTGCTCCGGTCGGTGCGGCGGCGTAACCCTTGGGAGCCCAACTGTGAAAGGGGAACAGCGAAACCAGAATCCCGAAGCCGAACAAAAGGCAGGCAAAGATGTTGGCCTGCAAGGTTTCCGACAAGGGCTGCGCGGCGAGGTAGGCGCGCAGTTCGGGAAGGGAGAAGGATTCCGCCCCGCTCGTCACGTAGAGCGCGATGAGGCCGAGCAAGGAAAGCATTGCCCCCAGCGTAAGGTAGATGGTCATCTCCATCGCCGCGCTGCGGCGACCGGTTCCGCCCCAAACCGCGATCATGATAAAGGTCGGGATGAGGGCAAACTCATGGAAGAAATAGAAGAAGAAAATATCAATCGAGGCAAAGGTGCCCATTAGACCGCCCTGCATAAAAAGCATGAGTGCAAGGTAGAGGTGCGGGCGATCAGCATTTGAAAACATGGCGTAGAGCCCCGCCGCAAAACCTACGACCCCGGCGAGCAAAAACAGCGGGAGCGAAATCCCATTCAAGCCCAAGTGCAGGTATATCCCAATTGATTCCAGCCCAGTCGCAAATTTGGACTCAAAGTTATAGCCCCCAACCAGCGCAGGATCAAAACGGAAAGCCAGGAGGAGTGACACAAGGAAGGGAACTCCAAACCCGACCAAGGCCACCGCGCGTCGTGAGCCTGCTGAAAACCCGGAACCGAAAGACAAGGCTATTCCCGCCAGCAATGGAACAAGGATCGCTGCCAAGAGGAGTGTTGCGTGCGTTTCGAACATAGCAGTTATCAAATTTCAGAGAGAGATTTTAGAGCAGTCCTCCAGCGAAGGCCCAAAAGAGCAGTAATCCTCCAAGGAACCAAAAGACATAGGCGTGAATATTCCCCACATGCAGCGAGCGGGCTCCCAAGCCCAGAAGGGCCACCAAGCCCGCACTACCCCGCACAATCAAGCCCTTGAGTAGAAAAATATCGAGAAAACTCAGGAGGGCCGCGATGCGATCCTGCACCTTCGCGACATAAAACCCGTAGAGCTCATCAAACCAGAGTCGCGCTTTCAGGAAGCCAAAGACCGCGGGCGCTTTGTGAGCAAGGCGATCCTCCTTCGCTCCGGCTCCGTAGAAGAACAGCGCGGCGAATAGACCGACCACCCAGGCGGCGGTACCAAAAATCAAGACCTTATAATGCATCGCGGCGTAGCCCTCGGCATGGTGGAGGTGATCCAAATCGTAGCGGATTAAACCGCCCAAGGAATCGGGCCAGAGTTGGATCATACCGCCGACAATGGAAAGCCCCGCCAGAATCACGAGCGGCACCACCATACTAGGCGGACTCTCCTTTGCGTGGGAGGCCGCATCCGATTTCGGCTCTCCGAGGAAGGCAACCCAGAAAAGACGCCCCATGTAACCGGCGGTGAGGAAGGCCCCCAGCGTTAGAAGGATGAAAATTGGAGTCTTGCCGAGGCCACCTGCGATCAGGATGGCATCCTTCGAATAAAAACCGGCGAGGCCGTAAACGCCGCAGAGCGCCAGAACCCCGATGGCAAAAGTAATCGCGGTGACCGGCATGCGTTTGAGCAGACCGCCCATCTTGAAAATATCCTGTTCGTGATGGCAGCCGTGGATCACGGAACCGGCGCCGAGGAAGAGGAGCGCCTTAAAGAAAGCGTGCGTGATGAGATGGAAGAGCGCGACCCCCGGGTAGCCCAAACCGAAGGCGGCCGCCATATAGCCCAGTTGCGAGAGGGTCGAATAAGCCAGGATGCGCTTGATGTCATTCTGAGCGTAGGCACAGAACCCGGCGTAAACCGCCACCGCGGTACCCAACCATGCCACAAAATCAAGGACCTCCACCGGAAAGAGAAAGACAATGCGAATCAAGAAGTATACCCCCGCCGCCACCATCGTAGCAGCGTGAATTAAGGCTGAGACCGGAGTCGGCCCCGCCATCGCATCCGGCAACCAGACATGCAGCGGGAATTGCGCGGACTTACCGATGAAGCCACACATCAGGAAGGCGGCGATCGTCGCGTTCACCAAGCCGGGATGCGCATTGGTGATTTGTTCCATCGCGACGAGGTCCGTCGTTCCAAAATGCCAATAGGCCGTCACGATTCCAACAAGGAATCCAAGGTCCCCGATACGATTGACAATAAATGCCTTCTTTGATGCCGCCTTTGCCTCCTCGGTTTCCAGATAATGCCCAATCAGCATATACGAACTGAAGCCCACCAGTTCCCAGAAAACAAATATCATGATGAGGTTATCCGCGAGGACGATCCCCGTCATCGAGAACATGAAAATCGAGAGCCCGCCAAAAAACCGGGCGCGGGATTTGTCGGTCTTCATATAACCCAAGCTAAAAATGTGAATCAACAAGCCGACAAAGGAAACCATCGCCAGCATCGTTGCGGCGACATCGTCAAAGAGGAAACCCATGCTCACTTTGAACTCGCCGAAGCTCAACCATTCCCAACTGGCGGTTACGGCGCCATCTCCGCGTGCACTGATTGCGATAAAGGCACCGGCGCAGAGAACAGAAGCCGCCCCCACCGAGCACGCTGCGGCAAGCCCCCCCTGACGACGCAGGAAAAACGCGATCCCGGCGGCGGTTGCCAACGGGGCGAGTAAAGTGAGGAGGAGTGCAGTTTGCGGAGACATTTTATTTAACGACTGAGTGCGTTGAGATGTTCGACCATGATGGATTGCCGGCGCTTGAAGAGCGCCACAATAATGGCAAGACCCAGCGCGACTTCCGCCGCGGCGACTGTAATGATGAAGAAGACAAAAAGGTTGCCATCCATCGTGCCGTTGTAGCGAGAGAATGAAACCAGCGCGAGATTCACCGCATTCAACATCAATTCAAGCGACATGAAGATCACCAGAGTATTGCGGCGCAGGGTCACCCCCAGCATCCCAATTGCGAAGAGCAACCCGGCTACAATGAGAAAGGCGTTGAGTCCAATGGTCATGAAAAGAGTGATCAGTCCGTAGTTTCAGATTCAGGCTTGGCTTCCGTGACGCGTTTACTGACGACGATAACTCCGACCATCGCGGCAAGCAGCAGGAATCCGGTCACCTGGAAAGGCAACATGTATTTAGTGAAAAGGCTGTAGCCAAAGGATTTCGCGGAGGTGGTAAAGGGAATGCCGTTGTTTGCACTGAGCCCGGTGGGGTTTTCTGCGACCTCGATCGCGGGCGGCGCCGGGAGCGCCGCCGGATCGGTAAAGAGACTGATGATCAAGCCGGAAAGCATCACAAACCCCGCAAGCGCCGCAAAGATGCTCAACTTGGCAGGCTTGGTCTTGGATCGGTCCTCATCAACATTGAGCAACATGATGATGAAAAGGAAGAGCACCATCACCGCACCGGCATAAACCAGAACCTGCAAAATCGCGAGGAAGTAGGCCTCCAGCAAAACGAAAAGCGCGGCGGTTCCGATGAAGGAAACGATCATACACATGGCACCGTTGACCGCATTAGGAAGCAGCACCATCGCGAGCGCTGAGATCAGCGTGATGCCAGCAAAAAGATAAAACAAAATATCAGTCATGGCATGCGTCCTAGTGCTCGGGATTGCCCTCTAATTCCGCGGCCTTCTTCTTGTCCCATTTGAAATGTTGATCCGGAAGAGTCCCGCCCAATTCATAGAGTTTATCCTTTTTGTTGATCATCTCCTCGCGACTGTAACCGGAAAGCGAGAAGACGTCCTGCAGATAGATCGCTTCCTCCGGGCAAACCTCCTCACAAAAACCACAGTAGATGCAGCGGAGCATATTGATTTCAAATTCCTGCGGGGCCTTCTCGACGTGGGCGCGGTCCGGTTCAGCTTCAGGGTCGATCTCGCCGGGGGTAATCCGGATCGCCTTGGGCGGGCATACAAACTCACAGAGTTGACAGGAAACACATTTCTCGCGCCCATTGGGATCTTTCACGAGGGTCGGCACCCCTCGGTAATTATCGGGAATAACCGGACGCTCCTCAGGATATTGCAGGGTGATGGGTTTCTTCAGCATATTGCCAAAGGTCGTTTTCAAACCCGTCGCGATCTGCGGGAGAAAAGTCTTCTCCGCGAAGGTCAGGGGTTTGCGTTCGATTACTTTGCTGGTAGCCATGAGTCGTAGCGGTTATAAGGCATCAATGAGGGCAATCAATAACGTATTGAAAACAAGATTTCCCACCGCGAGGGGGAGCAGGATTTTCCAACCAAGCGACATGACCTGGTCGTAACGGAAACGCGGAAGGGTCCAGCGGATCCAGATGAAGAAGAAGATCATAAAACCGACCTTGGCGAGGAACCACAGGGCGGAGCAAACCGCGCCGGCCACCCCGGCGGGCCACGGGTCGGCAAGACCGGGAAGGAAGTGCCATCCCCCCGCAAAGAGGAGGACGAATATCGCCGAGCCCATAATGATGTGAGCGTATTCTGCGACAAAGAAGAGGCCAAATTTAAAGGCGCCGTATTCGGTGTGGAAGCCCCCCACGAGGTCAGTTTCCGATTCTGCCATGTCAAAGGGCAGACGGTTGGTTTCTGCAAAGATCGCCACCAGGAAAATGAGCGCCGAGAGCGGCTGCCAGATTCCAAGCCAAAGGGTTTCCTGTGCCTGCACCACGCCGAAAAGGCTCATGCCATAGTCCGAGCCGGGCGCCGCCGACCACATAAAGACCGGTAAAATCGAAACCCCCAGCGCGAGTTCATACGAGATCATTTGCGCGGAGGAACGAATCGCTCCCAAGAAGGGGTATTTTGAATTCGAAGCCCAGCCCGCCAGGACGATGCCGTAAACCCCGAGGGAGGAGATCGCGAGAATGAAGAGGAAGCCCACGTCGAGATTTGCGAGCGCGAGCGGTTGCACCACTCCGGCGGCGTCAACGTAACGACCAAAAGGCAGGACCACCATCGTGGTCAGCGCGGGCGTCAGGGCGATGATCGGGGCAAGGTAATAATATCCGAGCTTCACATGCCCCGGAGTGATCTCTTCCTTGAAGAGAAACTTCAAGCCATCCGCCGCTGGTTGAAATAATCCAAGCCCGGTAAGGAAGTCGCCCAAAATTGGCACATTCCCAATCAAAGGCAGGCGGGTGCGATTCGGACCGACCCGACCTTGAATGTAACTACAAATTTTGCGCTCCGCGAGAACGGCATAGGCACACATTCCCATAAAGACCGAAATCATCACCAAGGCAAAAATAACGGGCAAGATTACCGGCAACCATTCTTCAAATAACGTCATCGTATTCAATCAGTTCAAGCGGGAAGGGCTTCTGCCGCCTCTGGTGTGGCAGGGTCGTATTTCAAATTTTTGCTTTCAACAAAATCCAATTGCGCGAGCGAACCGGCTTCGAGTTTCAAACCTTCATCGGGAATCTTTTGCCAAGCCAAGCCTGCAAAGGCTCCCTCGCCTTCGCCCATCCGGCTCCATACCTGCTCGATCGTCAGCACCTGCAAACTGTCTTCCCTGAGCTTCGCCTCCATCATCGCAAGCACCCCAAGCTCTGCAACTAAACCGCGCGGACCCGGTACCGCCGGGGCAAATTTCTGCAGGCGGAAGTTTTGATTCACGAAACTACCCGCCTTTTCAAAGACGCTCAGGGAGGGAATCACCACCTGCGCCACTTGACTCACCGCATTTGCAAAGGCCCCCAGATATATAATTTGAACCGTCTTTAATTGTGCTTCGGAAAGTCCCAGTTGCGTGAGGTCTTCATGCAGAACCAAGAGGGTTTTAACCGCGCCGGAATCCACCTGCGCCGATAAGGAGCTCAAGTCCGCCCCCGGTAATTCCGCAATCAAGCCATTCAATAAAGCGCCCCGTAGATTCGGGCTACGGTCCTCGGAAAGCAAGATGCCGTCCCCATCTCCCTCGTGCTTTACGAGCGAAACCGAGGCTCCGGTTTCCTTCACAATCCCCTGCACGATAAATTGTTCCTCAACGGTGCTGTGGGCCGAAGCCACCACCGCAACCGAGCCCGCAGCCAAAAGTTTGGCGGCGGCTTGCGCCGCGACCTCCGGGCTCTGGTGCACTCCGTCAACCGTGTATTGCGTCAAACGATCCTCCGATTCATAAGGCTTGAAGCAATCGCGACCGCTGTCAGTCATCCAGGTATCATTGACCGCATCGTTGCGACGTGGCGTGATGCGATAAATCTTCCCTTCGCGACTCCAGACGGTGGTGTTGGCGCCCACACTGCTTTCGGTACAGATGCTGTTGGTGCGCTTGAGGAACCAAACCCGCATCTTAAAACGGAAGTCCGAACTCGTAAGCGCGCCCACCGGACAAATATCGACCGTATTAAGGGAGTAATTATTCGCCAGTTCCTTGCCGGGATAACAGGTCAGGGTCGAGTAGGTGCCACGATCGACAAAGCCAAGCACGTCGTCTTTGGCGACCTCCTGCGAGAAACGCACACAGCGCGAACAAAGAATGCAGCGTTCGTCGTCAAGCGTGACGCGCGGCCCCAGCACGGTGCGTTTCGGCTTCACGTTTTTATCCTCGATGAAACGGCTGTAACCGCGCCCGTGATCTGCAGAAAATTCCTGCAAACGGCATTCCCCTGCCTGATCGCAAATCGGGCAGTCGAGGGGGTGATTAATCAAAAGAAACTCAGTGACGCCGTTGCGGGCTTCCTTGACCGTTTCGGAATTAGTCCGCAGGTGCATGCCCGGTGCGACATTGGTGGCACAGCCAATTACAGGCTTGGGTCCCCAGCCGATTTTCTGGACGCCCTTCTCGTCGAGGATTGCCTCGCCGGTGCCACGATCGCGCATCGGCATGCCCATCTCGATCAGGCACATGCGGCAATTGCCCGCAATCGATAACTTCGGATGATAACAATAATGCGGAATCTCTTTTCCATGAAGCTTGGCGGCTTCAATGGCGTTGGCGCCCTTGGGAACCTCCACCTCGTTTCCGTCGAGATTGATCGTGATCATTTCGCTGGTGCCGTTTGCGCTCATCTTAAATTAAAGTGGTCTCGGTGGCGGCGGGTTTGCCCTCGTTCCGGCGAGACGCCTGTTCCTTCGCCTTTTCAACAAACTCGTCCTTGAATTTCGCAATAAAGCTCTGAACCGGCCAGGCCGCCGCTTCCCCGAAGGCACAAATCGTGCGACCGGCAATTTGATCCGCGATGTCATTCAATAAATCCGCGTCTTCCTCGCGTGCCTCACCCGCGCACATGCGCGCCGTAACCTTGCGCATCCAGGGTACCCCTTCACGGCAGGGAGTGCATTG
>DKOX01000111.1 GCA_002470925.1 Opitutia bacterium UBA7350 | reverse complement strand
CCAAAGCGACACGATTGTCGCTTCCACAAAATACCCCTCGCACCCAAAGCCGCAATCCTGCCGCTTTATTTCATTCCCGCGAGAACGACTGCCGCACCCGCGATTCCCGAACCCGCCGCCCCCTCGATCCGCGGCCCCCCGAAGGCATCGCCCACCAAGGTCAACCCAAGCCCCCGATTCCGGAAATAATCCTCCTCAAACGGATCCAGGGGCAAAGTAAAGCCCCAGCGGTGACATTGGTAAGCCGCGACCTCCGAACCCAGCCACCGCTCCGCTGCCGCGAGCATCAATTCCCCACGTACCGCATCCGGGCTGTCCCAATGTTCCTCCGCAAAGACCGCGCTCGCGTGCAAGGTCAAGGCGGGCTCCGGCGAAATCCCCTTCTGCTGATTATCTGCAATCCAAACCAGCGCCCCCGTTTCCAACTTCAAGCAGCCGGGAGCCGGCACCGCGCTCGCCCCCTTCAACTGTACCAGCGTCGCCAATCCCTTCTCGTAACGCACCCGCTCCAGTGCCGCCCGCGTTGCATCATCCGCCCATTGCAGCCCGCTCGTGTCCAACAAAGCCCAAGCCTGCGGCAGCGGCGTGCTCAGGACCAATTCCCGCCCCGCGTAACGCTCGCCCTCCGCGCTTTCCGCAATCCATACCCCTTCGACCCGTTGTAAGGATACGATCCGAGAGGACCGCACCAACTTCAATTCATCCGCCAAATATTTTGGGATCGCATTCATCCCACCCACTCCACAATAACGCGGATAACCTGCCGGGTTGTTGTCCCAGGGCGCCCGCCGGAACCATTCCTTCACCACTCCCGCCGCACGCATCCGTTCCACCCATTTTCCCCAGCGTGCCCCGCGCACCGTAAAAAACTGCGCCCCGTGGTCAATGCGGGTTGCCCCCATCCCCCGGCGCGTCGACATCCGGCCGCCCGGCCCGCGACCCTTGTCCAATACCAGCACCCGCTGACCCGCCGCCTGCAATTCCGCCGCGCACAAAAGCCCCGAGATCCCCGCCCCGATCACCAAAACATCCTGTGTATCCATTTTTTAACTACAATTACAATACCGCCCGGAAGGCCTCCCCAATCTCAGGCTGCGCCCATTTAAAACCGCGCTCCTCTAAAACACGCGGTCGGATCTCCAGATCCGAAAGAATCACCTCCTTCGCCATCTCGCCGAAGGCGAGCCGCAGCGCCAAGGCGGGGGTGGGCAGCACCGCCGGACGCCCCAAAGCCGCCCCCAGTTCCCGCGCAAAGACTGCCCCACTCACCGGCTTCGGCGCCACCGCGTTGATCGGTCCCACCAAGGCGGCATCCTCCAATGCCGACACATAGACCGACACCAAATCCCCAATTGAAATCCAACTCATTTTTTGCCGACCATTCCCGATCGGTCCACCCAGTCCCAGCTTAAAGGGCGGCAGCATCTTCGCCAAAGCTCCCCCCTTCCCGCTCAAAACGATTCCGGTGCGTAGCTGCACCACCCGACCGCCAGCCGCCGACCAGGGCGCCGCCGCCCCTTCCCATTCACGGCAGACCGAAGCGAGAAAGCCATCCCCCGACGCGCTCCCCTCATCCTTCGCCCCTGACTGGGCATAACCATAATAATTGATGCCCGATGCCATGATAAAATCCGGTCGCGTCTCCTGCGCGAGCAACGCCTCCACCAATAATTCCGTCCCGGCGACTCGACTCTCCCAAATCGCCTGCCGCACTCTCGCAGTCCAGCGTTGCGCCACGTTTTCGCCCGCGAGGTGAATCACCGCCTCAACCCCATTCAAAACTTCCGCACCCAAATGCCCGCGCGCCGGGTCCCACTCATTCGCCCCGGTGCCGCGCGACAACCGACACACGCGGTGCCCCCGCGACTCCAGCACCGGACACAGCGCCGCGCCCACCAAGCCGCTCGCCCCCGTCACCAACACTGTTTTCCCCACTCCGGGCACTACGCTACCTCCCCGTTTTTAAAGGCATCAAACGCCGCCAGCGCTCGATCCCGACCCGCCTGATGCTCAATCACTGGCCGCGGGTATGTTACCCCGAGCTCCACCCCGGCCGCTTCCAGCACCGATTCGGGCGCCTCCCACGGTGTATGGATATACTTTGCCGGCAGCTTCGCCAACTCCGGCACATAACGCTTCACGTAGGTCCCGATCGCGTCAAATTTACCGCCCTGTATCATGGGATTAAAAACCCGGAAATACGGCGCGGCATCCGCCCCACATCCCCCGCTCCATTGCCATCCCAAAGTATTGCTCGCCAAATCCGCGTCCACCAAGGTGTCCCAAAACCAGCGCGCCCCCGCCTTCCAATCCTGTAACAACTGTTTCACCAACAAAGACGCCACGATCATCCGCACCCGATTGTGCATCCATCCCGTCGCGTATAATTCCCGCATCCCCGCATCCACGATCGGATATCCGGTCTGGCCCTTCTGCCACCGCTCCAGCAAATCATCATCCGCCTCCCACGGAAAATCCGCGTATTGCGCCTGCAAGGGCGAGTCCGGGGTGTGCGGAAAATGAAACAAAACATTATATGCAAATTCCCGCCAATAGATTTCCTTTAAATACACAAACGGTCCCTTCGCTTTTAAATCCGTCCGCGCCTCCAAGGCCGCCACCACCTGTCGCGGCCCAATCAACCCACACTGCAAATACGGCGACAACTTCGAACTCCCTTCCATCCCGGGGATATTGCGGTCCTCGTTGTAATGCTCCACCGCCCCGTCTAAAAATCGATCCAGCCGCGCCTGCCCTCCCGCTTCACTGATCTCCCAGTCCGACACCATCCCGCGCCACCAATCCCGTTCCGGTAATAAGCCCAGCGAATCCAAGCTCTCACTTCTCAAATCCGCCTTCAACCATTCCGCCACCCCAAGGTCCGCCGCCACCGGCGCCGCCACGGGACGATCCTGTACCGCCTTGAAATACGGCGAGTAAACCTTAAAGGCCCCTCCCGATTTGTTCGCAACGGTGTGTGGTTCATTCAACAAGGCACTGTTGAAAGTCTCCACTTCCAGACCCTCCGCCCGCAACTCCAACTTCAATTCCGCATCCAGGCTCCGCAGTTTCGGCTCATAGCGCCGATTCCAAAAGATCGTCCCCGCTCCGCTCGACGTGACCACATCATGCAAAACCTCGGCCGTTGCTCCCTGTCGAATCAACAAACGGCCCCCATATTTTGACAGCTCCCGTGCAAGACTTTCCAAGGCATGATGCAGCCATACCTTCGACGCCGCCCCCGGCGCCCACGACCCATACGATTCCACATCCCATATATACAACAACACCAAGGGCCCGCCCCGCTCGAGCGCCGCCGCCAACGCAGCATTGTCTTGAACACGCAAATCATTGCGTAACCATACTATATTTGTGGTTCCTGACATCAGAATATACCGTTTCATACCCGGGAAACTTACTTCAATCTGAGCCTTTTCTAACGGCTTGCCAGCGCCGAACTCCGCTCCAAGCTAAGCAATATGGAAACCCTTACTGCAATTCACGAACGCCGTTCCGTCAAATACTACGACCCCGACCACGCCCTCAGCGAAGCCGAGATCCAAGAACTCCTCGAGGCGGCCCTCTGCTCACCCACCTCCTTTAATATGCAGAACTGGCGCTTCATCGCGGTCACCGACCCCGCTAAAAAAGAAGCCCTGCGCGCCGCCGCCTTCAATCAAGCACAAGTCAGTGACGCAGCCCTTACCCTCATCCTTTGCGCCGACCTCGACGCCCACAACGACGCCGAGCGCTACTGGACCAATGCCCCCGGCCCCGTCCGCGAAATGATCGTCCCCATGATTCAACCCTTCTATCGCGACAACCCCCAACTTCAGCGCGACGAAGCGATGCGCTCCGTCGGTATTGCCGCACAAACCATCATGCTTGCCGCCAAAGCCATGGGTTACGACTCCTGCCCCATGATTGGATTCGACCCCAACAAAGTCGCCGAAATCATCCAACTCCCTGAGCGCCACCTCATCGGCCTCATGATCACCATTGGCAAAGCCCTCAAACCCGCCAACCCCCGCCCCGGCCAACTCCCCTACGAGGAAGTCGTCCACCGCGACCACTTTTAG
>DKOX01000037.1:5434-7108 GCA_002470925.1 Opitutia bacterium UBA7350 | reverse complement strand
AAAGTATTTTATTTTGTAAATTACAAGAATAAAATGATAGATGGTAAGTTGTGAAGGCGTTTCAGGCACTGGTAAGCCTTGCTAAGCTGCGATGCTTGCAATTCCCAGGAATGGGGACATAGTTAAATATTAAAATGCTGCATCTTTGTTTAGTCTTATCTTTGATTTTGGGTGGAGGTTTGGCTTGGGCCTCGGAGGATGCCATTGCTGCGCCTGAAGCGCCTGAGGCGGGGGCAGCGCCGGTCTCGGTCTATGTGATTCCGGTGACGGAGGCGATTGATTCCCCGAATCTCTTTATTTTGCGGCGGGGCTTGAAGGAAGCGATTGCAAATGAGGTGGATCTGGTGGTGCTGGACATGGACACCCCGGGGGGGCGGGTGGATATCTGCCTGGAGATGATGGAAATGCTGGATCGTTTTGAGGGGATGACCGCGACCTATGTGAATGAGGATGCGATTTCGGCGGGTTCGTTTATCGCGGCGGCGACGGAGTCGATTTATTTTTCTCCACGGGGAAAGATGGGAGCCTCGGCAGTGATTCAGGGAACGGGTCAGGATGTGCCGGAAACGGCGCGGCAGAAGGTCGAGAGTTATTTGCGGGCGAATATTCGGGTGATGAGTGCGGCTTATCCGTATCGGGCGGAGGTGATTCGTGCGATGCTGGACGCAGACTATGAATTGAAGATCGGGGAGGACGTGATCAAACCGCCGGGAGAATTGTTGACGTTGACGGCGGCAGAGGCGATGAAGCCGTATGGGGATCCGCCGGAACCGTTGCTGGGTGCGGGAATTTATGAATCGGTGGAGGCATTGCTGGAGGATCGCTTTGGAGCGGAGGGATATATGATTGAATCCTTTGAGGTGACGTATTCGGAGGTTTGGGCGAAGTGGATGCAGGGTTTCGCGCCGGCGCTAATGGGTCTGGGGATGCTTTTGTTGTTCATTGAATTTAAAACGCCGGGTTGGGGGATTTTCGGGATCGGGGGGATTGCTCTGATTGTGCTTTTTTTCATCAGTCAAAACATAGCGGGGCTGGCGGGAAACGAGGTGATTGCGTTGTTTTTGCTGGGGCTCTTGTTGGTGCTGGTGGAGCTTTTGCTCCTGCCGGGAATTATAGTGGCGGGCTTGGTGGGGTCCTTATTGATGGTGGGGTCGTTGTTGTGGGCGATGGTGGATTATTGGCCGGGTGGACAGACGGATTTCAGCTTTGATTTATTGGTGTCACCCTTGATGAATTTGACCTACGGGTTGGCGATTGCCTTGGCGGGCGGCTTGGTGCTCTCGCGGTTTTTGAAGGGTAGTTTTGTGGAGCGGGCCTTGGTGCTCGGTGACGCGGTGAGCGGGGCGAGCGGCGGTGAAGATCGCAGCAAAGCGGCGGAAGTGGTCGGCGCGATCGGGGTGGTCTGTAAACCGCTGCATCCGGTGGGCGTGATTGAGATCGAGGGGGAGCGCTATGCGGCGCGTTGTGAAGTGGGCAGCCTCGATGCCGGAGCGAGGGTGCGGGTTTTGGAAGTGTCGGATTTTAATGTGATCGTGGAGGCAGCGGAGGGATGAGCTGGATCATTGGATTTTTGGTGGTGGCCTCGGTTTTGATCTTCCTGGAGGTATTGTTACCGGGAGGGATTCTCGGTTTGCTGGCAGCGGCTTGCCTCATCGGGGCAACGGTGCAGACCGG
>DKOX01000037.1:0-5323 GCA_002470925.1 Opitutia bacterium UBA7350 | reverse complement strand
GCTCTCTTGCTGGTGGTGGTGGAATTTAAAATCTTTGCCAAGACTCGCTTTGGGAAGCATTTTTTCCTGAGCCGCTCGGTTGAGGGGCGAACGGCGCGCGCCTTTACTACGGAAGATATGCGCGGAAAAGAAGGCCTGGCATTGACCCGACTCAATCCATCGGGCAGGGTCGAGATTGAGGGACACACTTATGAAGCGCAGACCCGCGACGGCTACCTCGAAGCCGGAACCGCCATCACCGTAATTTCACAAGACAATTTTAAACTCATTATCAAACAATCATGAATATACTGACACCACTCCTCATGGCCTCCGGCCTGCAACTCGCGATTTTCGGGATTCTCGGTCTTGCCGTGCTCGTCTTCCTGCTGGTTTTTATTTCCTACATTGGTCTTTTTGTGAAGTCCCTGCTCGCGGGGGCGACGGTGGGATTCCCGACCCTGGTGGCGATGCGCCTGCGGGGGGTGCCTGCCTCGTTGATTGTGGATGCGCGCATCACCGCGGTGAAGGCTGGGATTGAGTTGAATTCCAACGACCTCGAGGCGCACTACCTCGCGGAGGGTAATGTCATCCAGACGGTGCAAGCCCTGATCGCGGCAGACAAAGCCAATATCCAGCTCGACTGGCAACGCGCCTGTGCGATCGACCTCGCCACCAAGGGCACCGGCAAGTCGGTCCTCGAGGCGGTTCGCACTTCCATCAATCCCAAGGTCATCGAATGCCCCAATCCGCAGAGCGGGCGTTCCACAATCGACGGCGTCGCGAAGGACGGTATTCAAGTAAAGGCACGGGCGCGGGTCACAGTGCGTTCCAACCTTGATAATTACGTGGGTAGTGCCCTTGAGGAAACCGTCATCGCCCGGGTGGGTGAGGGGATTGTGACCACGATTGGTTCCTCGGATTCATACAAGACCGTCCTGGAATCACCCGATACCATTTCGCGGGTGGTACTCGACCGTGGCCTCGACGTGGGCACCGCTTTTGAAATTCTTTCGATTGATATCGCGGACGTGGACGTGGGTGAGAACATCGGCGCCAAGCTCCAGGAATCGCAGGCGGAGGCCGATAAAAACGTTGCGCAGGCGAAGGCTGAAATGCGCCGCGCCGCAGCGGTCGCGCTCGAGCAGGAGATGAAGGCGAAGGTGGAGGAAATGAATGCGAAGGTGGTCGAGGCGGAGGCACAGGTGCCGCTCGCGCTCGCGGAAGCCTTCCGTTCCGGGAACCTTGGGGTGATGGATTACTATCGTCTGAACAACATCAAAGCGGACACGGATATGCGTGATTCGATCTCGAAGGGCGAAGAAAACAGTTAAGCGGTCCTCGCGCTCCCCGTCATGGAAGACTTCTTTGATATCCTCATTCCGCTCGTGATTGCAGCGGTCTATTTCTTCGGGAATATCCTCTCGAAGAAATCCGGGGATGATTTGGAGGAAGGCCTCCCGATGCCGCGCAAGCGGGAACGGGAGGTCGATCCGGAACAGGCGGAACGCCAACGCCAGGTACGGGAGGAGATCCGCCGCAAGATTGAGGAACGCCGTCGCGAAGCCCCTGCAACACCCGCCTCCCCAGGTTTCCCGAACCCGCCGCCGGTGGTGACCGCTCCGCCGGAACCCGCGCGCAATGTTCGCGAACGCACCAAGCGCACGGATGAACGGGTCCATGAAACCCGCGCCCCGGTTTCGGTTCCGGAGTCGGCCGAGGTAGAGCCGGATTTTTCTTGGGATGCCTCGGACGATATTTACGAAAATACGATGCAGGCGCAGTTGGCGCAAATTGAGGCGACGCGTAAAAAGGCGGCGGCTTTAAAGGCCCAAGGCGCCGCCGCGACTCAAAAGCTCGGCCGCCAGGGTCGCAGGTCTCCAAAAGCGGGCAGGGGTCTTTTAAAAGGACCGGTACGGGTGGCCTTGCGCACGCCCGACGCGGCGCGGACCGCCTTTATCTATGGGGAGGTCCTCGGCAAACCGGTAGGCATGCGTCCACACGCTTGCGGTGCCCACAAAGTGGCGGAATAAGCTTTTTTAGGGGTCTTTGAGGGCTGAAGAATGCTCTGGAAAAGTGCGGGGTTTTCCCCATGCTTGCCTCGAAACCTTTTTCTCTATCAACAACTTCGGTTATGAAGATCATTATTGTGGGCGCCGGCGAAGTCGGCCACAACCTAACCGCTACACTGGCTGCAGCGGGTCATGATGTGTGCCTGATTGAGCAATCCATGGAGCTGTGTGAACGTCTCGATGAGGAACACAATGCCCGGATTGTTCGGGGTAACGGCAGCTCGGCGCGGCAGTTGTTGGAGGTCGATGTCGCGAAGTGCGACGCCTTCCTTGCGATGACGAGCGACGACCGCACCAACATCATTTCCTGTTCCCTCGCGAAGGGTCTTGGCGCGAAGCAAACAATCGCCCGTATTCACGACGGCACCTACAGCGATAACTCCGTCATCAATTACCAACTCCACTTCGGGATTGATCTCCTTGTGAACCCTGAGGCGATTTGCGCGGTGGAGCTCGCCAAGACCATCCGCAACGCCGGGCGTCTCGCGGTCGAGAATTTCGCGCGTGGGCAAATTGAAGTCCAACAACAAAAGGTGGGGACGGAATGCCGCCTCATTGGACGTAAACTCAGCGATTTGAAAATGGATCCCCGGATCCGCATCGGCTACATTCAGCGGGATGGCAAGAGCGAGGTTGCGAACGCGGAATCAATGCTCTTTGAAGGTGACAAGGTCACGCTTTTTGGTCATCCGGAGGCGGTCTTGGCGACGCGTGAAAAACTGGACCCGAAGCACAAGGTCAAACAGGTGCGGGTGGTCCTCTACGGCGGCAGCGAAACCGCCATCAGCCTCATTCGCCTCCTGAGCAACCCGCGTTTCCGGATTCGCGTGATTGAGAAAGATCCGCACAAATGCCGCGAATTGGCGGAATCCTTCCCGGAAGTGACTGTGATACACGGGGACGCCACTTCGCTTCGCTTGCTGGAGGAGGAGCAAATCGGGGATGCCGATTATTTCGTGGGCTGTACCAAGGATGACGAGGATAATATTTTGACCTGTTTGCAGGCTGCGAAGCTTGGGGCAGATCATGTGCAGTTGGTCATCAACAAGGGGGACTACGATCAATTGCTGGGAATTTTGAAGACGATGCTCGGTATTGAGGTGGTGGTTTCACCGCGCCAGGCGACCGCTGATTTCATGGAGCGCAGTCTATCCCTCGAGTCCGTACACGAGTTGGCGCAATTCCCGGACGGAGGTCGTATTCTTCAAATCCGCATTGGGCATGAAAGCAGCGCGGTGGGTCGCAAACTGCGGGAAATCACCCTGCCGGGACATTGTTTGGTGGTGGCGCTCCAGCACAAATTTAAAGCGAAGGTTCCAACTGCGGACGACACCATTCTGGCGGGCGACCGGGTGCTGGTATTGGTGGAGGCTTCTCAGGAAGCGGCCTTGCGGGACTGTCTTCTCTAGACCTGCGCTAATTTTCAGACAATGAACACGGCCATCATCTATCGCCTGCTCACCATGGTGTTTCTCGCTCTTGCGGGGGGCTTTCTGCTTTGTGGTGGGGTGGGTTTGCTGATGGGCGAAGCGCTCGGCTCGGCGGCACCGCGCGCCTTTGGCATCGCGATTGCGGTGAGTCTCGTTCTGGCGCTGCTGGCGCATTGGATCGGGCGACAGGGAACGCCCAAGCTCTTTCGCCGGGAAGCCTTGTGCGCGATTGGGATGTCCTGGATTTTTGCGACCCTCATCGGTTCGATTCCCTACGTATTGATCGTGGAAAATTGTGAATTTTCGGATGCCGTTTTTGAAAGTTGCTCGGGGCTCACCACCACCGGGGCGACCGCCTTCTCCAATTTTCATGAATTCCCGAAGAGCTTGCTCTTGTGGCGCTCACTGAGCCAATGGGTCGGCGGTCTCGGGGTGGTGGTTTTCTTCGTGGCGATCCTCTCCTCTCTCGGGGCGGGGGCGAAAATTCTCTTTAGTAATGAATCCTCGGGGGCGTCCTCCGATTTTGAGCAGGGTCGCGTCCAGCGCGGGGCGTTTCATTTGTTGCTGTATTATCTGGGGCTGACGGGAGCCTGTTTGCTGTCCTACCGCTTTGGTGGGATGGATTGGTTTCAGGCCGTGAACCACGCCATGACGACCGTCGCGACGGGGGGCTTTAGCACCGAGGCGGGGAGCTTCGAGCATTTCAACAGTCCCATGCTGGAATGGATCGCGATTGTCTTCATGATTTTGAGCGCGACCACTTTTATTTTGGTGATACGGCTGATTCGAGCCCGCGCCTTCAAGCTGCATAATTTCCATGAAGTCATCTGGTTTTACAGCCTTCTCCTGATCAGTGTCGGGTTGCTCACGGTTTACCTCGTGGAATTGGACGGTACTTTGCCGGACCACGAGATGATTCGCACCGCCGCTTTTCAGGCGACTTCGATCATGACCACGACCGGTTATGCCTCGGCGGATTTTGATACCTGGTTACCGCCGGCAAAGATGTTATTGATCATTCTGATGTTTGTCGGGGGCTGTTCGGGGTCCACTGCCGGAGGAATAAAGATTGTGCGGGTGGTCATTGCACTGCGGGCGGCTATCCAAAGTATCATTCATTCCTTCCGTTCAAACATAACGCTGCCCATGCGGATGGGGGGGCGTCTCCTCGGCGAGCGCGCCATTCAAAGTGTGGTGGTCTTCCTCCTCTTGATGGTTTCCCTGCAGATCATTTCGATGCTCTTTGTCTCCGCAATTGAACCGCACCTAAGTTTCATTGGGGTCTTCTCCAGTGTGCAATCGACCCTCTTTAATATCGGACCGGGATTTGACGCGGTGGGTCCCAGCGAGAATTTCCACTTTATGCGGGGAATCACAAAGTGCTACCTTTGCCTCCTGATGATTCTCGGGCGTTTGGAACTTTACGCGGTGCTGGTGCTCTTTGCGCCCAGCGTTTGGAAACGTTATTCCTAGGCGAGGCCGCGTTGGCGCAGGTCGGCGATGGTTTGTTCGAGCGCCTCCGCCATCCCGGTTTGCGGATCATAGCCGAGGTCTTCCCGGGCGGCGCTGATATCAAAGTAATGATCCTTCGCCAATTCGACCGCGACAAAGCGAGACATCGGCGGGTCCGCGCTGCGGCGCAGGATTTTCCAGAGGGCTTCACAAATCCCACCCACGCCATAAACGAGCGGGAGGGGCAGCTTTCGCGTGACCGGTTTGATTTCCAGGGCGCGCAGGAGCTCATTGATCCAGGGCCAAAGGGCAACCGGATCACCCTGTGAAATAAAATATGCCTTGCCGGCGGCACGACCTGCCGCGAGGGCGTCGAGGGCGTTCAAATGT
>DKOX01000104.1 GCA_002470925.1 Opitutia bacterium UBA7350 | reverse complement strand
TGCTTAAGTGGCAAGGATTTTTGTGCGTTTAGCCGAGTGCCTCGATGAGGGCGTCTTCGAGTTCCATGTTGTGGTGGACCGCCTTGACGTCTTCGAGTTCGTCGAGTTTTTCAACAAGGTGCAGGACTTTACGGGCGGTGTCTTTATCGGCCACCGGAACCATAACGTTGGGGAGGTAGGCAAGCTCGGAGGAAACGGGCTCAATCCCCTTATCGCTGAGGGCCTGCGCGACCGCGTCGTAATCGGCGAGCGCGCAGAGGACCTCGAAATGATCGCCTTCGTTTTTGATATCTTCGGCACCGGCTTCGAGGGTGATCTCCATGAGGCTGTCCTCATCCGTCGCGCCCGCCTCAATGATGAATTGTCCTTTGCGGTCGAACTGAAAGGCAACTGCGCCCACTCCGGCGAGATTGCCGCCGTTTTTGCCCATGGTGCTGCGTACTTCGGAGGCGGAACGGTTTTTGTTATCGGTGGTGACTTCAACGATAATGCCGACTCCGGCGGCGCCGTAGCCTTCGTAGAGGTTTTCTTCGTAAGTGACGCCGGGGAGTTCGCCGGTGCCTTTTTTGATAGCGCGCTCCACGTTGTCGGCGGGCATATTGGCGGCTTTCGCTTTGGCGATGCAGGTGCGCAGGCGGGGGTTGAATCCCGGGTCGCCACCGCCGCTGCGGGCCGCCAGGGTGATGTCTTTACTGAGAACGCTGAAGAGTTTGCCGCGTTTGGCATCGGCCGCACCCTTGGCGCGCTTGATGGTGGCCCATTTACTGTGTCCGGACATGTTGTTGCGTGGGGAAGTGGATGGAGAAAAATTAGTTACTGTTATAGGCCGCTCTAAAAATAGGGCAATTATTTCTTTCGTCGCGCCTTGGTACGGGGACTGCCGCCGGAACCGGATTTGGGCGTGGCGGCGGCGGGCAGCGGCTTGAGCGGTTCATCGGGACGGCTATTGGTGATCTTCTGCTGCAGGATGGTGAGAATATTCTGCACGGTCCAGTAAAGGACGAGGCCGGAGGAGAAGCCGTAGAGGAAAATCAGGAAAATAAAGGGGAGGAATTTAAAGATCTTCTGCTGGGCGGGGTCGGCACCGGGATTCATGGGCATCATGCTCATCTGCAGATACATGGTAAAGCCCATGAGGAGGGGCAGAATATTGAGGGGGAAGCCCGCAATTTCCATCACGGTGTCGGGCTGGGAAAGGTCGCTGATCCAGAGGAAGGGCTCGTATCGGAGCTCGGAGGCAGTGCGGAGCATGTAGAAGAGCCCGAGGAAAATGGGCATCTGAATGAAGAGCGGGAGACAGCCCGCGACGGGATTGACCTGATGCTCGCGGAAGAGCTTGAGGGTCTCCTGCTGCATTTTTTGCGGATTGTCTTTGTATTTTTCCTTCAACTCCGCCATGGGGCCTTGAATGCTGGCCATGCGTTTCTGCGAGCGGCTGGCTTTGGCAGTGAGGGGCCAGAAGATGAGCTTGATGCAGATCGTCATGATGACAATGGAGACGCCCCAGTTCGGAACGAGGGCGTGAATGGCATACATGAAGGCGAGGAGGAGCTTACTGATGAAGCTGAGAAAGCCGAACTGCATGACGAGGTCCTTGTCGTTACCGAGGGACTGGAGCCGTTTGAATTCCTTGGGGCCCACAAAGTAATCGAAGTCGAAGGATTTTGAATCCCCGGCCGGGACGATTCCAAAGGCGTATGCGGCGCTACCGGTAATGCCGGTGCGGGGAGCAAGCTCACCGGGGGCGGCGGGTTTGCTGTAAACCGGGTAAATGACGAGGCTTTCCGCGCTGGTCTCACGGGCCGAGAGGATGCCCGCGAAGAACTGGTTTTTAACGGAGGTCCATTGGAGGGGCGCTCCTTTGTTGATGATAATTTGATCCTTGGGCGCGGAGGCTCCGATCCCGAGGAAACCACTGCTGCCGGTCAGTTTGGTGACCGCTTTGAATTTGGCATCGTTGCCGTCGAAGTAGCCGACGTTAACGTAGCTCTGCTGCATGGCACCATCTGAAATGGGACGCATGGTGCCGAGGTTGAGATAGAGGGTGGAGAAGGCTTTGGGATTGGCGCCGAGGTTTTCGAAGCGGGTGCGGTGCTCGATAATGTAGGGATCCTGCCCGTTGCCCGATCCGGCCGCGAGGGAATAGGTGCGGTGAATCCGAAGTTCGGGGCCGGCTTGCAGCGTAAAGGTAATGCTGTTGGCGGAACGGGATTCGACGCGGTAGGCCATGTCGAATTCGCGAATGGAGCCGTCGCTTTTGGGCAATCCAAGGCTCAGGGCGGGCAAGTAGCCCTTGTCATTGAAAACATAGTCGTCGCGACCACCGCGTTTCGTTTGCAGGAAATTGACTCGGCGTATCGCGCCGCCGCGATTGGTAAACTCAACCTCGATAAAATCATTGGCAATCGCGGTGATGGACTCGGGAGCGGCTTCCGGTGATACGCCTTCTTCAAGAACGGCGGGGGCGGCTTCCGGCTCCAGGTCACGCGCCATGAGCTCCAGCATTTGAGCGGCCTCGGGAGCCGCTTCCGGCGATACGGGTGCGGAAGGCGCCTCGAGCGAGGCAGGGGCGGCTTCCGGAGCGGTGGGCTCGGTAGGCGTTGGCATTGGGGAGTCGCTGAGTTGCGCACCCTGCCAAAACATGACGAGGAAGCCTGCTGCGAGGAAGAGGAGACCGAAGAAGGTATTTTTCTTATCCATTAGATACTTTGTTCAAATGTGGTGCAGACTCGTCTGGCGAGCAAGTTTTCAAATTAGGGACGGGATCGGGACCACCGGGATGCCATGGATGGCAACGCAGGATGCGACGCAGAGCGAGCAGGAAACCACGGAAGAATCCGTGCCGGAGGAAGGCTTCGCGGGTATAAGCGGAACAGGTGGGGTGGAAGCGGCAACCGCAGGCGGGGCCAAAGAGGGCGTATTTGACGGGCGAGAGCAGCAATTGATAACAGCGCACCATGAGGGCAGCAGCCTGAGCGGGAAGGCTTGGAGGGGCGGGTTTCATGCAGTGGTGGAAATGCTTTGGCAAAGCTCTTGAAAACGGGATTCCAAATCGGCAAAGGGAACCGAAGCGAAATTTGAGCGGAGGACTATGACGAGGTCGTATCCGGCCGGGATAAGCGCCTGATGTTTGCGAAAGAGGTTGCGGATGAGTCGTTTGCCGTAGTTGCGTTTGACCGCGTTACCGACGCGGCGACTGGCGATGACGCCGAGGCGCGGGGCTGGATGGCTGGCGTTTTCTTGCTCATGCTTTAAATATTGCGCAATAAAAAGCCCGCAGTGAATACGAGTGCCTCGACTGCGGACTTGTTGGAAATCGCTTTGTGTGCGCAGTCGTTGTTGCGCCGGGACAGCCATGGCAACGACCGTGGTTGCGCTGTGCCTAAGCGGCGAGGCGATGACGACCCTTGGCGCGACGGGCGGCGAGCACCTTGCGGCCGGCATGGGTAGCCTTGCGGGCGCGGTAGCCAAATTTACGGGCGCGACGGATCTTGGATGGACGGAAAGTGGGTTTCATGACGAGCGTGACGTTTGAATGATAGGAAAAGCGCCAGATAAAAGGGTGCCGGACCAAGGCTGTCAAGATTACAAAGCGGGCGTGCCGAAGGTTTCAAAACCTAGGAATTGGTGATCCAAAGGGAGCCGTAAGGCGGCAACTCAATGGTTTTTTGGCCGGGGTCGTAGTGTTGATCGCTGAGGAGGTCGCGCCAATTTTCGGTGCCGATGAGGTTAAGCTCGTGCAGGGCCACGGTTTGGGTCTGGTCGGAAATGTTGTTGATGGCGAAGACGCTCTGATAACGGTTGGGGCTTTCGCGCCAGAAGGCAAAGAGTTGGTCGCCGAGGTGAAGGGTGAGTTGGGTGGCGTTGGGATGAAAGGCGATCTGTTGCTTGCGGATCGCGATGCGGCGCTTGAGTTCGTAAAAAAGGTGATGGTGATGGCTCTGGGGGTCGTCGAGTTGCTGCATGAGTGCGTCGAGCTTCCACTGGTGTCGGTTGACCGCACGGGCATGGCCGGTTGCTTCGCGCCGTTGGTCATCATTTTCGGTGGCGAGGAGGCTGTGGATGTAGAACGCGGGGATGCCTTCGAGCGCAAGCAGAATGGTATGAGCACAAAGATAACGCGCTTGCTGGTGCTGATCCGCCCCCTTGGCAATGGTGCCGCGCAGGGCATCAAAGAGGCTGATGTTCACCTCGTAGGGCGATTCGGAACCGTCGGTGTTGGTGCGTTTTGAGATAGTGCCGCCAAAGGACTCGAGGGTTTCGAGGAGCGCGGCTTGCTCCGCTCCGCTCACGAGACCCTCAAGGGGACGCACCCCAATACCATCGTGCGAGGCAATGAAATTGAGGTAACTGCGCCCGCGCCGGGCGGGGGGCATCGACATCATCCAATTCTTTAAAAGGGTGGCATCGCCTTTGAGGAGGGCATGAATAAGGAGGGGTGGTAGGGAAAAGTTATAGATCAAATGAGCTTCGTTATCATTGCCGTAGTAGCTGAGGTTTTCGCGGTTGGGGACGTTGGTCTCGGTGATCAGAACGGCCTGCGGTTCGAGGTTTTCAAGGACGAGGCGCAGGAGTTTGATGATTTCGTGGGTCTCTTTTAAATGGACGCAACTGGTTCCGGAGCGTTTCCAGAGGAAGGCAATGGCATCGAGACGGAAGTATTTGATCTTCTTCTCGATGAAGAATTTGATAATCGAAATGACCTCAAAGAGGACTTCGGGATTGGCGAAGTTCAAATCGACCTGGTCGTGACTGAAAGTGCACCAGACTTTCTTGTTTCCGGAATCGGTTTCCACCTCACGGAAAAGTGCACTGGAGCGGGGGCGCACCACCTCACTCGCGTCGAAGGCATCATCCACCTCGATGAAATATCCCGCACCGGGTGTCTTGCCCTCGCAAAAGTTTTGGAACCATTCGGATTCAGCGGAGCAATGATTGATGACGAGGTCCGCCATGATTTCGAACTGGGTATTGAGTTGCTCCAAATCAGCCCAATTTCCAAGGGCAGGGTTGACCTCTTTGTAATTAATTACGGAAAAACCGTCGTCGGAACTGTAGGGGAAAAAGGGCAGGACGTGCAGGGTACTGATAGTCTGGCCCAAATGCTTACCGGTAAAACGCGCGAGGGTTTTGAGGGGCGCTTCGCCTTCCTGCAGGATGGAGTCACCGTAGGTGATGAGAACGGTGTCGGCCTCGGTCCATTTATTCTGACCGCGTGAAAGGATCGGGTCCTTGCGCCCAAACCCGGCGATGCCGAGGATTTTTTCGGCGAGGGCGGGGGCATCTGCCGCGGGGTAAATCTCGACGAGGTGTTGTTGGATTGCCTGTCGTAATTTACTGCCTTTCGCGACCCGGCGGGTCTTGGGTTTAAATTCCTCCATGTCCTCCTCGACCGCCTGCAGGAGTTGGTTCTCGATATCGGGCACTGCGGAACGAACGCGTTTCCAGCTCGGAATAAATGGAGTGTCAGTGGGTTGGTTGAGGAATTCATCCCCCGCGCGCATGATGCTTTCCGAGAAGACCTCGATCGACTGGACCTCTTTATGGCGGTCGTAGGCGAGTCCATTCATGGTGGCATCGTTTTCGTAACTGTCGATTAGATCGAGGGCGGTGCGGTAATAGGCGGCTTTGACGGTCCGGATTTTTGCACTGGAGAACACCTCGCCGTAGGTCGCCAGTTTGCGGAAGAGGGACTTTGAGATGTCGGCACTCATTTTTGCGAGGCCGCGCTTGGCATCGGCCTGCGAGAGATCCTGATGCTTATGGTCGTAGAAATCCGCGATGTCGACTTGGCAGATTTTGTTCTTCTGGTGGTTGCGGTACATTTCAGAAAGCATCCCCATCTCGAGACCCCAGTCGGAGGGAATGCGGATGTCCGCAACGATATCGCGGTTAAAGGCGAATTCTCCGGAGAGCGCGTATTTAAAGCTGTCCATGTATTCGAGGTAATCATTCTCGCCACAGATTTTCTTAAGGGCGCGGAGCAGCGGGGTAATGAGCAGACGGCAGACCCGGCCGTTCATTCGGTTTTCGGCAATGCGGGCGTAGTAGCCCTTGCTGTAGCTGAAATTGAGACTGGGATTGAGCACGGGGTAAATCAGACGCGTCAACATCTCGCGGTTATACGTAAGGATGTCACAATCGTGGATCGCAATGACCTGGGAACGCTTGCGGGCCAGGAGGTAGCCGAGGAGATACCAAACATTGCGACCCTTGCCCTCGTTGAGCGGGGCGAGGTTAAAAGTTCGAAGGGTCGCATCGATTGCACGTAAGCGGGGTCCCCCATTCCAAAGCACCTTGTGCCCCTGCGGCAGGCGGTCGAAAAATTTCAAGGCATAGCGGTATTGGTCTTCGTCGGCTTGGTCGAGGCCAATCACAATTTCATCCAAATAATCAATCTCGCTAAGGACATCGATGATTTTTGGCAGGGCGACCCCCTCGAGCTCCGAATACAGCGAGGGGAGGATCAGTCCAACCGGATTCTTGCGTGAGAGTTTAAAAACATCCTGCTCCAAACTTTCCGGCGAACGGGTGGCGAGATTGTGGAAGTTGGTAATGATACCGCTTTGGTGGAAGTCACTCATGGCGCTTGTCGTCGTTAGTGGTAGATGAAACTTGGGTGGATAGGAAATTGAGAACGGAGACTCCCCAGCCCTCCGGCCCCGGCGCAGGAGCCACTTCGTAATCGGGGCGTTTTAGCTTCAGGGTTCCGCGCTTGGGGTTGGGAATCACAAGAGCTTGATCGGCCATTTCGAGCATGGAGCAGTCGTTGGGGCTGTCGCCAATCGCGAGGACGTTCCATTGCAACTCTGGCTGACGCGACCGGTAGCGTTGCAGGACCTCCATCAGCGCGGCACCTTTGCTTTGGTGCGCAGGCATCAAGTGCTCAAAACGTCCGCCCCGCACCAGCGCAACACCCTCCCCTGCCAACGCATCGCTGAATTCCTCAAGCGCTTCCACGGAGTCCAGCCAGTCGATCGGCTCGCTGCCGTGTCGCTCCAACGCGGCACGGGCCTGCTTGGCGTCAAGACCCAGCATCTCGGTCAATGCTTCCGCTTCCATCTCCGAAAAACCCCGAAAGCGATACCCCTTACGCTCCCGCAGATCGTGCGCGATTCGCAATAATTCTGTCCGCGGCATGCCGCAGTATTCAACGCTGTAGGAATCCACCGCCACATCTGCCGCCCCCAAGCCCCAACATTGCGGATAGCCGATCGCGGTGCCGTTTTCCGCAATCACCGGCGCGAGTGGATTGAGCGCAGCGGCAAAAGGCGCCATCTCCGCAAAGGTCTTGCTTGAATTAAGGACCAGAGGAACGCCCAAAGCGCGCACCGCACTCAGGGCAACCTCCGCGCCGGTCCACTGGTATTCAGCATCCAGAAGCGAGGCATCCAGATCCGTGCAAATCAACCATGCGGTCTTAGCCATTGTCCCGGAACACAAGGCGCTCGGCCCCATGCGCTTCGTTTAATTCAATGCAAGCATCGACCCGGGCGGGCATTTCCGCGAGCATCCAACGCGTCAAACGCTCGTAGTGCATGATGAAGCGCGCCACCGCGGCATCATCCATCAAACCGGCATGCGCGGCTCCCGAAGCCGACAATTTTTCCCGTAATTTATGCTCCTGCTTGGTTCGCCAACCCAAAATACAATCAAAATCCGGGGCTTTTAGCATCACCTGCCGGGGGAATAAGGAAAAGAAAGTTTGATAATTCATTTTGAGTTGCTCGTTAACGTAAGTCCGCCATACCGCCTTGGGATCGTCCGCGCGTTCCAGTTCGTTGATCGGTTCAGCGAGCGCCGTCTCCGGTTCAGGAAGCGCACCCACGCACCAACCCTCCAAAATCAGAAGATCGACCGGAGCCGAAATAACCGGCCAAACCTCGCGGGGCGCACGGTCGTCATTTGCTTTCTCAAAGACAGGGGAATGGATCGTTGTGTGTTCATGGTTTAAGCACCCATTTGCAACATCCATGCCAATCTCCAGATCGTGCGTACCCGGCACCCCACGCGTGGCGAGCAGCGGGTGCACCCGCTCTCCCAATTCAGCCCGCTCCGCCCGCGTTAGATACAGATCATCCAACGACAGCACAAAAACCCGCAAACCGTGAAAACGCTCCAAATAAACCCTCAAAAAAGCCGCCAAAGTCGATTTACCCGTCCCCTGCCCGCCGTTTAATGCCAAACCCAAAGGCCCCCCCTCAGCGCCTTGCCAAGTCGCCACCCGCTCCGCCAACGGGAGATAGGT